>QBMN01000022.1 GCA_003241845.1 Shackletoniella antarctica | reverse complement strand
CCCCTAGCCATGACCGCCGCCGATCTGGCCCCCTACCGCGCCGCTGCCCTGATCCCTCGTTTGGAGGAGATCTTGGCTGAGATTAACCACTTCTTTGACCACCAGGCCAAGCATCCCGCCGACATCCCCCACCTCACCAAGCCCCGCCTGGCCCGCCTGTGGCTTCAGCGCACCGCTGCTAAGGTGGTGAAAAAACTCCACCGTCGCTGATCCCCAGCTTTGGACTAGTAGGTTGGCAAAGGCACAGTCACGCGAGACAATGTAAGAACTGTAATATTTTGAACCCTAGGCTGTGAACAACGCACCCGTACGCACCGTATCTGACGCCAAGCGCGACTTTTACGCCCACCACACTCGCCCCATCAACTCCATCTACCGACGGGTGGTAGATGAACTCATGGTCGAAATGCACCTGTTGTCGGTCAACGTCGACTTTGCCTACGACCCCATCTACGCCCTGGGCATCGTCACCACCTTTGATCGCTTCATGGTCGGTTACGAGCCTGAGAGAGATAAAGACTCCATCTTCAACGGCCTGTGCCGCTCGATCAACAGCACCCCAGAGCACTATCGTGGCGATGCCGAAGCGATCAAAGCCTCCGTCAACGGTATGTCTTTAGGCGATCTCAAAGGCCTGTTTGAAAACCTGGGCGACGGCGGCGACGGCCTGCGCGGCACCCTGGCCTCGGTGGCTGGCAAAGAAAAATTTAAGTACAGCCGCCCCTTTGGCATCGGCCTCTACACCCTGGTAGAAGCCGTGGCCACGGGTGACGACCTCAAAGACAAAGAGACCGTCGAAGCCCTCTTCAATACCCTGGGCGAAAAGCTCAACATGTCTACCGATAAGCTGCCAAAAGATGTAGAACTCTACCGCAGCAACCTCGAGAAATTTGCCCAGGCCCAGGAAGTCATGAAAGACATGGTGGCCGCCGATCGCAAAAAGCGCGAAGACCGCAAAAAAGCGGCTGAAGCCGAGGCCGAAGCCATCGTCGAGCCAGTGGCTGCCGCCGAAACCAGCGAATCGGGAGAATCGCCAGAGTAGATTTGGGGGGAGTAGCTTGGGGAGAGAACCCAGGGTTAAACTGGGGATAGTTTTACCCGCTGAGGAAGGCACGATCAGCATGACATCCTCACCAACCGTACCTGATGGGCTGGCTGAGCTGTATGAGCAAGACTTTTGCCTATGGGCAGAAGCAACGGCCTTGTTGCTCAAGGATGGTCGGTTTTCGGCTTTAGATTTGGCGCATCTAATCGAAGAAATTGAGGATATGAGCGGCAGCCAAAAGCGAGCGGTGTTCAGCAACCTGCGGGTGCTACTGCTGCACCTACTCAAGTACAAATATCAGGCTGACAAGCGCTCCCAAAGCTGGCTTAGCACCATAGTTGAGCATCGACTTCGGATTGAGGATGATTTAGACGCCAGCCCCAGCCTCAAGGCATATCTGCGGGGAAACGTCCCCAAGGCCTATCAAAAAGCCCGTAAACAAGCAGCCATTGAAACTGGCTTGCCGATGGACACATTTCCTAAGCAATGCCCCTTTACTCAAGCAGATGTGGTCAACCTAGACTGGCTACCGGATTGTAGCGATGGCCAGTTTGATTAGGACATCGGTTAACCGTCAATGGCGAAAACTCAATGGCGAAAACTCGGGGGGCGAACTGGCCACCGCTCCAAAAACTTTGGCATGTCCTGACCCGATGGCTATAGCCTCAATGGGAGCTACCGCCGCCAGGTTAGGCTGCTCACCAGGATTGCTGGCGCGGGCAGGCGATCGCCTCAGCTATCCGCCCACTCATCCATCCACCCGCAACCGACGATCTATCGCTTTCAGCTGGTGGTACAGCATCTCAACCCTAGGAATTCCCGCCCCTGCCGCCTGGGCCGCCCGCAAAGAATTGCCAAAGATAGCCTCCACCTCCAGGGGGCGACCCTGATCAAAGTCAATCTTCATGCTGGTGCGGTAGGGGTTCATCTGCTCCGTGTGGGTCAGCATTTGAGCGATCAAATCTGCTGGCAGGTGCCGTCCTTGCCCCGGAGACAGCTTTTCGCCATCCTGCTGAGCCGCCTCGACCACTTCCCCCATTAGATCTTCAGCCAGTTGGCGAATATCGGGGTCAGCCATCATCTCGGCGGTGGTGGCGTTCATCGCCACCGACAGGCCGTTAAAGGGAATATTCCACACCAGTTTGCGCCAGCGGGCCAGGCGCAGATCGTCAGCCAGGTCAACGCTCACCTGCCCGTCATAAAAATCTTGGGCGATCGCCTTCACCAGGGGAGAAACCCCGGCGGGCTGGCGATCGCGGCTATATTGCCCCAGCAGTAGACTGCCGTAGTCAATATGGCGAATGACGCCTGGGCCAGCTTTGTTAGAGCAAATAAAACACAGCCCGCCTAAAATCGGGCGATCGCCCACCCACTCAGCTAACTCATCTTCAATGGCAAACCCGTTTTGCAGGGTTAAAATCGCAGTCTGCGGCCCCAAAATTGGCCGCAGCAAATCTGACAGCAGAAAATTTTGGGTCGTCTTCAGGCCAATCACCACCACATCCACCGGGGGCATAGTGGCGGTGCTGCGATGGGCCTGCACCTGGGGTAAGGCAAAATCTCCGGCAACAGACTCAACCACCAAACCCTGTCGGGCCACATGATCATAATCACTGTGCAGCAAAAAATGTACATCGGCCCCGCCCCGTTGTAGACAGGCCCCGTAATACCCCCCAATGGCTCCGGTACCAATAATGGCGTAGCGCCGCGTCGCTGTCGCCACCATCAGGCCATCTCAGCCGCACTAGAGATAGCCATGGCTAAGGCTGCCCCCACAAATAGGCAGCGGGCAGCCTGAATAGCTCGGGTCACCATTGATTGGAGCACCATTGATTGGATCACTATTGCTTGGGTCGCCATTGAGCGAATCGCATTAACACTCTTGCCATAGTATTTTAGAGCCTGATTGTGCACCTTACCTAGGTGCGGGCGAGAGCGGGCTTGGCATCGGCAGCTTGATAACCATATACAGAGGGCACATCCAAAACCGCTTCTAGCAGCGCAGCGTCAAGCATTACCTCAGCAAAATCGAGTTCTATGGGCTGGGGCAAAAAGCCGCAAGGCTGAAGGTCTACCGGAAGATCTGAAAACACTGGTAAAGCCAACGAGCAGGATGCCCAACCGCCCTTTACCGGTACCCCCAACTGGCCACATACCCCCCCTCGGCGACCCTCGGAATCATAAAAACGGCAGCGACTGCAAAATGACACCCGGCAATGCGTTGATTTCATAGTGGCTTCCTAAAGCTGCACATACCCCCACATTTTGATCCTTAGAAAGAATGAGCATCGCTCGACCCTAACACCCAAACGCCTGAGCCTTGCTGGGCCTTGGCCACCAGGGCAAATAAACCAGCTTCATTTTTTCTTTATATTTGCTTTATCCATAGTCATAATTTGATAAATAGCCACTGCAAAAAGCTTTGCTCAATGTAAACCCACTGGGGATCAGTTAAAACAAGGCTGATATACCCATTTACTAAGTTAGACAGTGCAGAATGCGCATAATCAATCTTTGTATAGATGACTACTGAAGCTGGCTTGAAGTCAAACCTGAATCACAACATAGATTGTTGTTGAAATTACATACTTCTTTTGAGAGATGCATATTTTTTATTGTCAAATTTTATAGTCAAAAACTCAGGTCTCAAGTAGCCCTAGGCAATTTTCACATTAGCCATCTCTCTAGCCTGGCCCTGGGGCCGCTATGCTGAAGACTGTACCCATCGCATTGATTCCTGGCGACTATGGCGAGTCCTTCTAGCCGTCCCGAACCTTCTACCCCCAAGCCCTCTACCCTAGATGCCGTGATTCGCCTGTTGCGCTGGGATAAGCCCACCGGGCGACTCATTTTGATGATTCCGGCTCTGTGGTCGGTGGTGCTGGCCACCGCAGGTCGCCCGCCGCTGCCCCTAGTGGGCGTGATTATTCTGGGCACCCTGGCCACTAGTGCCGCTGGCTGCGTCGTCAACGACCTGTGGGATCGCAACATTGACCCCCACGTGGCCCGCACCCGCACCCGCCCCCTAGCCGCCCGCGATCTTTCGGTGCAGGTGGGGCTGGGGGTATTGGTGGTGTCGCTGCTCTGCGCCTATGGCCTATCGCTTTACTTCAACACGCTGACCTTTTGGCTGTGCGTGCTGGCGGTACCATTCATTCTGTTCTACCCCTTGGCCAAACGGGTGTTTCCAGTGCCGCAGCTGGTGTTGTCCTGCGCCTGGGGCTTCGCCGTGCTGATTCCCTGGGCGGCGGTCACCAACAACCTCGATTTGCCCGGATGGATTCTGTGGATCGCTGTAGTGCTGTGGACCCTCGGCTTTGACACCGTCTACGCCATCCCCGATCGCAACGATGATCGCCGCCTAGGGGTAAACTCTGCGGCCCTCTTTCTTGGCGATTATACCCCTCAGTTCATCGGCTTTTGCTACCTGGGCACCTGGCTCATGCTGATCTGGCTGGGGCTACTGCTGCTGCTAGCGCTGCCCTACTGGCTGGGTCTAGCCGCAGCCCTGATAGTTTGGTCACGCCAGTTCTATCTGCTCAGTCGCTACAAGCCTGCCCTCGCCCTCTATGGCCAAATCTTTAAGCAAAACGTCCAGCTCGGCTTCGTGCTCCTAGTTGGCATGATCCTGGGATCTCTGCTGTAGCCCCATCCACCCCTTCACCCATCCACTTACCCATCCACCCCCTCATCCATACAGGGCTACAATAGGCAAGCTACTGTGATTGTCCATTGGAGCGGTCTATGACCACTGCGGCCCCCGCCAAAACCAAGTACGAAGCCGTTATCGGCCTCGAAACTCACTGCCAGTTGTGCACCGAAACCAAAATTTTCTCTCCGGCCTCCACCGCCTTTGGAGCCGCCCCTAACACCTACATTGACCCCATCGTGCTGGGCATGCCTGGGGTACTGCCGGTGCTCAACCAGCGGGTGCTAGAGTACGCGGTGAAAGCAGGGCTAGCGCTCAACTGCCAAATTGCGCCCTACTCTAAGTTTGACCGCAAGCAGTACTTCTACCCTGACCTGCCCAAAAACTACCAAATCTCCCAGTACGACCTGCCCATCGCCGAGCACGGCTGGCTAGAAATCGAGCTGATCGATAAAAAGACCAAAGAGGCCACCCGCAAGCGCATTGGCATCACCCGCCTGCACATGGAAGAAGACGCGGGCAAGCTGGTGCACGGCGGCAGTGACAGGCTGGCTGGCTCCACCCACTCCCTGGTCGACTACAACCGTGCCGGGGTACCGCTGATCGAAATCGTCTCTGAACCCGATATTCGCACCGGTCAAGAGGCCGCCGAGTACGCCCAGGAGGTGCGCCGCATCGTGCGCTACCTGGGGGTCAGCGATGGCAACATGCAGGAGGGTTCCCTGCGCTGCGACGTCAATATTTCCGTGCGCCCCGTGGGCCAGGCAGAATTTGGCACCAAGGTGGAGATCAAAAATATGAACTCCTTCAGCGCCATTCAAAAGGCGATCGAGTACGAAATCGAGCGGCAGAGCAAAGCCAACGAAGCGGGTGAAGCCATCGTTCAAGAAACCCGCCTGTGGGATGAAAGCAGCCAGCGCACCAAGAGCATGCGCATCAAGGAAGGCTCCAGCGACTACCGCTACTTCCCCGAACCCGACCTGCCCCCGATTGTGGTGTCGGTGGAGCAAAAAGAGGGCTGGCGGGCCGAGCTACCCGAGCTACCCGCCCAAAAGCGCACCCGCTACGAAGCGGAGTTTGGCCTTTCGCCCTACGATGCCCGCGTGCTCAGCGACGAGCGCGCCATCACCGAATACTTCGAGGCCACCATGGCGGCTGGGGCCGACCCCAAACTCACCTCTAATTGGATTACCCAGGACATCGCCGCCTATCTCAACGCCGAGAAGCTCTCGGTTGAGGCTCTACCGCTTACCCCGATCGCCCTGGCCGAGCTGGTGCAGCTGATTGCAGCGGGCACCATCAGCAATAAAATCGGCAAAGATCTGCTGCCCGAGCTGCTCACCCAGGGCGGCTCACCCAAAGCTCTAGTCGAAGAGCGGGGGCTAAGCCAGATTTCTGACCCAGCCAAAATCGAGGCCATGATCGACGAGGTGCTGGTGGCCCACCCCGAAGAGCTCGAAGCCTATCGCGGCGGCAAGAAAAAGCTCCAGGGCTTCTTTGTTGGCCAGCTGATGAAGCGTAGTGGCGGCCGAGTGGATCCAAAACTGAGCAATCAACTGCTAAGCCAGAAGCTCAATACATGATACCAGCAAAGTCCATTGACAAAACTCAATAAGGGGTCTCGCCCCTCTATGCAAAAATTGAGTTAATATGGTATTCAGATGCACCCTGATGGTAGGGAGAGCCGTTTTGAGCTCTCCTTTTTTTTGTCTATTTTTAAGCATTCTGCTTTTAGGAGATCTGCGTCCCTAAGGCATGCTCGTTTGAAGCTGTAGCTCTAGCGATCGCTCGGAGTCAATGTAAAGGGTGCCCGCTGCGTCACCGCCTCCCCATACCAGCTGGCGACTGTTGGCGGCCAGCACTGGGGGTTGAGCACCAGCGGCAGTGAGCCAAACTATAGTTGTCTGGGGTGGGAGACTGGTGCGATCGCTCGTTGCCGCCGGGTTTACTGCCGCCAAAGCATACATGACCTGACTAGACTCTCTCAGCACCTCTTCTTGGGGTAGCCACAGGGCAGCAGAAAACCCCTGCTTAAGGGCATAGCTGTATAGGGAGGCCGCACCGATCACCGCCTGCTCAAAACTCTCTCCAGGCCAGCGGGCCGCCGTATTCAAAGCAATGATAATGTCGCGACTGGCGGTCATGGTTTCTAGCTCGCGCACCCGCAGTTCGCCGTAGCGGGCGCTCGTGCGCCAGTGAATCAACCGGGTGGGGTCGCCCCAGCGGTATGGCCGCAGCGATCGCGTTACCCCCTGGGTATCGGCCTGGGCCTGGGGGCTATAGCGCCAGTGCTGGCCCCCCTGAGGGCCAACGGTGTCTAAAATCGGGCAGCGCCGGAGGGGCAGCACCGGGGGATATACCACCGCTGTAGCCGGCACCTCGGTAGAGCGCCGACACCAAAATAGCCCCAGAGGGGCAGCCGTGCGCAGGTCTGCGGTCTGCCAGCGATAGATGCCTCTGCGGGGGGTGGGCACCTGGTAGTGCCACCGATGGGTTTGCCCCGGAGCCAGGATATCCACGGCAGTGGTCTGCACCGCACCGAGGTCAGCGGGCAGTAAGTCAATAATTTGGAACAGGCTCTTGGTCTGCCGCTGCGGGTTTTGCACCCGCAGCTCCACCTCTAGGGGCACACCGGCAGTAACGGGTTGAATTGGCGATCGCGTTACCACCAGCCCCTCCAAATTACGGGGGGGCAGCACCGCCGCTACCAGCAGCAGCGCCAGCATTACCCCGCTCATCACATACAGCCAGCCCGCCAGGGTATTGGTCGCCGCCGCAAAAAAGAACAGCGCCAGCCCCAACAACACCCACCCTACGTAGGCCGGGTTAACCCATCGGTGCTCTAACCAGCCGGTAAAACGCTTCAAAACGTCCATTAAAATCGCCTTACTTTAATCCCTTGAGCATAACCAACCAGTGGTCGGTCAAGCCTCAATTTGTAGGTTGGGTGAAACGAAGTGAAACCCAACAGCAGTAAGCTTTGTTGGGTTCTGCTAGCGCTTCACCCAACCTACGCGAACCCTAATTTTTAGTTTTGACGCTGCACTAGCCGCAGCAAGAAGCAATAGCCCGCTGCAATCAGGGCCAAAGGCAAATCGGGCAGAGGCGCGTCGCACCTCTGCCCGAGAATACAGCCGCTTAGAGATATTGGCTATAGCCAGCGCTATAATTAACGCCTAACCAGCTTTTTAGACAGCTTCCGCAGGCGAATTGACTCCGGGGTAATTTCCACCAGCTCGTCCGAGCCAATATATTCCAGCGCCCGCTCAAGGCTCATATCCACAGGAGTTTGCAGCTGCACCAGCTCGTCGCCGCCAGCGGCGCGGTGATTAGTGAGCTGCTTAGCCTTGCAAATGTTGAGGTCAAGATCCTGGTTGCGGTTGTGCTCACCGACAATCATGCCCTTGTAGACCTTAGTGCCAGGGGTGATGAAAAATGTCCCTCGGTCTTCAGCGTTTTTCAGCGCATAGAAAGTGGACACCCCTTCCTCAAAGGCAATCAGCACCCCGTTGCGGCGGGCTTCAATTTCGCCGCAGAGGGCACGATAGTCTAAGAAACTGTGGTTCATGATGCCTGCGCCCCGAGTTAGGCGCATAAACTCACCGCGAAAACCAATTAGCCCCCGAGCCGGAATCACAAACTCTAGGGTGGCGCGGCCATCGCCCATGATCCGCATGTCTTGCAGCTCACCCCGGCGCTGGCCAATGCGCTCCATGGAGCCGCCCACGCCCTCTTCGGGTACGTCTAGCAGCAGCAGCTCGTAGGGCTCGCAGGGCTGACCGTTCACTTCGCGGTAGATCACCTGGGGCTGAGACACCTGAAACTCATAGCCCTCACGACGCATGGTTTCGATCAAAATGCCCAGGTGCAGCTCACCGCGCCCCGACACCGAGAAGCGATCGGGGGAGTCGGTCGGCTCAACCCGCAGCGCCACGTTGGTCTCAAGCTCACGCATGAGGCGATCGCGCAGCTGCCGCGAGGTGACAAAGGTGCCTTCCTGGCCCGCAAAGGGCGAATCGTTGACCACAAAGGTCATCTGTAGGGTAGGCTCATCGACCTTGATCAGCGGCAGGGCCTGGGGGTTCGTGGGGCAGGTGATAGTCTCGCCAATGTTGGCATCGGCAAAGCCCGCCAGCGCCACAATGTTGCCCGCCGAAGCCGACTCGATCTCGATGCGGCGGAGGCCGTCAAAGCCCAGCAGCTTAGAAATTTTAGACTTCACCAGGCTGCCGTCTTCTTTGACTAGGGCCGCCTGCTGGCCAGCATTGATCACCCCGTTATGGATCTTGCCAATGATAATGCGGCCCAGGTAGTCAGAATAGTCGAGGGTAGTGACCTGAATTTGCAGCGGCTTTTCAGCATCACCCACCGGGGCTGGTACGTGGTCGAGAATTGACTCAAACATGGGCTTCATGTCGAGGCCCTCATCTTCGAGCTTGATTTTGGCGTAGCCCGACAGCCCCGAGGCAAACAGGTAGGGAAAATCGCACTGGTCGTCGTCGGCCCCTAGTTCGATGAACAGATCGAGCACCTTATCGACCGCGACGTGGGGGTCAGCCTGGGCACGGTCAATTTTGTTCACCACCACGATAGGGCGCAGCCCCTTCTCCAAGGCTTTTTTGAGCACAAACCGGGTCTGGGGCATTGGGCCTTCGTTGGCATCCACAATCAGGATGCAGCCGTCTACCATACCCAGCACCCGCTCTACTTCGCCGCCAAAGTCGGCGTGACCAGGGGTGTCAACAATGTTGATCAGGGTTTCGCCATAGTGCACGGCGGTGTTCTTCGACAGAATGGTGATGCCCCGCTCCCGCTCCAGGTCGTTAGAGTCCATCACGCAGTCAGGCACGTCTTCCCCTTCGCGAAAAATGCCCGACTGCCTCAGCAGGGCATCTACCAGAGTGGTTTTGCCGTGGTCAACGTGGGCAATAATTGCAACGTTGCGAATAGGGATCGTCATAACTGTGTAAAACCTGGGCGATAATAAGCGGGCAACGAAACTACCCCAGAGCGCCAAACCAAAGGATGCTCAAGACAAGTTTCGAATATGCAAAAATACTTAACAATTGTAGCTCAATTAACAGACCCCTGACAGAAGCAGACGGCTGAATCTGGGTCAACAAAAAGGAGACGCCTAGCAGCATCTCCTTTAGAGGTCTCTGAACGCCAGTCTTAACTCAGTCGTCCAGGCAGCAAGATGTCAGCGGTTCTAGAGCGACAGGCCTAGAAAGTTAGGCCCGCAGCCTGCACTTTCTCCACCTGCTTTTTCTTCAGCACCAGCATAATCTGGGTCAGCATAACAGCAGCAATGAAGGCCACCAAACCCTTAATCCGGTTGGGGCTTTGCAGCACAATCTCAGCGTCCATTTGGCCAAACCCGCCCACGTTGGGGTTAGTGGTCAGAGGCTTGCCCGCTTCTACCACATCACCCTCAGCCACCAGCAGCTCAGGGCCAGCGGGGATCGTTTCGGTGACATCGCTACCAGCCTCAGGCTGGATTGTAATCAGGTAGCCACCAGCGGGCTGGGGGGCGATCTCGGTGACAGTACCGCTCACGGTGGCGTTGTAGATCGTGTTGTTGCTGGCTTGTCCAGTGGGATATACCTGGCCACGGCCACGGTTGCCGCCCACGTGAATTTGGTACTTGCCGAAGGAAACTGACTTGTCTTGACCAGGATCGGGAGCCAGCACCGGAAAGATAATTTCTTGGTACTGCTCACCGGGCAGGGGGCCGACTAAAACAATATTTTCTTGGGTGTCGCTGTAGGGCAAGAAGTAGGTGCTGCCCACTTCTTCTTTGAGTTCTTCAGACATTCGCTCGGGGGGCGCAATTTTAAAGCCCTCAGGGAGAATCACTACGGCACCCACGTTGAGGGCACCCCGGCTGCCGTCGCCCAGCACCTGCTGAGCGTCAAGGTCGTAGGGAATTTCGACCTTGAGCTTAAACACGGAGTCGGGCAGCACCGCCTGGGGCACTTCTACCTTGGTGGGCTTGGCGGCTAGGTGGCAGTTGGCGCACACAATGCGACCCGTGGCCTCACGGGGAGCAGCGTAGTTTTCTTGGGCCCAGAAGGGGTAGGCAGCGGCCGATTGGGGAACCGCCAGCCAGCCAGCCAATATCGTTAGAACAGCCACACAGGCAATGGCGAGGGGACGCAGGCCGTTGATCAAAGATACGAATTTATTCATGCGTTCAAAAATCATGTCAGCTGGGGTGTGTTTTGTCGCAGTTTTCTAGAGCGCATTCGGAGCGTAGACCGAGCCTAAGCCCACCAAGGAGAGTCGCCAGTGCGGAAGTCGGTTTCAGTCCAATTGGTGAGTGTGACCTTGTCGTCTTCGGTGACATCGGCATGGGCCAGAGCCAAGGACAGGGGAGCTGGGCCGCGCACGACCTTACCAGCGGCGTCGTACTGAGACCCGTGGCAAGGACACATGAACTTATTTTCGCTGGCATTCCAGGGCACAACACAGCCCAGGTGGGTGCAGATGGAGCTAATGCCGTAGCTCTCTAGGGAGCCGCTTTCCTGAATTACTAGGTAGGTGGGGTCGCCCTTGAGCCCCTGCACTAGGACACGATCGCCCGGATTATGAGCAGCCACAAACTGGCTGGCAATCACGTCGTTGCCCAGTTCGTTCTTGGCGGTCACCCCACCGCCTGCGCTGCCGCTAGAAGGAGGAATGAAGTACTTGATCACGGGATAGAGCATGCCCCCGACAGCCCCAGAGGCGGCCCCCAGAAGCAGCAGGTTCATAAATTGGCGGCGCCCTAAATCAGGGACATCGGAGGTTCCAGAAGCTTGAGTCATAATCCAGACTGGTATACCTGTTCGAACGAGTAGTAGCTATCAACGGCGGCAGATCGACCTGGTCGTGGAGAATGTGGCATACAGCCCTTCCATTGACTAGGCAAACCCTCAGCGAGGAACCCACTAGATCAACTCCAATGTCGCCAACCACGCTTTTTAGCTTTATCAATCGTATTATTGCACCTGCTGTTCTCTGGGGATTGTTACCAAAGATTAACGAGCATAGATGCCTGCGGACAGGCCCACTCCAGTCACTCGAAAGCGGAACATAGCGGATATAGGGAAGCTTTAGCGGAGAATCAGGGGCTAAAAAGAAATTTATTCCCAAATTTTTAGGGTATTTTGGCTCATTTTCCTGATTTTTAACCCCTGTAACCATGGCCAAGCTGGACTGGGGTGATAGGGCATATGGTAAAGAAATGTGTGTGCAGCCTTATTCAAATCCAGATCCCGAGTTGGACTTGAATAACGGCGATCGCAGGGTGAGAGGTAAAGCCATGACCGGGGCAGATTTACAGAGCTTATTGATAGACAAATGGGGCTACTCCTTTGATATTCAGCTGCGCCGCGCCCAGGGCAAAATTTTTCTCCAGGTGATGTGGCGTTACCTAGAGCAGGTGTCGTTCCCGCTTAGTGAAGCCGAGTATCTGGCCCACCTCGACCAGGTATTGCTGTACCTCAACGAGTGGGGGCAGGTTGACTACATAAAACAATGCATCAACGAAACCCGCGATCGACCCCGACTGGGCAAAGCCGTCAGTATTGCGCTGCCCCTGGGCGATCGCGCCCTAGAGTGGCTAACCGACGAATTTTAGCTATCTTCCCACCCCAGTTCAGGGATGAGAGCTGTTCCACAGCGCCCTACTCCACAGCGCCCTACTCCACAGCGATCTATCTCACTTGCTCATAAAGCTCAACGGGAAGCCGATCTGGATCTTGGGAAAAGACTAGCCGCTGGCCAGTCACGTCGTCATAACCGCACTGAACCAAGTATTGTTCAGACATTTCCGTTCTTTTAAGGATAAATGCTCAAAAGCTTTTCAATCTGGAATGCTAGGATTTCCTAGGTGAACATGCTCAGGGGGCTTGCTGTGATCCGTTCTGCCACTTTGCCAATTCAACCGCCGCCGCTGTCACAGTTCGGGGAAAGTAGTCGCCTCAAGCTCTTCTCGGGCTCAGCCAATGTTGACCTGGCGAGGGAGGTAGCCCGCTATCTGGGTCTAGACCTCGGCCCCATGGTGCGCAAGCGCTTCGCCGACGGCGAGGTCTATATCCAAATTCAAGAGTCGATTCGCGGCTGCGATGTCTACTTAATTCAGCCCACCTGCTATCCGGTGAATGACCACCTGATGGAGCTGCTGATCATGATCGACGCCTGCCGCCGGGCTTCAGCGAGACAAATCACCGCCGTGATTCCCTACTATGGCTACGCTCGGGCCGATCGCAAAACCGCCGGGCGCGAGTCAATCACCGCCAAGCTGGTGGCCAACCTGATGACCAAGGCCGGGGCCAGTCGGGTGCTGGCCATCGACCTGCACTCAGCCCAGATTCAGGGCTATTTTGATATTCCCTGCGATCATGTCTACGGCACCCCGGTACTGATTGACTATATCGCCAGCAAGAACCTAGAAGATCTGGTGGTAGTCTCACCCGACGTGGGCGGCGTGGCCCGCGCCCGCGCCTTTGCTAAAAAACTCAACGACGCGCCCCTGGCCATTATTGATAAGCGCCGCCAGGCCCACAATGTCGCAGAGGTAATGAACGTGGTGGGTGACGTGCGGGGCAAAACAGCCGTGCTGGTAGACGACATGATCGATACCGCTGGCACTATTTGTGAGGGCGCCCGTTTGCTCAAGCAAGAAGGTGCCCGCCAGGTTTATGCCTGCGCCACCCACGCGGTTTTCTCGCCCCCGGCGGTTGAGCGTCTATCGGCGGGTCTGTTTGAAGAGGTGATTGTCACCAACACTATTCCGATGACGGCGGCCCGACAGTTTGAGCAGCTGACGGTGCTGTCTATGGCCAACCTGCTGGGCGAAGCCATCTGGCGCATTCACGAAGAAAGCTCCGTCAGCAGTATGTTTCGCTAGGCGTCTTCGTCGACGAACTCGGGGAGACCGCTGCCCGGAATCGGCCAGTCGGGGTTTTCGCCGCCGATGTAGCAGGTTTCAACCACCACATACTCGCGGCTAAACTGCTCTAGGGCATTAACTAACACGTCAAGGGCCAGGGCATCGCTGGTGCCCAGGTCAAACCAGCAGCGCGCCCATAGTCCTTCGTACTGCACCTCGCCCATGTTGTGCATGACCGACAGCATGGTGTCACCCAGCTGATTTTGGTCGTAGGGCAGGTAGCTAATATCTAGCCCCGTGTCTTGCACCTGAAGATTTTCGGCGTTGAAGCCACCCAGTTTGCCCAAGAAAAACCACGACGAAAACACTTCGTCAATGTACTGCCGCTCCCTTGATGAGGGCACGGTTTCAAACTTGAGCCAGATCCAAAGATTAAAGAAATCGCACTCGCGAAATTCGATCTGCATAGCAAAGCCCTACACTGCACTACTCAGCATAGGGCTTAACCCGCACGCAGGTTCGGCGGCTAGCGCTCGTTGATGCGCGATCGCTCAGCGCACACTTCTCCAGCTGTGCCCGCAGCTTGGCAAGCCTCAAAGGCAATCTGCCGCACCGTAGACGCTGGCAGCTGATCGGCGTAGCTCAGCGCCGACCGATAAAAAGGCAGGCTGGCTTCATACTGCTGCTGCAAAAAGAGAATCTGAGCCTTGAGGTAGAGCAAGTCGGGGTTGTTGGGAGCGGCGGCCAGTGCCTTATCAACCTGGTTTTGGGCCTCGCTGTAGCGCCCTAGATCGCGCATACCGATGGCAATACCCCGGTAGGAGAGGTAGTCTGGGCTGCCATTTTGCAGGCGGGCGATGGCGTTATCGGGGTTGGCAAAGGGCAGGTTAACCGCCAGCAGCAAATCCATAAAGCCCTTGAGTAGGCTCAGCTCTGGGTCATTGCGATCAATTTTCTCCGCCGCGTCTAGCTCGCTGAAGACTCGCTGCAAGAGGCGCAGAGCCGTGGGGGTGCCCCGAGCGATGCCCTGGGTTTGCAGCACATGGGCACCCTCCATGAAGATGCCCACGGCGTTGTACATGTGCCCACGCAGAGGGTCAGAGGCCTTGAGGGCAACGGCGGTTTGCTGGGTCATACTCGCCTGCTGAGACAGCTTATCGAGATCTTGGTTGAGATAACCCAGCGCGGCGGCAATGGCATAGTTCATCGGTTCACCAGGTTCGGCGGCGATCGCCTCACCTACCAGAGACTGGGCAGCAGTATAGTTGCCTTCATAGAACAGCGCATTAAATACCGCCTCAGTTTTGTCGCCAATGTCGTGGGGATTGTTAGACCGAAACGGATCTCCAGCCTGGGCTGCCATGGGAGCCAGCCCGAGGAAAGCTGTTGTTAGGGCACCGGCCAGGACAGCTTTAAGCCGCGAGCCGAGCCGAGCCGGGGTGGGGTGAGGATAAAAGACCATAGCGTGTTACTCATGACAACTGGTGGGATGTCTAATGGCCCAATTGTGGCCGATGCAATCGGGGTTTGCGGCAGTAATGTTACAGAAGCTACACTGGCCTAGCCCTAGGCAAAAAGGCTGCGCGGTCTACCAATGGTAATTCCGTGGGGCACACTGGAGAAAGGGCCAGGGTTGAACGGCACCGAGTGAACTCGAATGCATGATTTGCTGTCTTATTTCTGGGGTGGAATGCTCTATCTTCGCCAGCTTACTTACCATCCGCCTGCGAGCCAAAAGGCTATTTTGAGGGATATCTCTCTGGAATTGGCCCCCCAGCAGCTGGGCTTGATCTATGGCCCCAGTGGTTCGGGCAAAAGCACCCTGCTAGAGCTCATGGCAGGGTTTGCCCAGCCCTCATCGGGCAGCATTCAGTGGCGAGAGCAAACCCTAGACTCAGAGGCATTGCAGCAGTTGGCGGGGCTGGTGTTTCAGTTTCCAGAACGCCACTTTTGCGGCCATAGTCTGCTCGAAGAACTGCGCCTGGGGCACCCAGAGCTGGCCCGCGTCCAGATCGAGCAGGCGTTGAAGGCCGTAGGACTAGACCAGCTGCCGCTAAAAACAGCTCCCCATGCCCTGAGTGGCGGGCAGCAGCGGCGGTTGGCCCTGGCGGTGCAGCTGATTCGCAAGCCCTACCTGCTGCTGCTAGATGAGCCCACGGCAGGCCTAGACTGGTCAATGCGCCAGCAGATTATTGCCCTGCTGAAACAGCTCAAGCAAAACTGGACCCTGCTGGTGGTCTCCCATGATGCCGACGAGTTGGCCGATCTGGCCGATCGCTGCTGGCAAATTGACCACGGCAGGCTGACCCAAGTGCCTAGAGCCACTCTTTCATCGGCGGTCGGATGATGAGCAATATGAATGTGTTGTCAACCTATGGCGATCGCTGGCAGAGCAGCCTGCACTGGCAGCCCAGCGCCCCCCAGCAGCAGGCCTTTCAGCAGCTGTACGAGGCGATCTTAGCGGCCAACCAGCAGGTAAACCTGACCCGCATCACCACCCCAGAAGGTTTTTGGGAAAAGCACCTGTGGGACTCGCTCCAGGGGATAGAACCCTGGCTCAGCAATTCAGACGCCACTGCCAAGGCCCTTAAGGTGGTGGATATTGGCACCGGGGGCGGATTCCCAGGTCTGCCCGTGGCACTGGTTTTCCCCCACTGGGCGATCGCCCTGATAGATGCCACCCGCAAAAAAATTGCCCTCCTAGAAACCGTCTGCGAAACGCTGGCGATCGCCAACGTCAGCTTTTTGCCCCAGCGAGCTGAGCAGGTGGCTCACCAACCGCTGCATCGGGAAGCCTACGACCTGGCTCTGCTGCGCGCCGTTGGCCCCGCCAACACCTGCGCCGAATACGCCCTGCCCCTGTTGAGCCTGGGTGGGCAAGCCGTGCTCTACCGAGGCCAGTGGACAGCGGCGGAAGAAGCTGGGCTATTGGCCATTTTGCCGCGATTGGGGGGGCAGCTGGTGGAAGTGCGATCGCAGACCACCCCCCTCACCCAGGGCACTCGCCACAACGTGATTTTGACCAAAGCAGAGCGCACCCCCGACAAGTTTCCCCGATTGCCGGGCATACCGGCGAAGACGCCGCTGGTGTAGGCGGGTGGGTGAGTGGGTGAAGTAGGTGAGTGGGTGAAGTAGGTGAGTGGGTGAAGTAGGTAACGGGAGCAGCTTGCATGCTGGATTGCCCTACTAACCCATCCACCCGCCCACTCACCTTCTCCTTTCCTGAAGCTTCCGGTAAACGTCCTTAATATCGACCCCATGGTGGGCCATGGCGACTAGGCTGTGATACAGCAGATCGGCGACTTCGCCGGCGATCGCATCGACATCATCGTCTTTGCAGGCCATCACCACTTCGGCGGCTTCTTCGCCAATTTTTTTGAGAATTTTGTTGTCTCCCCCAGCCAGCAGTTTGCAGGTGTAGGAGTCGGGGTTGGGGTGGTCACGGCGATCGCAAATCACCCCAAACACCTGGGATAGCGTATCTGCTGGGGGCGCAACCTTGTGGTCATCCACCTGGTGAAAGCAGCTGCGCTCGCCCGTGTGACAGGCGATATCGCCCAGTTGTTCTACCGTCACCAGCAGGGCGTCGCTGTCGCAGTCGTAGCGAATGGCCTTGACCCGCTGCACGTGGCCGGAGGTTGCCCCTTTATGCCAAAATTCCTGGCGCGATCGGCTCCAGAACCAGGTTTCGCCCGTATTTAGGGTTTTTTGCAGCGATTCGGCGTTCATCCAGGCCATCATTAGCACGGTGCCGTCGAGGTGATCTTGCACGATAGCGGGCACCAGGCCCTGGTCGTTGTAGCGAATGCGATCAGCGGGCACAGCGGCGGCAAAGGGCGCAGACGGAGAGGTAGCCATGGTATCGGGCGGCGAAACGTTCCCTTCCACTCTATTACTTTGCCGCCGTTGGACGGGTTACCCCAGGGCAAAAATCCCCTTAGCCGTCAGCAGCCAGGTCGGAATGAGAGGCGACTCGACCCGCTGATCGCCCCCAAACACTCGGTCTTCGTACTGACCATCGACCCACTGGCATATCGTAATTTGCCGCAGCTCAGGATCGACAATCCAATACTCGGCAATGCCCCTGGCGGCGTATTCTGTGCGCTTGTGGCGGTAATCGCGTGATCGGTTGATTTCGCCAGGGGAAACTACCTCAATCACCAGAGCTGACGGCGGCATGTCACGAGTCAGGGTATTTCGAGCTTGACCTAACAGAGCTGCCTTTGAGACTGCAGTATGCACCGCTAGATCTGGCAGACGATATTTGGCCCGACGCCCGGCCCCTTCGATTTCAAGATCCTTATAGGCAACCAGAGCAACTGGAAAGAATCGCAGCAGCTGAGCGAATAGATAGTGAGCAATGTCACAATTTTCAGTCGACTCAGGCGGCATTGCCATTAAAACTCCGTCTTCCAACTCATACCTGGTATCGGTGCCATCGTCATAGACTAAATAATCTGCGGCGGTGAGAATGCCCGATCCTAAAGCTGTCATGGCTTCTTTCCCCGGTTTAGCTACTTACTGTCCATTGATCAATCCTTGTTCCAAGGCAGGCTTTAAGCGAGCTGATCGATCAGCCAGGTGATGACTCGCCCATGGTTCATGTGTCGACTCCGCTGGAGCGCCTCACCGAGAAGCTCTAGGAAAAGCTCCGGTAAGACCTGAGACTGCCGAATTTGACGACTGCCTACATTCTCGACCGCAAAGGTGATTAACCTCGCATTGGCGACATCGACAATCCAATATTCTTTAACGCCCAGCACTTCGTACAAAAGCCGCTTGTCACCCTTGTCATCAGCTAAGGAAGAATAGGCCACTTCAACTGCCAGATCGGGGGCTGGGTATTGGTTCAAGTCGATAATCGTGACATCCCAGGGCACCACATTGGCATTGTCACCAAGGTAAAACGAGGCATCGGGCTGGGCCTCGTCGCAGCCTTCCCTACGGTAGGTGCAGTTGTCGTGGGCGTCTAAATCTAAGTTTCGCAGGCCAGCGGCCAGCATAATAGCGCTGATGACAAGGGCGTGATCCCGAGGATGGGGGTTTCCTAGAGGCGACATCTCAAACCTCATGCGGCCATTGTGGTAATAGCTTTTGGCCTCAGGCAAGGCTGGATCGGCCACCACCTCTAGGTAGACCTGCCATGAGGCGGGTACCCAGGTGTGGTTGGGAATTGTTAGTTGCCAGGGCCATGAATCTGCCTCAGACCTCTCCCAGACTAAAGCGTCTGGCCATCAGAACAATCTCTATTTTAGTCAAACCAGGCTGAGTACCCGTGCGGGCGCTCTGGAATGCCTCTCATAAACGGTCAACCTCAGGCAAAACCAGGATTAGGCCAATTCCCCCGATTTTTCTGCCAACAAAAGTTAACATAGTAATTAACAAACCTTCAGCTAAGTCCAGTCTGGCCATCTGCCCTGCTCAGGGCGCTTTGCCCGCAGGCTGGGCTCATTCGACCCTACTATCCCAGACGCAGGAGAATTTCATGACTGGATTTATTCGCGGGCTGTTTGGCGGCAAAGCTAAGAACCCTGGAGAAGCAGATCGTTCCGGGCAGCAGCAGCCCACTATCAAACAGGTCGGGGGGGCTTATTTTTTGAACGAAGACGACGCCAAGAGCTACGGCAACATCGAGTACATGCGCTCCTCTAAAACCGTACGGCGCACCTTCGCCAAAAAGCGGGGCGAAACCGGCGAAAAAGAGAGCATTCGGCAGATTTCTGCTATGGAAGCCAAACGCCTGCAAGAACAGGGGCTGCCCGTGCAAAAGATCGCCTCGTCCGAGACTTCGATCCAACCCGCCGCGAAGCAGGACGCCAATTCTGATCGCCGCAAGGTAGATACCAACCTCGACATGTTCCGCAAAATGGCGAAAGACATCAAGAAGTAGTCAGTCGTTATTTCGGGGCTAAAGCCCTGCCAATGAATCAATGAGGACGTGGCTAAGCCGCGTCCTTTTTTATGGAAGCCGGAATGGCTAGAATTTTTCTCTCAAGGATGAATTAGCTAGATAGCGCAAAAGTAAACACCCTGTACCCATTTTTCGTTACCTTTGGTAAAGATTCGTTTACTCCCCGCCTTTGGAGCCGCCCATGCTGCGTTTAGAGCACATCAGCAAGATTTACCCTACCGGGGAGGTTCTCAAAGACGTGAACTGGGAGGTCAAGTCGGGCGATCGCATTGGTCTAGTCGGCGTCAACGGCGCGGGCAAGTCAACCCAGCTCAAAATTATCACCGGCAAGATCGAGCCCACCACAGGCACCATCATTCGCCCCGCCGATCTCAAAATCGCCTACCTCTCCCAGGAGTTTGAGGTCAACCCCAGCCACATGGTGCGCGACGAATTTTGGACCGTGTTTAAAGAGGCCAACGACGTGCAGTCAAAGCTGCACCACATTCCCACGCTGATGGAGCAGGCCGACCCCGACGAGCTAGATCGCCTGATCCACGAACTCGACAAACTCCAGCGGCGCTTTGATGCCCTGGGCGGCTACGGCCTAGAGTCGCAAATCGAGAAGATTTTCCCCGAGATGGGGTTTGAGGCTAGCGATGGCGATCGCTACGTCAGCGAGTTTAGCGGCGGCTGGCAGATGCGCATGGGCCTGGGCAAAATTTTGCTGCAAGCCCCTGACGTGCTGCTGCTCGACGAGCCCACCAACCACCTCGACCTCGACACCATCGAGTGGCTTGAGGGCTACCTCAAAAAGCTCACCACCCCCATGGTGATCGTCTCCCACGACCGAGAATTTCTTGATCGCCTCTGCACCCAAATCGTTGAAACCGAGCGGGGGGTCTCTTCT
Source organism: Shackletoniella antarctica (assembly GCA_003241845.1). GTDB lineage: Bacteria > Cyanobacteriota > Cyanobacteriia > Phormidesmidales > Phormidesmidaceae > Nodosilinea > Nodosilinea antarctica. The sequence continues at coordinate 16,553 of QBMN01000022.1, read as the reverse complement.
ACCTACCTGGGCAACTACACCGCCTACCTGACCCAAAAAGAAGAAAGCCTGGCCTCCCAGCTCAGCACCTTTGAGCGCCAGCAAAAAGAAATTGCTAAGCAGCAGGCCTTTGTAGATCGTTTTCGGGCCAGCGCCACCCGCAGCACCCAGGCCAAAAGTCGGGAGAAACAGCTCGATAAGGTCGAGCGCATCGAGGCCCCCACCGGCAGCGTTCGCACCCTGCACTTTCGCTTTCCCCCCGCTCCCCGCAGCGGGCGCGAGGTGGTGACGATTGCTGACCTCACCCACAACTACGACGAGAAGATTTTGTTTCTCGGCACAAACCTGCTGATTGAACGGGGCGATCGCATCGCCTTCCTCGGCCACAACGGCTCGGGCAAATCGACCCTGCTGCGCATGATCGCCGGGCTAGAGACCCCTACCGACGGCAAGGTTGAGGTGGGCAACCACAACGTGATCCCCAGCTATTTTGAGCAAAATCAGGCCGAAGCCCTCGACCTCGAGAAAACCGTGATCGCCACCATCCACGACGAGGTGCCCGACTGGACTAATGAGGAAGTTCGTACCCTGCTGGGGCGGTTTTTGTTCACGGGCGACATGGCGTTTAAGCAGGTCAAAGCCCTCAGCGGCGGCGAAAAAGCGCGCCTGGCCCTGGCCAAAATGCTGCTGCGCCCCGCCAACCTGATGATGCTCGATGAGCCCACCAACCACCTCGATATTCCGGCTAAAGAAATGCTGGAAGAGGCCCTACAGCACTACGACGGCACAGTGCTGCTGGTCTCCCACGACCGCTACTTTATCTCGCGGGTAGCCACCAAAATTGTGGAAATTCGCGATGGTGAACTGCGCCTGTACCGAGGCGACTACCACTACTACCTCGACAAGGTGGCCGAAGAATCTGAAGCCGAAAAGCAGGCAGCCCTAGCCGCCGAGAAAAAGGCCAAGGCCGAGGCCAAACGCCAGCAGCAGCAGTCCAAGCGTCAAGCCAGCGCTACAAAATGATGCAAATGTAGAGTAATATGCGTCTTATAAAAATTCTCTTTTAAATTACTGACTTAACCCTGCCCTACGCCTCAATCTCTGGTCTAGGCTAGGCCAAAGTCGACGTCAGATACACCAAGTCCAGCTCGGGGCCGGTAGTCTTTCCACTGGCAAAATCCACGCATGCACTTGGATAGGGGTCACTGTGCTTGCAGGGTGGTGTTTTCTTCTCTGGCGCAGGCTTGGGCTTCTACCGACGCGATCGCTGCTCAATGGCGATATTTATTTAATAGCGACATTTATTAGCCACTCCGGTGGCGCCCTGGTTCACCGCTGGGGCCAAATTTCTGAATGGTATGATTGCTGCTAAGACGTTAGTCCAAGTCCCAAGGATTCTTACCCATGAGTCAGACGTCAATCCCGCCGATGGTGTTAGTTATTCTCGACGGCTGGGGCTATCGGGAAAGTGCCGAGGGTAATGCCATTGCCGCCGCCAAGACCCCGGTCATGGACAGTCTGTGGGCGGCCTACCCCCGCACTCTGATTCGCACCTCGGGCAAAGACGTGGGTTTGCCCGAGGGTCAGATGGGCAACTCAGAGGTGGGTCACCTCAACATTGGGGCCGGGCGCATTGTGCCCCAAGAACTAGTGCGCATCTCAGATGCGGTAGAAGACGGCAGCCTGCAAGAAAACGAAGCCCTGCTGGGGGTTTGCCAGGGGGTGCGCTACCGCAACAGCAAACTGCACCTGATTGGGCTGTGCTCAGAGGGGGGGGTGCATTCGCACCTATCTCACCTATTTGGCCTGCTTGAGATGGCCAAGGCCCAAGATATCGATGACGTTTGCATTCACGTGATTACCGATGGCCGCGACACCAAGCCCACCGAGGGTAAGGTGGTGGTGCAAAAAATTCAAGACTACGTTGACCAACTGGGTCTAGGGCGGCTAGTTACCCTCAGCGGCCGCTACTACGCCATGGATCGCGACAACCGCTGGGATCGCGTTGAAAAGGCCTATCGGGTGATGACTGACCCCGGCGAGGGCAGCGGTCAAACGGCGATGGAAGCGCTGCTGGCCTCCTACGATCAAGATATTAACGACGAGTTTGTGGAGCCGGTGCGTTTGGCTTTGGGGGCGATCGCCCCTGAAGACGGCGTAATTTTCTTCAACTTTCGCCCCGACCGGTCACGCCAGCTTACCCAAGCCCTGGTCGATCCCAACTTTAAGGGCTTTGAGCGCCAGTTAATTGCCCCGCCCAACTTTGTCACCATGACCCAGTACGACCCAGATATGCCGGTAAAGGTGGCCTTTCATCCCCAAAACCTGAGCAACATCCTGGGCGAAGTGGTGGCCAACCACGGGCTAAAGCAGTTTCGTACCGCCGAAACCGAAAAATATGCCCACGTCACCTACTTCTTTAACGGTGGGCTAGAAGACCCGCTGGAGGGAGAAGACCGGGAGCTGGTGTCTAGCCCCATGGTGGCCACCTACGACAAAGCTCCTGCAATGTCGGCGGCGGCGGTTACCGACACTGCCATTGCAGCGATCAATCAGGGCATCTATGCTTTCGTGGTGATCAACTACGCCAACCCAGACATGGTGGGCCACACGGGCAAGATGGAGTCTACGGTTACTGCCCTTCAGGCCGTTGACCATGAGCTGGGTCGCTTGATCGACGGCATTGGCAAGGCTGGCGGCACCGCCATTATCATTGCTGACCACGGCAACGCCGAGCTGATGTGGGATGAAAACCACAAGCCCTGGACAGCTCATACCACCAACCCAGTGCCGTTTATTCTGGTCGAAGGCGAGAAGCTCAAGGTACCCGCCTACGGTGGCGAGGTTAACCTACGAGAAGACGGGCGGCTGTCTGACATTGCCCCCACCATTCTGCAAATTCTGGGCCTGCCCCAGCCTGAGGAAATGACCGGGCGATCCATGTTTCTTCCCGTCAACGTAGAGATTCGCCACAACCGTACCCCGGTGAAGCTGTCTATCTAGCGTTATCCCAGGGCAGTTCTGAAATGGCTCTGGGGCTTGGGGTATAGTGAAGAGTAGGTTTAAGCAGGTTAGTTTAGGTACGCGATGCTAGTCACCACAGTTTTGAAGGTTATCTGGATGGTTGCCGCCGTTGGCCTAACGGCTATGGTGCTGCTGCACAGCCCCAAGGGTGACGGTCTCGGCGGGCTGGGCGGCCAGGCGCAGCTTTTTACCAGCACCAAGAGCGCTGAAACCACCCTTAACCGCGTAACCTGGACCCTCACCGTCCTGTTTATGGGTCTTACCGTGGTGCTGAGCGCGGGCTGGCTTGATGTGGCAGCAGCACCCCCAGCACTGTAAGGCTTTCCATTTAGCTCACATTGCCTCAGTTTTTCCCTAAGAGTCAAATCCCAAGAGTTGATCGCTGTAGGGTGCATTCGCGAAGCAATGCACCATGGGAAAGATGGCAATAGGTACGTTATTTTCTTGCGAATCCCTTAGCTCACATTGCCTCATTTCCCAAGAGGCCCCTGGTTTTACCAAACCAGGGGCCTCTTGCGTCGGCGAGCAGGGTTGAGAAGGGTCTACTCTTGCCAATCGCCCGACATAACCGCCAGAGCCTGGCCGGTGGTGGTAACAATGCTGAGGGGTAGCTCTAGTGCGCTTTCTTGGCGCAAAAACTGCACTAGCTGAAGCCCTGTACTCGCCGGTTCTACCGTGGCCACGTACTGATTGTCTTGCCATTCTAGGCCCACTAGCCGATGGTGCAGCAGCCACAGCTCTGCTAGGTCTCCCCGGTTGATCTGCTCGGGCTGATCGCCGCTGTAGCAGCTCCAGGTGTCATCAATAGCCGTCCAGATGCCTGAGAGGTAGAGAGGGTCGGTGCGGGCGCTGAGGCCATAGGTGGTGAATGAAAAAATTTCGTGACTCCACCAGGTCTTGGCCATGTCAGCCAGGGGATCGGCCTGGAGCGCGACGCCGTAGCTAGGCATAGCTTCTAACTGCTTGATTTGAGCCAGCTCTGGGGGGCGCTGCCAGTCAGGCAGACTGAGGCAAATATCAGCTGAGACAGAGCCGCCGGGTGCTGACCACATTTCTGCATGCCCCTGAGCCATAAGCTGGCCCAGGGCTGAGCCTGCCGCATCAGCACTCACGAGGGTGCCATGTATGGGGCTGGGGGTGAAGGACTGAGCTGGCTGGTTTAAGGCTGTCACCAAACCTACTGAACCAGCACCGAAGGAAATTAGCAGGGCTGTGGCAATCAATTGACTCATGGAGAAGAGAGGGGAACAAAAACGAAGTGAGACCGGCGGGGGCGATCGCCAAAACTACACAGTCAATACATCGGGCAATACATCGGGCAATACACCGGGTCACCGGGGGAAGACCCAACCCAAGCCACCTACTTGATTCACTGACTCAGAGACTAGGGGAAACCCTCAGCCCAAGGGAAAACGAGAACGATTGAGGCGCTACAAAGGGGCTGTGGAGGGAAAGCCTAGGGGAGATTGACCTACTCTTAACCGCAGTATTTGGGTTTCGACCCTAGGGCCGTTAACCAGTTTTGGCAAGACTTTAGCCTACTAATAAGATAGCGGTTGAGCATCCTCGCAAACGCTATTCTAGCCACTTCTTTGGGATCGATTTAACTGTCCTAGTAGGGCAGGTCATGGTCTTGGGGTGGGGCTTCGGCGGCGCGGGGTACAGAGGGTAGGGGATCGGCGCTATAAACTGGCTTGACGGGCACCAGCTCAAGCTGGCGAGGGCGATTAGGCTGAGGCTGCACCCCCTGGCGGCGGCGGCTGGAGATGCCTTCTTCGGTAGTTGATTCGGCCACTACTTCGTAGAGCACCGCCTGCTTGTTGCCGCTGCCCTTGCGCAAAATGCGCCCCAGCCGCTGTACGTACTCGCGGGTGGAGCCACTGCCCGAGAGCAAAATGGCCACCCGCGCCTCGGGCACATCGACCCCTTCGTTGAGCACGTGGCTGACGACCAGGATGGGATACTCGCCGCTGCGAAAGCGCTGGAGAATAGCGTGGCGCTCTTTGACCGGGGTCTGGTGCGTGATGGCGGGGATCAAGAAGGTTTCAGAGATCTGGTAGACGGTGGCGTTGTCGTTGGTGAAGATGATGCACCGGTCGGGATGGTGCTGGGCCAACAGATCGGCTAGCACCCGCAGTTTGCCCCCGGTGCCCAGGGCGATCGCCCGCGCCTCTCGGTGGGCTAGCATGGCCCGCCGCCCCCCGGCAGACTGGGCGCTGGCCCGCACAAACCGCTGCCACCCCTGGGCCGAGCTAAGCCAAATGTTGGCCTCCTGTAAAAAGCGGTTGCGCTGGGCCAGCAGCTGGTCGTAGCGAATTCTTTCTTCGTGAGACAGCTTGACCTTGATTGGCACAATCTGAAACGGGGCCAGGGCATCTCCCGACAGGTCTGCTGCTGATTTGGCGTAGACCACTGGCCCCAGCAGATGGTTGAGGTCGTCGTGGCGACCGTCGGCGCGATCGGGGGTGGCGGTCAACCCCAGGCGGTAGGGAGCAATGGAGTATTCAGCAATCACCCGGTTAAAGTCGCTGGGCAGATGGTGGCACTCGTCGCAGATCAGCAGAGCATACTGGTTGCCTAAGCTCTCGGCATGGATAGCGGCGCTGTCGTAGGTAGCCACCAAAATCGGGGTGCGATCCTTTGATCCGCCGCCCAAAAGCCCGACGTCTATATCGGGGAAGGCTTGCTTGAGATGGGCGTACCACTGGTGCATGAGATCGAGGGTGGGCACTGTGATCAGGGTAGGGCGGGGAGTGACCTGCATGGCCATTTGGGCCAGGTAGGTTTTGCCGCTGGCGGTGGGCAGCACTACGACGCCGCGCCAGCGCTGGTCGACCCAGGCCTGGAGGGCTTCTTTTTGGTGGGGGTAGGGTTCCAGCGCCAGCTGGGGATCAAGCTCTAGGGACGCGAAGGTCTGGGCCTGATCGGTGAAGGGCACCTGCTCAGCCCGCAGGGTTTCGACCAGGGAGCGATACTGCTGGGCGGGGATGCGAAATTTCTCGATGCGATCGTCCCAGTGGGCAAACTCTACCCAGCTTTTGCCGCGCGGGGGCGGGTGCAGAATCAGGGTGCCGCGATCGTAGGTGAGAGTGGGAGTGCGCCCCATGGTAGTCGATGGTTACTGGGGGTATTGTAGCGGGAGCGAACACACAGTTTCGCCCCTACCGGTGGGCATAGCGTAGGGGCAGACCCACGTGTCTGCCCTGAACCTGGCATGGAGGATGTTACTTCCCTATGTGGGGATTTGGGCGAACACACAGGTTCGCCCCTAACGGGGGGGCATGGCGTAGGGGCAGACCCACGTGTCTGCCCTGAACCTGGCATGGAGGATGTTACTTCCCTATGTGGGGATTTGGGCGAACACACAGGTTCGCCCCTAACGGGGGGGCATGGCGTAGGGGCAGACCCACGTGTCTGCCCTGAACCTGGCATGGAGGATGTTACTTCCCTATGTGGGGATTTGGGCGAACACACAGGTTCGCCCCTAACGGGGGGCATGGCGTAGGGGCAGACCCACGTGTCTGCCCTGAACCTGGCATGGGGGATGTTACCGGTCGCGAACTTCCCTATGTGGGGATTTGAGCGAACACACAGGTTCGCCCCTACCGGGGGGACATCGCGTAGGGGCAGACCCACGTGCCTGCCCTGAACCTGGCATAGGGGATGTTACCGGTCGCGAACTTCCCTATGGATCGAGGATTAAATAAAAGAGTCACTATGCCTGACAATAAGGGAATCCAGTAATATCGCCCTAGGTAGCCCAGAAAATGAAGACAGTCCGCACCTACTCGCCAGCGATAGAAGCGCAGATGCAGCGCTACTATCAGTCCTTGAGCGAGAAAGACCGCCGCCGCTACGCGGCCATCGAAGCGGTGAAGATAGGCCACGGGGGAATCAGCTATATCCATCGAGTCTTGGGCTGTGTGCGGCAGAGTATACGGCTGGGAATAGCGGAGCTATCGGATACTGAGGCGATGAGTGAAGACCGTCAGCGAGCTGCTGGGGGTGGACGGAAAAGCGCTTTCGAAACGATTGAGGGCCTCGATGCAGCCTTTCTGCGGGTAATCGAGCGTCATACTGCAGGGTCACCGATGGATGATTCAATCAAGTGGACGCACTTAACCCGACAGCAAATAGCCGACCGCTTAGCTGACGAAGAAGCGATTAGCATCAGCGTCACGGTGGTCGACCAATTGCTCGATAACCATCAGTTTCGGCGACGGCAAGCGCTGAAGCGCAAGGCAACGGGCAGCAATCCTGCCCGCAATGAGCAGTTTGAAAAGATTCATGAGCTGGTAGAGCGCTATCAATCGACGGGTGAACCGGTGATCAGCATGGACACCAAAAAAAAGAGTTGATAGGCTCACTGTATCGAGTTGGCCACACCTACACTCAAGCGCCCATAGAGGTCTATGACCATGACTGGGCGTCGCTGGCAACGGGCAGGGCGATTCCGCACGGGCTCTATGACCTGAGCGAGAACATCGGCTACGTCCAGATTGGCACCTCTCGCGATACCCATGAATTTGCCATTGATTCGCTACGCTATTGGTGGCAAAACCATGGGCGAGGCCGGTATAGAACGGCCACCTCGCTATGGCTACTCTGCGATGGCGGCGGCAGCAACAGCTCTCGTTCCTATCTTTTCAAAGCCGCGCTGCAAGCCTTAGCCATTGAGCTGGGCATTAATATTCGCGTCGCCCATTATCCCCCTTACACCTCTAAGTACAATCCTATCGAGCATCGCTTGTTTCCTCATCTAACCCGGGCCACGCAAGGCGTCATCTTCGAATCCGTCGACGTCGTTAAAGACCTGATGGCAACGGCTACAACGGCCAAAGGGTTAGCGGTCGTTACCACCGTCCTGGATAAGGTCTACGAGACTGGTAAGAAGGCGACCGATGAACTCAAAGCCAGCATCCAAATCGTCTTCGATGATGTCTTGCCCAAATGGAATTACACTGCCCTGGCAAATCTAGCCCAAATTGGCTCAACTATTTAATCCTCGATCCTAAGTAAGGCCAAGAGGCTAGGGCAGCTTGGCCTAGCTTGGCCAGGTGATCACCAAGAGACGCTAGTGTGGCCCAGCTGCAACCTCTATAGGGCTTAAAAAAATTGAAATTTATCGGCCCAATGGCAGCCTGGGGGAATGCACCTTTACACTCCCCGCATAGAATGAGGTGTTGTCGCCTCTGGTTGGCGACTCAGGTTCTGGTCATATACCCTACGCAAACTCCCCCGCCGTGAAGTTATTCCTATTCCACACCCCCGAAGAAGTGCCTGAGCAGGGCATGCCCGACTGCGCGATCGCCATTGATGTGCTGCGGGCCACTACTACCATGGCGGCGGCCCTGGCGGCGGGGGCCGAGGCGATTCAGGTGTTTAGCGACATCGACAGTCTGCTGACCACCAGCGAAGCCTGGCCCGCTGACCAGCGCCTGCGGGCGGGAGAACGGGGCGGCGGCAAGGTCGAAGGCTGTGACCTAGGCAACTCGCCCCTCGACCATTCCCCCGATCGCTCCGGGGGCAAGCGGCTGTTTATGAGCACCACCAACGGCACCCGCTGCCTCAAGCGCATTGAGCACGCCCCCACGGTGATCACCGCCGCCCTCACCACCCGCCAGGCGGTGGTCAACTTTTTGCTCAGCCAAACGCCTGAAACGGTTTGGATTGTTGGCTCGGGCTGGGAGGGCACTTACTCCCTCGAAGACACGGTCTGCGCTGGGGCCATCATCCATGGCATCATTGCCGCGACTGGGCAGACCTTTAAAACGCTGGCGGGGAATGACGCGGCGATCGCCGCCGTCAGCCTCTACCTGCAATGGCAAGACCAATTGCTCGACCTGATGCACTACGCCAGCCACGGCCAGCGCCTGTTGCGCCTCAACAACGAGGCCGATCTCAAATACTGCGCCCAGCTCGACGTGCTCGACATCGTCCCCCGCCAGCACCAGGTAGGGGTGCTTGGGCTTTGACCAAAGGCATCGGGTGCAGGGTGTTGGGTGCAGGGCGTTGACTAAGCCGATTGTGATAAGGGCCAGCAGCTTAGGGTTCAATGTTTTAGGTATACGGTTTACAGACGGCCTTGAACCTGAAACCGTGAGCCGTATACCCACTTACTTGTCATCTTTGGTTTGGCAGAGGACTAGGCAAATACACAGGAAACTTAAAAGAAGCTTTACACAGCACTTATTTCTTCTTTACATAGATTCGCCTACATTAGTCATGAGCCGCGAGGTTCTTATAAGGCACGTACTATACTGAAATCTTTAAAAACAAGGGCCTCCAGCTTTCGGGCTGGGGGTTCTTGTATTGGGGCCAGATTTCAGCCGTGGCTCGGGGTTTAGGTATAAGGTTTAAGCAGCCAATGGAGCTCGGGCAGGAGGAACTGTGCAGCGATTAATGGTTGAGCCGAGCCAGGCGGTGGCTGACCATCTGCGCTTGACTAGCGCCCAGCAGCACTATCTATACCGGGTGCTGCGCCTGGGGGCGGGGCAGCAGTTTGTCGCCCTCGATGGCCACGGGCAGCAGTGGATCGCCACGCTGACGGCAGACTCTGACCTAGCAACGCTGGTTGCAGCCCCACCGTCTACTGAGGCGAACCAGGCCCCGATCGCCCTAGTGATCGCCCTGCCCAAGGGCAGCGGCTTTGACGAGGTGGTGCGCCAGACCACCGAGCTGGGGGTGAGCACCCTACAGCCGGTGATCAGCGATCGCACTCTGCACCAGCCCAACCCCAAAAAGCTGGAGCGCTGGCAGCGCATTGCCGCCGAAGCCACCGAACAATCGGAACGGCTGCTGCTGCCTGAGATTCTGTCGCCGCTACCCTGGCGCGACTATCTCAAGCAGGCCGGGGACGGCAATCAGTGGATCTGCGTAGCGCGGGGCGATGCGCCCCACCTGCTGGCGGTGGCCCAGGCTAGCGATCTGACCATCCCCGCTGTGGTTGCCATTGGGCCAGAGGGCGGCTGGACTGAGAACGAGGTAGAAGGGGCGATCGCGGCAGGTTTCCAGCCTGTTTCCCTCGGTTCCTGCATTCTCAGGGCCGTTACCGCGCCCCTGGCTGCCCTCACCCTGGTTACCGCCGCCCGCGCCCTGGCTCAATCTAAAGCTGAAACCTGAAGAGATCTAAAGCAGTCTTCGGAGTCATTCTCAATAACCGGAATCTATTGCAAGTGCCCCGACAAATTCGCTACTATTCTCAATAAGAGCAAGTTATTGAAATTTAGCGGGGAGGAACCACGCTGTGGCGGCTTACACTCCATCAGCCCTAAAGGCCGAGCTCAACGAGCGCGGCTGGCGCATGACTCCCCAGCGAGAGACCATGCTCAAAACCTTTCAGAACCTGCCTGAGAGCACCCACCTGAGCGCCGAAGATCTCTGCGAACGGCTGGAGAAAGAAGGCGAACCGATCAGCCTCTCTACCATCTACCGCAACCTCAAGCTGATGGCGCGCATGGGCATCTTGCGCGAGCTAGAGCTAGCCGAAGGCCAAAAACGCTACGAAATCAACCAGCCCGCTCCCCACCACCACCACCACCTGATCTGCGTGCGCTGCAACAAAACCATCGAGTTTAAAAATGACTCGGTGCTCAAGGTGGGGGCCAAAACCGCCGATCGCTCGGGCTATCACATTCTCGACTGCCAGCTGCTGATCCACGGCATCTGCCCCACCTGCCAGCGATCAATTTTGCCGCTCTAAGGCTGTAGGGGCGCACGGCCGTGCGCCCCTACAGCACTTCGTGGGTGTACTTGTGCTGCTTCACGTTGTCGTTTTTGGAGATTTTGCGCTGGCTGTTGAGCACCCGCTTGCGCTCGGTGGAGTGGTTGAGGTCGCGCTTGACGGTACCCACGGGCACCAGGTTGACCGCTTCGGGCTGAGACTGGTAGGTGCGGGCAGCGGCCTGAAGGCGCTCTTCAAAGTCGGCGCAGGGCTGGGCCGGGGCGGCGGCAATTTCGGAAAGGTCGAGAGCCTGAGCCTGGGCGAGGGTGGCACCGCAGATGGCGGTGTAGGAGGTGGGAATGCCCTGGAGCACCGATTGCAGGTAGGCCGAGGGAATTGGCTCTAGCACCTGAATTTCCAGGGTTTCGCCCTCTTGGCGCAGGTAGCAGGTGGCTAGACCCACCACCACGTAGCTATCGGCGGGCAGGGTGCTGGCTGGGATCTGAGGTGCAGTTTGAACCATAGTATTTAGTCAAGATTACGGCGTTGCTCGCTGCGTTGAGACGAGCCTTGGTCAGCATCGATCCCCCCAACTATCGCTCCCCAACTCTCGCTCCCCAACTCTCGCTCCCCAACTATCGCTCCCCAACTCTCGCTATAGAGAGCTGTTCAAGCACCCCCTTCACAAGGGGGCTGGGGGGATCTCCCAGAGGAATTCACCCTTGAATTCTAACTTTCTGGGTTGGGGAGGCTGCGATCGCGCTCCCAAACCGTCACAAAACACAACTTGTTCGCGGCAGAAACCGGGTTTCTTTGGGGAGTTTCTAAGATCTACAGCTACAAGCACAGAAACCCGGTTTCTCGATTGCTGGGGCGGCGATCATGAGTGAGCTGCGTGCCAGTCCTGCGCCTGCTGGTGAATGGCGTCTAGTTCTTCCTGATCCATCCTGTCTAGGTTCTTGAGAATAAAGCTCATGCGGCCCTGGGCTTGCAGCTTGTCGCGGTGGCGGTGGAGAAAGTCCCAATAAAAGAAGTTAAACGGGCAGGCGTCTTCCCCGGTGCGCGCTTTGTGGTTGTAGCGACAGCCTTTGCAGTAGTCGCTCATTTTGTTCACATAGTTGGCCGACGAGGCGTAGGGCTTAGAGGCCAGCAGCCCGCCATCGGCAAACAGCCCCATGCCAATCACGTTGGTCTGCATCACCCAGTCGTAGGCGTCGATAAACACCGCGTGAAACCAGTTTTCGACCGCCTGAGGCGTAAACCCGGCGATTAGCGAAAAGTTGCTGAGAATCATCAGCCGCTGAATGTGATGGGCGTAGCCAGTGCGGTGGATTTGGGCGATCGCCTGATGCAGGCAGTTCATTTCTACTTCGCCCGTCCAAAAAAACTCGGGCAGGGGCTGCTGGTGGTCAAACCAGTTGCGCTGGGCGTAGTCGGCGTCAAAGTGGCTGTAGAGACCGCGCATGTATTCGCGCCAGCCCATCACCTGGCGAATGAAGCCCTCCACGCTGTTGAGCGGCAGGTCGCGTTCGGCAAAGGCCTCTTCTGCCCGCTCGATCACCTCCAAAGGATGCAGTAAACCCAGGTTCAAGTAGGGCGACAGCAGCGCGTGCCACATGGTGTCTTCGCCTGTGACCATCGCATCTTGGTAGGGGCCAAAGGTCTCCAGCCGCTCGGCAATGAATACATCTAGCACTTGCAGCGCCTGGTCACGGGTGATGGCCCAGTTGAAGGGGGTCGCGTCGCCAAAGGTGGGCATCTCTAGCTTTTCAACCCTGTCGATCACCGCCTGGGTGGTGGCGTCTGGCTCAAACCAGCGGGGGGTGGGGGTGTTGAGCTTGCCCTTGGGGGGCTTGCGGTTGTCTTTGTCAAAGTTCCACTGGCCGCCGATGGGGTCTTTGCCCGCCATCAGCACGTCGAAGCGCTTGCGGCCTTCGCGATAAAAGCTCTCCATCAGCAGGCCCTTGCGCTGGTCGGCCCAGGTGTTGAAGTTGGCGATGCTCCAGAGAAACAGGTTGTTGTCGAGAATCGTCAGCTTGCAGGGCAGATCCAGCCTCTTTAGCCAGGCGGTAAAGGGATGATCCACCGCATCCATAATTCGCAGTTCGGTAATGTTTTTGGCTTTGAGCCAGTCGCGCAGAGCGGTTTCGGTGTTGTCGGCCATGCTGTAGGTAACCGCCCACCCGGCATTCTTCAGCTCGTCGGCAAAGTGGCGCATGGCCGACCACACCAGCACCAGCTTTTGCCGGTGGTAGGAGCGTTCTCTAGCAAACTCAGTGGATTCTATAAGGAGAACCGGGGCAGCTTGGCCCTCGCAACTGGCCAGAGCCGCCTGGTCTTGCCACAGCTGATTGCCCAGTACCCAAACCCCGATCGCCATTGCGCTGCATCCTTAAAATCGCCTGCTTCATTGTTACGCAGGTTGCTAATCTTGCAGGGTGGAGGGTCGCCCGGTGAGGCGCTGAAACAATAGCTGCACCCCCAGCAAGAATATCCCCACGGCGGCTAGACCAAAGATCCCGGCCCCTAAAGCGGCCATACCCACCACCAGGGTGCGCACGGCGGATGAAATATTCGCTACGGCTGGGTTGTCTGATAGCACAGGCCGAGCCGCGAAGTTGGCGGCGATGGAGAGCATCAGGCGGTAGGCCAGCATGGCGATGGTGCCCGCCACAAAAGAACCGCTAAAGCACTGAAGAATCTTGGCGGTGGGAGTAGGGGCGCTGGAGGTGGGGTCGTCGGCCATGGGTTTAGATCATCTAAAAGAGGTTATGTATCTCAGTTTACCTAGGGGTGTCATGCTCACCCCTGCCAAAAGATCTGTAGGTGGGCATTGCCAGCCCTGCCAAGGTGGGGCAGATTTAGGGGGCGATCGCTTGGATTGGCCGCTAAGCCTAGGACTAGAAGTCCAAGGCTCAAAGCCGAAATCCTCTGAAGAGGATTAGAGGCTGACTATCCCAGTCTGCTTTAGCAGACTTTCGCTGTGAGCCAGGGAGTTCACTCCCTGGTGATTGTGGCCAGAGTCGATTAACCAAACGGATGCTGGATTTTGTGCAGCAGGTCGTAGAACGGTTGCCAGTTGTCGGTGGTGGTGACGGGTTCCCAGATAGCTTCAATTTCGGGGCGCAGCAGCACGGTTTGAGGGTTGGTGCCTTTCAGCAAAGACGCCATGCCTGCCATCGCCTCTGGAGCCAGGCTTTGCAAACAGCGGTGATAGGTCTGTCGCCAGGTTTTGAGCGGGGCGGCGGCGGCTGGGTCTGAAGCTTGCAGGGTGGTGCTAAAAATTTGGCTGGCATCGTCGCGCCAATCTGGCGAGAACTGCTGGGTGAGGCCCAAAAAGAAATCGTGGTAGCCCACTTCTACAGCGCTCAACAGCTCAATGGTTTGGCTGACCAGGGTGCTGGCCAGGTCGTCTGAGAGGGCTTCAAAGCCCAATTTGCGGAGCATGCGCTGCTGGTAGTAGGCGGCGTAGCGATCTTTGAAGGGTTCTAGGGCGGCTTCTAGCTCTGCCTCGGGCATGATCAGCTTGAGGGGCTTTTGCAGCGCCTTGAGATTCATCTGGCAGATGATCGGCTGGTTGCCGTAGCTGTAGCGCCCGGCGTAGTCAAAGTAGGCGGCGGTAAAGCGGGGGTCGTAGCCATCCATAAAAGCGTAGGGGCCGTAGTCGAAGCTTTCGCCGGTGATCGACATATTGTCGGTGTTGAGCACGGCGTGGCAAAAGCCCACCGACATCCACTGGGCGGCGAGGCGGGCAACGCGATCGCACAATTCTCTATAGAAGTGCAAATACCGCTCTTGGGCATCGGTAAACAGCCGCGCCTCGGGGTAGTAGATATCGATCACATGCTCTAGCAGTTTGGCGATTAGATCGGGGCGGTTGAGATAGTCCAGCCGCTCAAAGGTGCCAAAGCGAATGTGCGACTGGCTAAAGCGCACCAGCACCGCCGATCGCGTGGGCGAAGGCTCATCGCCGCGCCAGAGGGCTTCCCCGGTTTCGACTAGGCTGAAGGCGCGGGAGGTGTTGACCCCCAATGCGTGGAGCGCTTCGGAGGCCAGCACCTCGCGGACGCCGCCCTTGAGGGTGAGCATGCCGTCGCCGCCGCGCGAGTAGGGCGTAGTGCCAGAGCCTTTGGTGCCAAAGTCGTAGAGGGTGCCGTCGGTGCCGCGCACCTGGCCGTAGAGAAAGCCGCGCCCGTCGCCTAAAAAGGGGTTGTATTCGCCAAACTGGTAGCCGTGGTAGCGCAGGGCCAAAAAGGGTTCGCGCCCCTGAAACTTGCCAAAGGCCTCAATAAAGTCGTCATCGCTGACGGTGGCGGGGTCGGGGCCGAGCGATCGCACCAAATCGTCGTTGCGAAACCGCAGGATATGCTGCGAAAACTCGGCGGCGGCAACGATGTCGTAGTAGTCATCTCCCAGGGACTCTAGGGCGGGTAGGTAGTCGAGGGCGAGCAGGGGGTTGGCGGCAGTCATAGATCAATGGGGTCAGCAACAGGACTTTAGCAACAAGGGTATTTCTAAAGTATTGCAAATCTGACGCCTATCGATCGTCTCAGCGACAATGAGGTGGTTAGTCAGCACTGGTGCTGTAGAAGGGAGATCCCAGGGTTCTAGCGGGGGCTATGGCCAAGACAGCAAGTTTTGCACCAGAACCCTGGGATCTTGGCTCTGTCGCTACTCTAGCAGCACGGTTTTGGTCATGATCACCATCCACTGGGCGGCGGTGGCGATCGCACCCTCGGCGCTGGGGGGCACGGGGATGGGGTCGCTCCAATCGTTGGGGTCGGCGTAGCCGATCGCATGGAGAATTTTGATGGTGCGGTCAATCCCGGCCAGGCTGCCGTAGAGCATGTGGCGCACTTTTTCGGGGGTTAGGGGCTTTAGGGACCGGGTTCCTTTGTCTTGACCGCCAATCCCTGATGGTAGCGGTAGGGACCCGGTCCCTTCGTTGGCCCCTGGGTTGTCGCTGGGGTCGGGTTCGAGATATTCAAACATCGGTTCTGTTTCCTTTTGTGGTTGGGGGAAGAAAACAGAACGCGAAAACCCTAGCCACCCGCAGTTGAAGTGCAAACTGAGGGGGCTAGGGTACGATGAGCCTAGCCTCGCAATCTGCCTGTTAGATTTGCGGGGTTAGCTGTTCGTAGGTGGAGTCAACACCTGCGGACAGCGCCAAGATTTTCGAGTTCTGTGTGGCCACCGTTCTGATGAACGGCTTAATGTAAGAGCATAGTCGTGCGATCACTTCTCGTCAACCATATAGTCCAACAGAATATAGCGGTTCCTGGACACATGAGATACACCTCGACTGAGAGAAGCCTAGAAACTCGTAGACTGGGGTAGCTAACCTGCACCTCATCCAAGTGAGAACCGCTATATAAAAGGTTCTCTGGAATTACTCATCCTCTTACAATATCGCTTACTGTAAAATTGGCCTGAGGCTATACGATCAAGAACATAAGTTTTCTAAACTTAAGGACTGAATACTTTATTCGCATATTTCTTTAGAATCACAACAATAAAACCAAGAATCATATGGATTAAAATCAAAAACGTATACAGCTTGGTTATCGCGTCTTCAAAGACAATCAAATATCATGGATACGCGACTGACGATCTAACAATAAGACACAAATGAACCAAATGAGTATTTTTGACGAAGCAGAAAATGTTGGCCAAGAAAACGAAGATGATGTAATTGTTCAATTAGCTGACTTCCATCAGGCTGTCATCTGGGGAACAGACTGGACAACAGGCACGATTGTGAATCAGCTAAACAAAGGTAATATTGATCTGAATCCGGCCTCTATCATCGTTTCGGCCAAGGGGTCGTTCAATCGATATCTAAAAGGTAGGGCGTAGAGACCAAGGGACGGTTCCGAGCGGGACGTGG
>QBMN01000229.1 GCA_003241845.1 Shackletoniella antarctica | reverse complement strand
GTTTTAGGGTGTGGAAAGAATGGGTATGGGCTGCAAATCTTGCATTGCAAATGTTGAAGGTTGCCCTACTGCCTCAACCATAGCGTCTACGACATAATCTACCTGCCCCGCCGTCATGCCGGGATAGATGGGCAGCGAGAGAATCTCTTGGCTGAGGGCTTCGGCTGCCGGGAAGCGGCCGGGGCCGTAGCCGAGGCGGCTAAAGGCGGGCTGTAGGTGGCAGGGCATGGGGTAGTGGATGCCGGTTTGCACCCCGGCGGCGGTGAGCTGAGCCTGGAGGTAGGCGCGGCTGAGGGGGCGGGTGACGCGCACCACGTAGAGGTGGTAGATGTGGCCGGGGCCAGCGGCGTTGTGCATGGGCACAATGCCGTGTGCGGCCAGGGGGGCGAGGCGGCGATCGTAGTGCTGGGCGATCGCATAGCGAGCCTGGTTCCACCCTGGCAGGTGGGGCAGTTTGACGTTGAGCACGGCGGCTTGCAGGGTATCGAGGCGGCTGTTGGTGCCCTGGGGCTCGGTGTGGTGGTACTTGCTGGTGGCCCCGTAGTTGCGCAGCGATCGCGCCATCTTAGCGACCTGTTGATCGGGGGTGACAACCATGCCGCCATCGCCCATGGCCCCCAGGTTTTTGCTGGGGTAGAAGCTAAAGGCCGCGCCGAGGCCGATGCCCCCAGCGGTGTAGCCCTCTCGCTGGGCCAGGTGGGCCTGGGCGGCGTCTTCAAAAATCATCAGCTGGTAAAGGTCGGCCAGAGCCAGCAAACCCTGGGGAGATACCATTTGGCCGTAGAGGTGCACCGGCACAATGGCGCGAGTGCGGGGGGTGATGGCTCGCTCGGCGGCGGCGAGATCGATCAGGGCGGTGGTGCGATCGCAGTCTACAAACACCGGCGTTGCCCCCGCCCGCAGCACCCCCATCAGCGTGGCGACAAAGGTGTTGGCGGGCAAAATCACCTCGTCGCCGGGGGCCATGCCGCAGGCGATCAGACCCAGGGCAATGGCATCGGTGCCGCAGCCAACCCCCACCCCAAACTGGGTGCCGCAGGCGGCGGCAAAGCTGGCCTCAAAGTCGGCCAGCGCCTGCCCGAGCACAAAGTCGCCCTGGGTAATGACGGCATTGATCACCCCCTGGATGGCCTCTTGCAGGGGCGCGTGCTGCCAGGTCAAATCGACAAAGGGAACCGTTTGCGGGGAGGGGAAAGTCATGCTTACTCGCGCCCATTTAGATTAATAACCGGCGATCGTGATGACCGCGCCAGCGATTGCGACAGCCATGCTCAGATTGCCCGATTGCTACGAAACCGTAACAGATCAGGCCTGGAAGCTACCTGGCATGGGTGGCCTACACCAAGTCAGCCCTGTAAAGGTGGGGCCAGATTCAGGGGGCGATCCCTTGGATTGGCCGCTGAGCCTAGGGACGCGCAAGAAAATAAGGTACCAGTTGCCATCTTTCCTATTGGTGCATTGCTTCGCGTTGGCGGAGCCTCGCCTTAGCGTTATGCACCCTACAGTGACCAACTAGAAATCCAAGGCTCAAAGCCGAAATCCCTTAAAGAGGAATGGCACTGACATAAGCTGAAATTAACCCTCGCAGATCACCAGAAGCCTTGATCTGCCGTAGGGTGGGCACTGCCCACCAGCCTTAATTCAGTGCCATTCCTCTAAAAAGGATTGTGGGCTGGCTGCCCCAGTCTGCTTTAGCAGACTTTCGCTGTGAGCCAGGGAGTTTACTCCCTGGTGGTTGTGGCCGAAGTCCCTTAGCCCATAGGCATTTAGGGAATAGTTTGGCCAGCTTGACAGGGCTGACTACACCAAGTCCAGCTCGGGATCTGTGGGGTTTCCCTAGGCCAAACTCCACCGCTGGACTTGGATGAGGTTGATCTGCATCTCAAAGGCAGACTAGACGGTAGACTGGGGCAGACATAGCGGGCGGGCGGTAGTGACCACCACCCTTGAGCCTAGGGAGACTTCTGGAAAATAGTTTCCCCAATGGTGGGCAGTGCCCACCCTACAGCGACTATAGCCGCTGGATTAAAGCTGGTATCTTCTTGCCTAGAAATCTCCTGAGACCGCATTGTGAGCCGCTATGTTCAGCACGCGCGGAGCTAGACCACCCTAATTCGGCTACCGTTACCCCTATGGATTTTGCAACCGCCCACGAATTTGTTGTGCGCCAGACCCTTGGCACCAGCGCCGACCTGCCCGATACCTTCATCGCCTGTCTGCGCCAGGGCAAGCCGCCCATCCCCGGCCAGGTAACCTCCCTGCTGCTGGCGCTCAAAGTGCTGTTTGAGGGCCTCAAAACCGAGCCTACCCTCGATCGCACCCTCACCCAGGCGCTGTTTATTCTCTCCTACGAAAGCCGCCAGCTCTACGCCCAGGGCAAAAGAACCGGAGTTGTCTGGCCACCGATGCTCGACGAAGACCTGGGGCGCATTGGCAAGATGGCCCAGGCGATTGTGTTTGGAGAGTAGAATAGGACGGTTGTATTTAGACCAAAGCCTTGATTGAACGCTACACTTTGCCCGAGATGGGCGACCTCTGGACCGACGACTACAAGTTTAAGACCTGGTTGCGGGTCGAGATTGCGGTGTGCGAAGCCCAGGCTGAGCTGGGGTATATGCCGCAGGATGCAGTAGCGGAAATCAAGGCCAAGGCAAAGTTTGACCCCCAGCGCATTCTTGAGATCGAGGCGGAGGTGCGCCACGATGTGATCGCCTTTCTCACCAACGTCAACGAGCATGTGGGCGATGCGGGGCGCTACATTCACCTGGGTATGACCAGCTCTGACATGCTCGATACGGCGCTGTCGCTACAGCTGGTGGACAGCCTTCAGGTGATCATGGTGCAGGTGGAAAACCTGATTCAGGCGATTCGCTATCGCGCCCAGGAGCACCGCGACACGGTGATGATTGGCCGATCGCACGGCATTCACGCCGAGCCGATTACCTTTGGCTTTAAGCTGGCTGGCTGGCTGGCTGAGATGCTGCGCCACCGGGAGCGGCTGACCCATCTGCAAGATACGATCGCCGTGGGCAAGATCTCTGGGGCGGTGGGCACCTACGCCAACATTGACCCCAAGATCGAGGCTTTGGCCTGCCAAAATCTGGGCCTGCGCCCCGACACCGCCTCCACCCAGGTGATCTCCCGCGATATCCACGCCGACTTTATGAACGCCCTGGCGCTGCTGGGGGCCAGCATGGAGCGGTTTGCGGTCGAGATCCGCAATCTCCAGCGCACCGACGTGCTGGAAGTGGAGGAGTTTTTCTCTAAGAAACAAAAAGGCTCGTCGGCGATGCCCCACAAGCGCAACCCGATTCGCTCGGAGCGGCTGACCGGCATGGCCAGACTGCTGCGGGGCAACGCCATGGCGGCCCTAGAGAACGTGGCCCTGTGGCACGAGCGCGATATTTCCCACAGCTCGGTGGAGCGGGTGGCGTTTCCTGACAGCTGCATTCTCACCCACTTTATGCTGGTGGAAACCACGGAGCTGATCAAGCACCTGCTGGTCTACCCCCAAAACATGGCCCGCAATATGAATGTCTACGGCGGCGTGGTGTTTAGCCAGGGGGTGATGCTGGCCCTGATAGATAAGGGGCTGGGGCGGGAAGAGGCCTATGCGATCGTGCAGGGGTGCGCCCACCAGGCCTGGAACACCGACGACGGCAACTTTAGGGCGCTGATTGAGGCCGATGAGCGGGTGCAGGCCCACCTGTCTGCCGCAGAGATTGACCACTGCTTTAGCCCCGATCGCCACCTACGCCACCTCGATCAGGTCTTTCAACGCCTGGGCATTTAGGCGGTCTCCAGGAAAGAAAATACCCCCAGGTAGGGGCGCAGAGCCTGCGTCCTTTGTTTCCTAGTTGGGACAGTAGGTTAGCTATGCTGGTATATACCTAGGTTATTGCTGTATGCCACCCATGCCCCCCGAAGATGTCGTCGAGTCAACGCCCCTTGACGCTGCCAACGCCCCTGAGACCGGCTTTACGGTGGTGGGCATTGGGGCGTCGGCGGGGGGGCTAGAGGCCTTTACCCAGCTTCTGGGCAATCTGCCTGCGGATACGGGCATGGCGGTGGTGCTGGTGCAGCACCTCGACCCCAACCATGACAGCATGCTGAGCGATATTTTGGGCCGGGCTACCCCGATGTCGGTAGAGACGGCAACCGATGGCGTGGCGGTGGCCCCCAACCAGGTCTATGTGATTCCGCCCAACACAATTTTGACGTTGGAGGGGGGGCAGCTGCGGCTGCGGCCCAGGGATGCTAGTCAGCGATTGCACAAACCGATTGACACGTTTTTTGAGTCGCTGGCCCGCGATCGCGGCCACAACACCATTGGGGTGGTGCTGTCGGGGGGCGACTCAGACGGCAGCCTGGGGCTAGAGGCGATCAAGGCGGCGGGGGGCATTACTCTCGCCCAGTCTGAGGCCTCGGCCCAGGTGAGCAGCATGCCCCACATGGCCATTGCCACCGGGCAGGTTGACTTTGTGCAGCCCCCCGCCAAGATTGCCGCCACCCTGACCAGGCTCAGCCGCCACCCCTACGTCAGTCGCCCGGTGGCTGAGCCGCCAGACACCGCCGCATCAGAAACCGCCGCATCAGACACCGCCGCACCAGAAACCGCCGCAGTGGTGGGCGAAACCGAGACCCTGGCGGCTATTTTTGCCCTGCTGAAGGCCTCTAGCCGAGTCGACTTTAGCCAGTACAAGCTCACCACCATCAAACGTCGCATTCTGCGGCGCATGGCGTTGCACCACATTGAGCAGATTGATCGCTACCGGCAGTATTTGCAGGAGACTCCGGCGGAGGTGCAGGCGCTGTACCAGGAAATTTTAATCAACGTCACCAGCTTCTTTCGCGATGCCGGGGCCTTTGACCGTCTCAAGAAAGAGGTGTTTCCGGCGCTGTTGCGCGACAGTCAAAAACTGACCCCCGAGGGCCAGCGTGACCTGCCGCTGCGCATTTGGGTGGCAGGCTGCTCAACGGGTGAAGAAGCCTACTCCATTGCGATTTGCCTGCTGGAATTTTTGGCCCACCAGCCCCAGCGTCCATCGATTCAAATCTTTGCCACCGATGTCAGCGAACAGTCGATCAAAATCGCCCGCCAGGGCATATATCTGCCCGCCAAAGTGGCCGACGTGTCGGCAGATCGGCTGCAGCGCTTTTTTGTGCCGGTGGAAGGGGGCTACCAAATTAACAAGCTGGTGCGAGAGCTGTGCCTTTTTGCCCGCCAAAATTTAATTGGCGACCCGCCCTTTTCGCGGCTCGACCTGATCAGCTGCCGCAACGTGCTGATTTACTTTGGCAGTGCCCTGCAAAAGAAAGTGCTGCCCATGTTTCACTACGGCCTCAAGCCGGGGGGCTTTTTAATGCTGGGCTCGTCTGAAACCGTGGGCGAGTTTACTGACCTGTTTGCCATGCTCGATCTCCAGCACAAGATCTACGCTAAGCAGTCGTCTGCCCGGCGGCTAAATTTAGATCTGGGGGAAAGTAGCCCCGATCGCCAGGCGACTGCGACCCCCTTCACCTACCAAGAGCCGCGCCCCACCCCAGACCTCTACAGCGCCGCCGACCAGGTAGTGCTGAGCCACTACGGCCCGGTGGGGGTGGTGGTCAACGGCCAGCTCGATATTTTGCAGTTTCGCGGCCAAACCAGCGCCTACCTAGAGCCAGCCCCTGGGCGGGCCAGTCTCAACCTGCTGACCATGGCCAAAGACTCGCTGCGCCTAGACCTGCGCACCGCCCTCTACCAGGCTAAGCAGCTGAGCCAGCCCGTTCACAAAACCGGGTCGCTGCGGGAGGGCGATCGCCTGTGCCCGGTGGCCATTGATGTGCTGCCCTTTCAGCCCGCTGCCGAGGGTGAGACCTGCTTTTTGGTGCTGTTTGCGACTGGATCTGGCGATCGCGACGGTGACGCTCAGGGCGAAGCTGGGGGAGCTACCCCGACCTTGACCCCCGATACCCCCGCCCCCGAACACCAA
>QBMN01000228.1 GCA_003241845.1 Shackletoniella antarctica | reverse complement strand
CCCCGGCCCCGCCCAAAGTCACAGACCCCGCTGGCAACCCGATCAGCTTGCCAGCGGGAACCCCTCAGGGGGGCAGCACTGCGACCGGGGCACCGTCGAGCACTGGCAAGGGGTTAGGGCAAGGGGTCAAAATCTACCCGATCTCTATACCAGTGCCTGTATTTAGCCCAGTGAACCCGGCCCCGTCTACGGCCCCGGCGACCGTGCCAGTACAGATCACCTTTGGGCAACCCCAGCCGGTTGTTACCCCTGTAACCAACTACAGCACTACAACCGGCCCCACCCCGGCCATAGAGTTTTTACCCCAGCCAATACCGACCAAGCCACCAACGAAAACGGGAGAATGTGAACCCGATCCGGCTGCTAAATGTCGCTATGACAATTTAGACATTGCTGGCAAGTGCGAAAACATTATCGACAAATTGGAGGTGGATTATTCTTTAGCGTGGGACTTGCCAGAGTGTGAGCAAGATTTTACAATCATTCGATCCGGTAACAATTCAGGCAAGGGATTAGACGGCATTGCAAAGCAGATAGACTCCATCTATGCAGCCATTAAAGTATTGCATGATAAAACCCGCTGCATTAGCGACAGCAATAAGGATTTAGCCATTCCAGAAA
This sequence comes from Shackletoniella antarctica, assembly GCA_003241845.1. Classification (GTDB taxonomy): domain Bacteria; phylum Cyanobacteriota; class Cyanobacteriia; order Phormidesmidales; family Phormidesmidaceae; genus Nodosilinea; species Nodosilinea antarctica. Next base: position 5,455 of record QBMN01000228.1, on the reverse strand, counting down.
CATGGAATCTTAAAAGGACAATATATATAGATCAAATGGTTATTGTTACAAAATTAATAGATGACAATACCAGCTATAGGCGGTCGTTTACCATCCCACACCCACGATATACAACCATAAAGGCAGCGGGCAGAATTAAACGATTTGCTTACAAACGGGGCAGCGCACAAGCAACAATAAGCCTTAGAGACAATAGCTGCTGTGTTTTGAATTGCTCAACAATTGCAGAAGCTAAGCGAGTTGTTCGATATATCTTGCAGCTTGTTAAGCCGTCTTGGGCCAGCGGGGCAAGGGTAAACTACATCGAGAAAATCAATATGGATATTCAACCTGCAACCGTGGAATTACATAAAGCCCAGTATTTTTCGAGCACAGATAACCGTATTTTGCCGGATTGGTCTATCAACATCAAGTAAGCTGTTCTGCCCCCTAGGGGACACAATTTACTTTCGTTTACAAGCCATAAAATCACGCTATAACGGAGATGCAAACCGTTAGGAGATTGAATATGGCTGCTGCCGTTACCACTGCCGCTACAACGCTCGAAGCTCAAGCCCTCGAAGTGGCGACCGCTCTTGGTGAGTTAGAGAAAGACCAGAGCACCGATCTGGCCCCCCTCAACAACGTCACCATTGACACGGATCTGGAAAATAATCTCGTTAATATCACTATCTCCCTGCCTGTGGCCATTACCACTACGGCTGCTGGGTTTAGTGTTGCTGCTGAAGTCTACCTGACTTAAATCAGCCTGTGATTTTTTAATGCCCCCGCCTGGGGGTTTCGTTAGTCCATCTTAATTTTAGGAGAATAACAGTGGGAACCGAGCGAATTAATCTAGTCGCTGACGACATAGGCGGCACACAGCTAAGATTTGCTGGCGCGAAGTATTTTTACGGCAATGGCGCAGTGGGGAAAATTATCGGTGTTAAACCAACAACCGACGAAGACACGGCAAAAAACAAGCTGAAACTAAAAACTACTGACTACAAAAAGTATTTAGTTCGGCTGGTTGCTATTTGCGCTGGCAACATTGCGGGCATCGGTAATCAATCGCAACGCGACAAGAAATTCAATATTACTTTCTACTGTCACCCCGACCGAGCAGATAATGCGATGCTTGAGTTGCCAGGGAAATCGGTAGATCGTGGGGCTGGGGCTGGTCGACTGACCATTCAAAGCGTCCACCGTCCTCGGCGCGTTACTTACCTGTAATGACTTGGTTGCCCCTGCTAACCCGGCCTGTTTGGGGCAGCAAACAGGCTAAGAGCCTCTCAGTTGTTGAGTGGGGCAAGGAACACGGATACAGCCCGACCCACGTGCGCCACTTGATCAGGGGCCATAAGCTCTATGCGTTCAAGCATGCGGGCAAGTGGTACATCCCGATCAAGATGTTGTGATGTCTGAAATCTGGCGAATAGTGGGGACGATCACCTATCGCGACGGTGGCTCACGCGAAGCGAAAATTTTACCGCTGGTGTTCCAGGCCGAGCTGGTGAGAGTGGAGTTTAGATTTTTGACGCGACCGGCCCCGGTCTACTACCGGGCTGGGTGGATTAATCAGGTGTGGCGACTTCAGGGTAAACAGCATCTAAGACCGGGGCTAGTAGTGCCGGTAGCGCCATCGGTTTTTAAGTTTGATGCTGACAGGGCTTATCAAATTAGATTTAATCCGGTGCAATACTTATTCCCTTGCATTGTCACTTTTTATAGATTGGTCTAATGCCCACGCTGTCGCTTTATTTTGGGCCTAGCTTTGCCGATTTGCTATGGTGCAACCTTACCTATCGCCTAGAGGTGGCCACCGATGACGATAGGCGTTCGGGTGAGTGGATTTTAGGACGGTTGCCTACCTGTGACTTGACGATCAATATCCGCGACGTAAGCCGCCGCCACGCCTCGATCAACTACAGCTACGCGGCTAATCAGTGGAGTGCTCAAGACTTGGGCAGCCAGGAGGGCACGGTGCTTAATGGCCAGCGATTAAAGAAGGGCGACCTTCGGCCCATAGAGATAGGCGATCGCCTCTGGCTGGCCAGTAACCTGATCACAGTGGTTGAAGACGAGGAAGACACCGTGGGCAAGGATGACGGCCCCCCTACCGTGGCCAGCAATAAGCCTCTGCCCTTTATCCCTGCCCCTGCCCCCCCGGCCCCACCGGCACCGGCACCGGCTGCGACCTACGCCGATAACATTGGTTTTGCGCTGCAATGGCTGGCCACCCCGACAACGTGGATGGGGGGTGCGGTGCGGTTTGTGGTGGTGGGCCTGGTGGCCCTGGTAGTGGTGCTGGTGTTTGGCTAATGGCTAACCCCTGACACCGAATAATCGGCCTACACCGTAGATGATGAACCCGCCGATCGCAGCGATGGTAACGAAGGGTAGAAAGGTGTCTCGCAGCCACCAGAAAAAGCTGTAGCCTAGGTCAAGGACGAGGGAGACGGTTCCGACTAAGATCCAGCCGCCAATGGAGAGAGCAGCGAGAACGCCTACCACCTGTAAAAATCGGTTCATTTGGGTATACTCCGAGTGTGTAACAGCGCTTCTAGGGTGCCCAACCCTGGGAGTTACACCACAAAGCCCCGTCAGTTTTTGATGGGGCTTTCGCAATAAAAAAGCCCCCGGTGTGGTGGGGGCTTCATGGTGTTGGCTAAGGAGTAGCCAAGTCGTCATCGTCTAGGCTGTCGCCTGGGTTGGGGCCTTTCCCCAGCGGAGATACCCCTTCTCTTGAAGGTGAGTTAACCGCGAATAGTAGGGGGCAGTGCTTTTAAGATTCAAGCGGGCAAGAATCTCAGACGTTTTAACACGTTTGCGCTCTTGCAACATTCCCCGTACTACCTCATATGTTTCTGCCTGGCACCGGGTGCAAGACTCAAAGTTAGGGGCGTCCCCCTTTAGAAATTCGATGATCATCATGGTTTCCACCTAGCTAGAGTGGCCACCAGCCCGAGGGCCGGTTTCCGTTATAGTACTCTTCCGTTTCTTCTTCTGTCGATGCTTTCACATCGTCTTGAGTAGAGGTTTTGTGGTCGACCTCCCGATCGCCCCAGTCATCCCACACCGAGCGCGGGTCTACGCCCTCTTTGCAGTTGTTGTTGAGTTGATCGCGGGTATCGTCGTCACAGTCATCGGAACTAAAAAAAGGCCAGGGCATTTCATTTATCCTCGTATTGGTAACCAACGGCCTCGGGGCCTGAGTAGCGAATCACCAGCCACCGGCCTTGGTGTCGGCGTCGGCCAGTGCGTCTATTTCGGGGCCACCTAATGGATCGCCTTCATAGAGCAAGTCAGCCTCAGCCCCAGACCATAGGCAAGACGCCTCTAGGCAAGACGCCTCAGGGAAGTGAACTGCGATATTTGCCGACAAGCAGGATGGACAACAGACAGAATTCATGCTGCCACCAGCCCCTCCCAGACGAGTTGGAACTGTTTGTGGCGCATCATCTTACGCAGACTGGCTATGTGGATCTCGGCCAAGGCGCGATCGCCACAGGCCCCCACCGGCACCCAGCGATCGCCGCTGAGCATGTAAATTTGCCAGGGCTTTGATAGGCGCATGGAATCGGCCCCCGGTGTGGGGGCGGTTGCAGTTAGCATCATGGTGCTGCTGTTTTTAGAAGGACAGTTGACAGGCGCGGGGGTGGCTTTGGACGGCAGCCCCCGCGTTTTTAATGGGCTGGCTCTGGCTCTGGCTCGTAAGCCTCGATTAATTCATCAATAGTGCAGTCAAGCTCCTCCATCATTCGCTTCAGCTTTGACGGTGGTAGGTGAGGAACGGCTAAGCCCCTTTCCCAATCGCTAATAGTCCCTTGACGAACATCAAGAGCCTCAGCCAGTTTTCGCTGAGTCAATTTGGCACGTTTTCTTAAGTCCACTGGCTTTAAGGGTTCACGCTCCTGAGACATATTATACTATGACCGTATACGGCCAACGTATACGACAGACGGATAACCACTCGGGGCAGCCGCCAAGCATTCCCCCGAGTGGTTCCCAATTATCCCAACACACGGCGCTATCAGTGATTCAGCCAACAAAGCCAAAAACTTGACACAAAAAAACGGCGATCGCTCATCTGGGGGCGATCGCCGTTTTTCGTCTTCCGTCTTTTACCTAAGGAAACTATGGAACCGACTCCAAGCAGCCCCCTCGGCCAAAAACTATGTGATCTGTTCCCCTACCGATGGGCGACCATCGAAGGGTCTAACGACTCTAGCACAGGCGCTAGATGGCGAACAGTACGTAAATACCCACTAAAGCCTAGAACCCTTTGGGAACGCTACCAAGACCCCGGCCAGCTTGTCGGCGTGCGGTTTAACAAGACCACCACATATGGAATGCTCGACATCGATGCCGGGTCGCCCTACCTCGACCAGCTGCCCACCATCGCCGCCGCCCTAGAGACCATCGGCATTGTGCGATGGGTGCCCATTCGCAGCAGCAGCAGCGGCGGCCTACACCTCTACCTACCCCTGCCCGACACGGTGCCCACCTTTGCCTTGGCCTGTGCCCTCAAACAGGCCATGACCAGCCAGGGCCTAGAGGTCAAGGCCGGCCAGCTCGAAATCTTCCCCAACGTCAAGGCCTACGGCAAACACTGGATGGGAGATTTTGTCGAGTACAACGCCCACCGCCTGCCCTTGCAGCCCAGCACCGGCGCGGCCATTCTCAACGGCGATCTATCCCCGGCGAGCGATAGCCTCTCTCACTTTTTCGCCCTGTGGGACAACGCTGCCCAGCTGCAAGACCTCGACGACATCCGCCAGGCGCTAGCGATCGCTCGCGACAACCACCGCAAACGACCCCGGCGCAAAAACCTCAATTCGGTGGCCACCTGGCGCGCCGACCTAGAGGTCGAAATCAACGAGGGCTGGTCTGGCCCCGGCCAAACCAATGGGCTGCTGAAGGCGATCGCCTGTTATGGCCGAGTCTTTGAGCAGCTAGAGGGCCATGACCTAGCCGACTATGTAGAGCGCATTGCGATCACCCGCCCCGGCTACCTCGACCACTGTGGCCACCAGAGAGAGATAGCGCTCAAGGCCAGGGCCTGGGCCAACGCTGCCGAGAAATACTATTGGCCCCTGGGCACTGAGCCAGCACGAGAAGAAACCGCGTACAGCGTCAACCACCAACGCATGGCAGAAGCCCGCCAGCGAATAGGGGCCGCTGTCGATGAAATCAGGCCCAATGCACCGGGCACAGTCAAAGGTTGGGTGAAGCGCCTGGTCGAAGTGGCCCACACCTCAGTGCAGACCTTATATAAGCACCGCGACCTCTGGCACCCTGACGGGGCCGTAACCGCCCAGCCAGAGGGCAATACAGCTGACTCACCCCCCCAGATCGATGGATCACCATGTAGCGATGAAAGCCGTTCATTTGCAAAGGTTACAGGCGATCACCCCCTTAATGAAGGGTGTAGTTTGAAGGATCACCTCGAAAATTTACTCTTGGGGGGCAGGGA
>QBMN01000227.1 GCA_003241845.1 Shackletoniella antarctica | reverse complement strand
GGTGAGGGCCGTGGGCACCGGGCAGCACGATCGCGTAATCGACGTTTTCGAGCATGTCGAGGTCGTTGGGGCTGTTGCCCAGGCCAATGGTGGTGATCGGAGTCTCTTTGGGGTGGCTGGCCTGGTAGAGGTTGACCAACTGGTGAACGGCATTGCCCTTGCCCGCTGCCGCCCCAATCAGGTGGGAGAAGCGATCGCCGATTACCACCCGAAAGCCCATGGCCTCAACGGCCTCGCGCAGCTGGTCGGCGGGCACGTTTTTGGGGGTCATAAAGGGTTCGGTAAACTCTCTGGCCTTGGCCTGCTTGGCCGCCTCGGGCGAGAGGCCGGTGAGCTGCACCACCTGGTCTATGCTCCAGTCGCCAAAGCCCTTGAGGGGGCGGCCCAGGTCTTGGGCGATCGCCTTTAGCCCCGCCCGAGCGGTGACATAGTTGCAGCCCAGTTGCAGCACCCGGTAGCCATCGACATCATCGCCCGGCGGCAGGGCAAAGCGGCTCTGGTCGGTGGGCAGGTAGACGGCGCTGCCGTTTTCGACCACAAAGGGGTCGCGCAGCCCCACATCTTGGCGCAGCTGGGCCACCTCCTGGCGGGTTTTGCTGGTCACCGGCACCACCGGAATGCCGCGCTCGGTGAGGTGCGCCAGGGTGGGCAGGGCCGCCTGGTAGGCATAGGTTTCGCCGTTGAGCAGGGTGCCGTCGAGATCGGTAAACACAATGCAGGGCATGGGCGTAACAAAGGGTAGAACAGGGTTTGCCGCCCCTAGCCTAACCCTAAATTTGCCCCCGCTGTTGCCCAACCGGCGGCAATGGTCAGCAAGAATGAGACAATGGTGTTATGGCTTTTTTGCGATGGCCCTAGCCCATCTCCCCAGCCCATTTACAGACAGGCCAGCCCCAGGGCTAGACGCCCCCTCGCCCCACCCTTCTGAGAGCATAATGGAGTTTAGAACCCCTGGCCAAAAGGCAGTTTACCACCGCATTTTGCCCTGGATGCACGAGCTATTTGGCGAGTCGCTGGTGGTGTTTGAAGATGAGCCGCTGTTTCTCGTCAACCTGGGGTCGGCGGTGGCCTCTACCCGCGTGGTGCCCTGGCATGCCGACGAGTCGTTAATCACCACGCGGGCCTACGTAGTCACCGACATTGACCTCACCCCAGAGCTGGGCTACTACCTACTGCGCGAAAACAACGGCATTTACTTTGGCCGCTTTGCCTACGACGCCGAAGACGACATTGTGTTTGAGCACAGCCTGGTGGGCGAAACCTGCGATCGCCTGGAGCTAAACCACTCGGTCACCACCGTAATTCGCATTGCCGACAACTACGACGACGAGATTGTCGCCCGCTGGGGCGGCAAACGCGCCCTCGATCGCTGGGGCACAGGGCAGCCCTAGGGCGATCGCTAGGGCGCAGGGCAGAGGGAAAAAAGTTTCTATCAAACGACCGATAGCGCGGCTTTTGTTGGGCTGGTAAGCTGAGCAAACAGGTTTGTTTTGCCAGGGATTCTATTCCACTAAACGCCATGAAACCCAGTCTTTTGACCAGTCTCTTACATTCTGTCGGTGGTCTTGGTCTAGTAGTTGGTGCCCTGCTGTGGCCCACGGTTAGTCAGGCTCAGGGGTTTTGCTACATAGTTGACGCCGATGGCCGGGTGACTAACCTAGACGATCTCTGCGCCAGCGGCGGTGCCTCTGAGTTGATGCCACCCCAAAGTGAGACGCCCCAGAGTGAGACCCCCCAGAGTGAGACCCCTGGTGCAGACAGCGCCCAGCCAGGCGCAGCGCCCCAGGTGAGAGGTTTTACCATCATCGGCACCCCGACTGACGCCGACCCTAGCGAAGCCGCCGCCGAGACCCCTAGCGATTCTGTAGACGCCGAGGCCCCAGGCAACGAGTCTATGGGCGAGGAGCCTACAGGCAATGAAGCGATGGACGGGGAACCTGCGAGCGAGGAGCCTGCGGGCAGACAAAGCCGCCCAGGCATTCCGGTTGAGGAAATCACCATCCCTGATATAGAGGTTCCTCAGATTCAAACCCCTGCTGCACCCAGTTCTTCTACCCCTACTCCTTAGCCAAAGTGTGTGGCTAAGTCATGGTAGTATTCTTACTCTGAAGGGGAGTAGTTTTGGGCTGACCCAGCCCGATGTCTGAATCAACATACTGGCGATGAGCCTGGTTCAGACGGTAAGTGAGCATTTTGCCCATTTGCAAGCGAGACCTTCACTGAGTCCACCACTGGCGTGGGCTTGGTGGAGTCTTTGTAGCTATCCACCAAGCCTGCCCAGTCTCTACACCACTGGAGCAGAGCATGCACCCTCTCACAGGCTTTACCGCTGGCCTAATACTGATCACCCTGTCAGAACTGGGTGACAAAACCTTCTTTATCGCCATGATTTTGGCTACCCGCCATCCCCGTCGCTGGGTGTTTGTGGGGGTCACAGCGGCCCTGTTTGTGATGACAGTGCTGTCGGTGCTGATTGGCCAGGTGGCCACTGTTTTGCCGCAGCGCTATGTGCAGGGGCTAACGGTGGCGCTGTTTTTAGGCTTTGGCCTCAAGCTGCTATACGACGCCATGCGCATGGGGGGATCTGGCAGCCTCGCCGACGAGGAGGCCGATGCCCTAGAGGCGGTCGAAGAACGAGAATCTGGAGTCGTCCGGTGGACAGTGGGCAAGGTGCTGATCGAAGCTTTTGCCCTCACCTTTGTGGCCGAGTGGGGCGATCGCACTCAGTTTGCCACCATTGCCCTGGCGGCGGCCAACCACCCAGTGGGGGTGGTGCTGGGGGCTACCCTGGGCCATGCGGTGTGTGCGGCGATCGCCGTCGCCTGCGGCAAGCTGATCGCCGGGCGCATTTCAGAGCGCTGGCTCACCACCATCGGCGGGCTGCTGTTTATCATCTTTGGCCTTGTCGCTGCCCTAGAGATGGGGGGATCAGCTTAGGAGATTTCTAGGAAAGAAGATACCAGCTTTGATCCAGCGACTATAGCCGTTGTCGGGTGGGCACTGCCTACCATTGGGAAACTATTCTCCAGAAGTCGCCTTAATGCGGTTAGATGCAGTCTAAGGGCGCTGTGCAGCGCCAAAAAAACCGCTGAGTCAAATCAGCGGTGAGGCGCGTCAATAGATTTCTGGCTCAGGCTGGGCCATGATGAAGTTTGACTGGTCGTTGAGATAGCGAATGGTGTCTTCTTCGAGTCGGTGAACCCAGTAGGGCTCTAGGGCGTCGGAGTGGCGGAGGGAAGCTAGGTAACCTTCGAGGTAAAGGCGCAGCTCGCTGGTGCGATAGCCTCGGTTCCACTGGTCGACGAAGGCATCGGTAATCCGTTGATAGTACCGAATAGCTTTGGCATCCTGAAGCATGGGAGGTTGACCTATAACTCGGCGGTGGCTAGGGGTAGATCGCTCTCTAGGTTTAAATTCTCCACCAAAGAGTGAAGACTACAGAGGTTTTCTTAACGCACTGTTATACGTATCTTTATACACCGTTTCCCGATGGGCGGGGGGTGTGGATTATGACACTATCGTTAGGTTACCTAGTTAGGGTTTTGGGGCGTAGGGTCAGCTGGCTGGGGGCGAAAGCAGGGTTTTGTAGGCCGCCAGGGTTTTGTGGGCGATCGCACTCCAATTGTAGTGATCCTCAGCATAGGCCCTAGCCTGCTGTCCCCGCAGCTGCCGTTGGGCTGAATTGTTCAACGCTTCGGCCAGGCTTTGAGCCACTCCCTCCACAGTCAGCTCGCACACCCAGCCGCTGCCGCTGGCCTCAATGTCGGGCCAGATATAGACCCCCTTTGACACCACCACGGGCACCCCAGCGGCCATGGCCTCGGCCACGGCAATGCCAAAGTTTTCGTAGTAGGAGGGCAGCACAAAAAGAGCCGCCGATTGCAGCAGGGCCGCTTTGGCAGGGCCAGTGACAAAGCCGGGGAGGGTGGTGCGATCAGCCAACATCCCAGCCTGAATACGGGCGGCGATCGCCCGCTCATAGCCTGGGTCTTGGGGGTTTCCCCCCGCCAGCACCAGGTGAAAGTCTAGGCCCTGAGCTACGAGCTGCTCTAGGGCGGGCAGCAGCAGATCTAGCCCCTTTTTGGGGTCGAGGCGCGACAGGTAGAGGACGATGGGGCGATCGAGCGGTATGCCTAACTCAGCCAAAATTTGCTGGCGCTCTGCCTCTGGCATTGTTGCCGAGGGCTGCACGCCGAGGGGAATGATCCAATCCGTCGTGCAGGCCCCAAACCGATGGGATACCTCTGCCTCAATGGGGCTAGTGAAGTGGAGGGCCGCTGCCCCGGCCATGTTGGGGCCTTCTAACAGGCGACCATAGACCTGCTTAAGGTGCTTTTTCTTTTGCAGGTCTGCCGGGTCGAGGGTGCCGAGGGGGCGCAGAATGTAGGGGAGCTGCTGCGACCTGGCCACCGTCGCCGCCGCCGTGCTCAGGGGCGAAAACAGCGCGTGAATGTGGGCCAGGTCATACTCCTGGGCGTGCTGATGGAGCCAAGTCAATAGCCCTACCGAAAACTTGTACCGCCGCCAGGGCGAGCAGGCAAAATAGCGCACGGTGTAGTTCTCTTCGGCCACCGGCACCCCCAGCGGCACATCCAGCGGCGACTGTCCCGAGTCGCCATTGGAGTTGGTGGTGATAATTGTGACCTCGGCCCCCGCCGCCGCTAGCCCCTGGGCGAAGCCCCGCACCATCTGACTAGGGCCGCCATAGACCAGGGAGATGGAGGGGATGATTTGGAGGAGGCGCATGGGTGAGTGGTGAGTGGGTGGATGGGTCGATGGGTCGATGGGTGAGGAGTGGGGGTAGGAGGGTAGTGCCGTAGGGTGCATTCGCGAAGCAATGCACCACTCGACTACCCCCTACCCACCCACGCCAATCTCCTCGTAAAACTCCAGCAGTTGTTTCGCCAGTGCCCGGTTGGTATAAGCACTCATGGCGCGGTGGTAGCCTGCCTCAGCGATCGCCTGCCGCCGGGTAGGATTCTCCATCAGCAGGCGCAGGTGGTCGGCGAGGGCGGGGGCGTTGCCTTCGGGAAAGACCAGGCCAGCATCACCAATGACATTGGGGATTTCGCCGGAGTCGGAGCCGATGACGGGGACGGCGCAGGCCATGGCTTCGATTAGCACATGGCCGAACTGTTCTTTCCAGCCCTTGGCGGTGAGGGTTTTGAACTTGTCGGTGGTTTCGGAGGGCAGCACCAGGGTGTCCATCAGGTTGATGTAGTTGGGCACCTGGTGGTGGGGGATGTCGGTGGCCCAGCGCAGGCGATCGCCGATGCCCGCCCGGTCAGCTTTAGCCTGAATGGCATCGCGCAGCTCACCCCGGCCCGCCAGCAGCCATACCCAGGGCTGGGGCAGATGGCGCAGGCTGGCCAGGGCATCGCAGAGGGTGAGCAGCCCTTTTTCTTGTACAAAGCGGCCGCAGTAGCCCACCACAAAGGCATCGGTGGGGATGTCGAGGGCGGCGGCCAGCTCTGGCTGGGGCTGGGGGCAAAATAGGGTGTCATCAACGCCGAGCTGGGGCATGACCCGGTAGGGAGCGCGGCAGTCGTGCTCACGCAGAATATCGGCCCCATCCTGGTTGCCCACCACCAGGCCGTGGGTGTGGCGCAGGTTGTAGGCTTCGAGGGCAGAGATGGGGAACTTGAGCTGGTAGGGCAGATTCCACCAGGTGAAAAAGACGTTTTTGGCTTTTAGCCCCAGCAGCCGGTTGAGGGTGATGGTCTGGGCGTAGGCCAGCGCCCTAGAGCCCTGCTCGACTTGAATCACCTGGGGCCGAAATTTTCGCAGCAGCTGCACCAGGTCGGGGCCAAAGGTGAGCAAACCCTGGTTATTTTGGCTCAGGTTGCCCAGGGGCTGCACCCGAAAGTTGCCTTCCTGGAGCGGTTTGGAGACAATCAGGCGGCTCTGCACGCCGCCGGGTTGCCAGCGCCGGGGCACGCCCACCACCACGTCTATATCGGGAGAAAGCTGGGCCAGGGCGCGCAGTTTCTCGCGGTTGAGGTCAACGATATAGGTGTGGCTGAGCACAAGCACGCGCATAGCGGCGATCCACAGAAGGGGCGGTTCTAGAATGCCCACATTCCCCCGCTCACCGTACGGGCGCACCGCCCCAACCCGCCCACCGTACGGGCGCACCGCTGTGCGCCCGTACGGTGGGCGGGTTGGGGCGGTGCGCCCGTACGGTG
>QBMN01000226.1 GCA_003241845.1 Shackletoniella antarctica | reverse complement strand
CCCCGGCCCCACCGCCACCGCCAACAACGAGAAATCCCGCCAGTTGTAGGGCGCAATAAACGCCATCAAAATGCCGTGCAGCTGGGTCGATAGATCGCGCCCCAGGGGCCAGGTCTGGTGACGAGTCTCGCCGTCAAAGTCGCTCAGGGCCAGCCCCAGGTCGGGGCCGCAGGTGTGAATCGCTAGACCTAGCATGAACTTAGCTTGGGTATTGAAGAAGACCAGGAGTTTAAGAATACAGGAGCCAGGAGGCAGGGTAGACCCGTCGCAGCATTTTCTAACGTCTTGACTAGTCCACACCGACAGCCGTCGCCATTTTCAAACTTGGCCCCTTGTTGGAGAGCTTGCTTTGTCCTACTGTCCAAGACGACAAAGCTACGACCACCAGGGAGTTCACTCCCTGGCTGATCGCTCAAGTCTGTTAAAGCAGACTGGGGTAGTCGGCCCCCAATCCTCTTCAGAGGATTTTTGCTTGGAGCCTGGGACTTTCAGTCCTAGGCTCAGCGGCCAATCTGGCGATCCCGGCCTGCGGTCTGGGCCACCTTAACAGGGGTAGGCGCTGGCCCCAGCGGGTGGCCATTTGTGGAATATCGGGTCAATTTCCCCTAAATTTTGTAAAGCCTTTTTTCGCTGTCAGTGAATTTCCCGATGTATCTTCTAATAATATAGACAAGCCTGCTCCCAGTCCAGACGCGGAGCCTTGTCTAGGGGAAATTTTCCCATCCTCAACTGCAAAACCCAACTACGAACCCCAACTGCAAACCTCGACAGGACTTAGCCCAGCCGGACTTGGCCCAGACAAACCTAGTCTAGTCAGGCTTTGGCCGACTAATGCCCCACACCTGCCCCGATAGCTACTATGAAGAATCGCTGTCTGCCCGCTTGCCTGATTGTGAGAAATATCTGCCTCATTCTTGCCCTGGTGGGCGGTAGCGTAATGCTGTCGGCAGAAATTCACGCCGCAGCGAACCAGCAGCAGCAGCAGACCAGGGCGCTACGGCAGCTATTTGTGTACCAAATATTGCTAGGCGCTGAGCAACAGCAGCAGTAAGGGATCAGCCATTAAATGACATCCCAGCGTCATTCCCGCGCAGAGCCTGCCCCCGCGAAGGCGTGGGGCGGGAATCCATAAATGGGTCTTAGGCTAACGTCGTTATCTTATTTCAACGCCAGCCCCTAAAGCTATTGCAATAGCGGCAGCGCGGCGATCGAAGCGCAAGGGCTAAGGCAATTTTAGATTGGTGATCAAATATGCATCAAACTCCCACCCCTATTAAGGTGGCTGTCAAATACAGCAAAATCTCTAGAACGGTGATGATTTGCCGGTCTTCGGCTACGACCACCAGGGAGTGAACTCCCTGGCTGATCGCTCAAGTCTGCTAAAGCAGACTGGGGGAGTCGGCCCCCAATCCTCTTCAGAGGATTTCTGCTTGGAGCCTGGGACTTTCAGTCCTAGGCTCAGTGGCCAATCTGGCGATCTCGACCTGCGGCCTGGGCCACCTTGACAGGGGTAGCATCAAACCACTACCGCTGAGGGAATCGGGTCTTTCTTCACCTTTTTAGGGCGGTTGATGGGGTCCATATAGACCTCTAGGCGCTTGAAGACAAAGGATGCCAGGGAAGTCATCACCAGGTAGACGATCGCCACCGCTAGATACACCTCAAAGGCTCGGTAGGTCGTCGCCACCGTCAGCTGGCCCTGGCGAAACAGTTCTTCAAAGCCAATCACGGCGGCTAGGCTGGTGTCTTTGATCAGGGTGATAAACTCGTTGCCCAAGGGCGGCAAAATGCGCCGAAACGCCTGGGGAAAGACCACGTAGCGCATGGTTTCCACCGGGTTCATGGCGAGCGACTCGCCCGCCTCCCACTGGCCCCGATCAATCGACTGAATGCCGCCGCGCAAAATCTCCGCCAGGTAGGCGGCGACGTTGAGGCTGAGGGCCAGAATGGCAGCAAAAATGCGGTTGAAGCTGAAGTCAAAGCCCAGACTTTGGAACAGGGCGGGCAGACCAAAATAGATCATAAACAGCTGCACCAGCATCGGCGTGCCGCGAAAGAAATCGACGTAGATGCGGCACAGCCAGTGCAGGGGCTTAATGGGCGAAATCATGGCAAAAGCCACCAGCGACCCGCCGATTAGCCCAAAGAAAAATGAAAACGCCGTCAGCAAAATGGTGATCCACGCGCCGCGCATCAGGTTTTGGAACAGCCGCCCCCAGACCAGGCCCGTGGCAGTGCCGGCTTCTGCTAAGGCCGGAGCAACAACCGGCAGCTCGGGCGGGTCAGCAGAAAACCACCGTTGATAGATCTCGGCGTAGGTGCCGTCTTGCAGCAGGGTGTCGAAGGCGGCGTTGATCTCGGCTAGCGCTTCAGTATCTTGCGGCAGGGCAATGCCGTAATACTCTTCGGTGACCAGCTCACCCACAACCTTGACGCCCTGGAGGTTGGCCTCGTTAATGGCAAACAGGGTCACGGGTAGGTCGTTGATCACGGCATCGACCCGACCGTTGAGCAGCTCTTGTAGGGCGAGGGGGGCGCTATCAAAGGTGCTGACGGTGGCCCCTTCCACCTGGGCGGCCTGTTCGGCCCCGGTGGTGCCAATTTGGACGGCGATGCGCTGGCCCGCCAGGTCTTCTAGGGAGTTGATGTCGGTATTGCTTTCGCGGACGGCGATCGCCAGCCCCGCCTCAAAGTAGGGCCGCGAAAAATCGACGGTTTGCGCCCGCTCGGCGGTGATGGTCATGCCGCTAATGGCCGCATCGATGGTGCGCGATTGCAGGGCCGGCACCAGCCCGTCAAAGGGCAGGCTGATAAACTTCACCTCGCGCCCGGCGGCTTTGCCGATCGCCCGCATCAGCTCAATGTCAAAGCCGGTGAGGTCGCCGGTGGCATCATCTCGCATTTCAAAGGGCGGAAAGGCGGGTTCAGTGCCCACCTCCCACACGGTGGGGGCCTCCTGGGCCAGGCTCACCAGCTGGGCAGCCCCGACTCCGAGCAGCACCCCCAGCACCAGGGCCAGGGCGCGCTTAAACCAGCGAAAGCGAAAGATCCGAAAGACCATGGGCCAGGGGGTGAGTAGATGGGGCAAATTGCCTCTTCCCGCTGCTTTTGCGGGGGTTGATGATGCACCATAGACAATTTTGACCCGGTCAAATTGTTGTCTAGAATACAGATGCCCCAGGGTGCCAGTGATTCTCTGGAGGAGACAGCCCGCAGCATTCACCCAATCTCTCGAAACCCTGCCCATGACTACCACCATGACGGCGATCGCAACTCCTGTTATTGCCTGCGACAATCTGCACAAAAGCTTTGGCCCCATCGATGTGCTCAAGGGAGTCAGCACCGCCTTTACCAAGGGTGACGTGGTGTCGATCATTGGCCCCTCGGGCTGCGGCAAGAGCACCTTTTTGCGCTGTCTCAACCGGCTAGAGGCGATCAACCAGGGCCATTTAGAAGTCATGGGGCAAGATGTCTCCGCCGCCAAGCTGCCCCGCCAGGCGCTCTACCACCTGCGCAGCCAGGTGAGCATGGTGTTTCAGCACTTCAACCTGTTTCCCCACCTGACGGTGATCGAAAACCTGATGCTGTCGCCCCGCCGGGTGCTTAAGTTCCCCGCTGGCGACTGTCGCGATCTAGCCGAGCACTACCTGGCTAAGGTGGGGTTGGATGATCGCGCCGACGCCTACCCTGAGCAGCTCTCCGGCGGGCAAAAGCAGCGGGTGGCGATCGCCCGCAGCCTCTGCATGAAACCCGTCGCCATTCTCTTTGACGAACCCACTAGCGCCCTCGACCCCGAGCTGGTGGGCGAAGTGCTTGGCGTCATGCGCCAGCTCGCCGAAGAGGGCATGACCATGGTAGTCGTCACCCACGAAATGCAGTTTGCCCGCGAAGTCTCCAACCGAGTGCTGTTCTTTAACGATGGCATCATCGAAGAAGAGGGCGTGCCTGCCGAGGTGTTTGCCAACCCCAGCAGCGATCGGCTGAAGGCGTTTCTCAGCCGCTTGAGTCAGCATTAGAGAGTGGGTGAGTGGCTAGGTAAGTGAGTTCCTGAAACCCGAAGCCTGATACCTAAAACCCAAGACCCAAATCTCCCCCACAAATCATTGATCTGATTGCGCATTAGCGCTAAGATTAGAATCTTTGGAATTTGTTCGGAGAGTAAACGTTTATGGCGCGATATAGAGGCGCTCGCCTGCGGATTGTACGCCGTCTGGGCGAGCTTCCGGGCCTGTCCCGCAAGACCCCCCGCAAGGCTTATCCCCCCGGTCAGCACGGCCAAGACCGCAAGAAAAAGTCTGAGTACGCCGTGCGGCTAGAAGAAAAGCAAAAGCTGCGCTTCAACTACGGCCTCACCGAGAAGCAGCTGCTTCGCTACGTGAAGAAGGCTCGTCGGGCCGGTGGTTCCACTGGTCTTGTCATTCTGCAACTGCTTGAAATGCGGCTTGACAACACTGTGTTTCGCCTCGGTTTTGGCCCCACGATTCCTTCGGCACGTCAGGCTGTTAACCACGGCCACATCTGCGTCAATGGCCGCGTGGTGTCGATCGCTAGCTACCAGTGCCGCCCCGGCGATGTGATCACCGTGCGCGATCGCGACGCCTCCAAAAAACTGGTTGAAGCCAATTTGGAGTTTCCGGGCTTGGCCAACGTGCCCGCCCACCTCGAACTCGACAAAGCCAAGCTCACCGCCAAGGTCAACGGCATCATCGAGCGCGAATGGGTGGCTCTCAACATCAATGAACTGCTCGTGGTTGAGTACTACTCCCGTAAGTAAGGCCTAAGGCTGCTGACGCTTACCGGGTCTGTTGATCCAAACTATGTTTGCTGGCCGATGGGGCTTTTCGCTTACCGCCCATAACGCATTACTCTGAATCAATACATCCTTGGTCTCTGGCCCGTCAGCCAGAGACCATTTTTGTCGCGGTTTTTGTTGCGATTAGATATCAAGGGGCTGAGACGTGCCGCAGTGGCGGCAGTAGGGCAGGTATTTATAGGTGGGCTGGTGGCAGTGGCCGCACTCCACCTCTTGGTGGTAGCCGCAGTGGGGGCAGTGGGTGTCGCCGAGGTGCAGCTTCTTGGCACAGCGAATGCACTTTTGGTTTTGCACCCTCCCCGCCACCTGCAGCCGGGGGTTGAGCACCACCTTTTGAAAGAATTTGATCATGCCGTAGCCCACCAGCGGCACCAGCAAAATGTAGAGGTAGTTGAGCAAAAACAGCAGCCCCCCCAGCATGGCGATCGCTACCTCCGAGAGCCAGCGGGCGATCGCCCCAAACTGAAGCAGTTCAAAGACCTTGATCACCAGGGGAATGCAGAAAATCACCAGCAGGTGCCAGCTCTGCAAGGCCACCAGGCCATAGCCCCGGCGCTCGGCGGTGCGGTAGACCGCCCAGGCCAGGCCGATCAGAGGCAGTAAAAACAGGCCCTGAAACAGCATCTGCACCGTGGGGTACCAGAAGGAAGAACGCTGAAACTGGCGATCAAGCTGCTGAAACTGGCTATCGTTGTTGAGCAGGGTGAGAAACTGCTGGCTGGCGGGGGTTTGGGCCAGCTGGGTTTGGAGGTCGCTCTGCTGCGATCGCAGATTCTCTAGGCTGGCCTGGTTGCGCTCCAGGGTGGCACGGGCCTGGGAGGCCTCCACCTGGTTGATCGACTGATCCTGGGGCTGCCCGGCGATCTGCTCTAGCAGGGTCGAGTCGTACTGGCTGCGGATGGTTTGGTTTTCTTGCTCTAGGGTGGCGATCACCCGCTGGTTTTCGTCAATGCTGTTGAGAATGTCGCGATTTTCGCTGCCGTTGAGGCCGTCGGCGGTGGCGGCATAGTCGAGGCAAATAGGAGACACTTCGCCCAGGTGGCCATCTCCGGTGCGGCGATAGTCGGCGGCCCAGCTAAAGCCGGGGTCTTCAGGAAACCGCATGGTGTTGCGGAGAATGTCGTAGTTGCGATCGCCCTGGGTTTGCGATCGATACCCCGTCCATGGGCTATGGCAGGGGTAGGCCTGGTAGGGGGCCAGCGGCCAGCGGCCAATGTCGTTGAGGCCGCTAAACACGTTGAATAGAATAAACAGGTCGATCAAAATGATCACCGCCAGACTGGCCCGGTTGACCGGCTCGTTATTGACGGTGCGGGCCTGCCTAAAAAAGCGGCGAAACTGCCGACGAACTCGGGTAAACATGACTTAAGCTCCTGCGGTGTGTTGCTCCGACTGTAGCCCCAGCTACGGTTACCGCAGGCTTTTTTCAGCCAGTTCTCGGTTCTGTCCCGCTGGTGGTGAGTGGGGAGTGGATGGGTG
>QBMN01000225.1 GCA_003241845.1 Shackletoniella antarctica | reverse complement strand
CCCCAATACCAAGCCCCAGATACAGCCCGTACAGCAGCCCGCCCGAATTGAAGAAGGAAACTGCTGCATTCCCCCAGCAAACCCAGAGATAATCAAACGCTTGGAGCAAATCAAAAAAGGCATTGGTGTTGATGGGATGCCGGTCTCAGTCCCCGACCAAATCGCCAAACAAAACCCAGGGCAGCTCACCCTTGGTTCCCTAGCCGAGCTACACCTCTGGCAAGTCGAGCAGCTCGATGGCGTCATGGGGCGCTGGCCCCAGCAGATACCTATCCCCACCCCGGCGGGCAGCGTCAACGTGGGCATGCCCAACATGGCCGAAGCCGTAGCCGAAATGGTGGGCATGATGGTCTCGCAGCAGGTCACCGCCGCCCAAATTCTCAACACCAGCAGCCGCACTCTGGCCCAGTCGGGCAGCGCTACCCAGCAAGCTCACCTGGCCCACCTCACCGCCAAGGCCAACGCCGACTTTTTGGGCTATGAAAACCGATCTACCGCCGTCGATATGCCCCTGGCCTACACCCCCGGCAAAGACCCCTTTGACGGCATGCTGCAAGAGAGCACCGCCAAAATCCAGGGTTTCGAGAACAGCGATAAGCAAGACATCAAACAAATCTTTGCCGAGCTGCTCCAGGCCGCCGCCATCATTCGCGCCGTCTACTGGCGGAAGCTCGACTCTAAGGGCGATCTGAAAAAACAAATCCAGCGAAATATCAAAGGCGGGGCAGACTTTATTGACCAGGCCGCCGCCGGTGACGGCAACGACAGCGACTGGGAAGCCTACCTACAGCAGGTCGAAGAAGGCTTTAGATCGGCCACCGGCGACGCTAACCCCTACGGTCGCAACGCCTCAGAGGGGCCACAAATCAAAGACCGCAGCCCAAAGAAGGACGATAAATAATGGGGTTTACCTTATCGGCCAATAGCCTATTTAGTCGGGGCATTAGCAACCAGATCGGCAGAGCCAAAAATAACGCCGGGGGCTTCTTAGATCGCATTGTGCAGGCCGGTAAGAAAGTCGTAAACGTGCTGACTTTTGGCAACCTAAAAGGTTTTTTAATCGGCGCGGCGCTGGCCCAAATTCCAACGCTAATTTTTAGCCTGACGGGGCTGTGGTCGCTATTCACGAGTTCAGCCATTGAGCTGTATTACTTTGACTGGAATATCCCGGACGATCGCATTGACCAGCAGGCCAAAAGCCGCTGGCTGGCCTATGGCGGCATCTTGGGGGGCACCGCTGGCACTGCGATCGGCTTTTTCGCCTGCGGCATTGTGCCCGCCACGTCGCTGTTTGCCTTTGATGAGCGGCTGGCCAGCTACGTGCTCAAAGAAGTTGGCGAAGAAGCCTTTGAAGAACTCACCTTTGAAATGGCCTACGTGCTGCGGCTCTCGCTGCGCAACCTGGCCCGCCAGACCGCTGGCTGGCTTTATAAAGGCGCACGCCGCTGGCTCAAAGACCCTAGTAACCCCATTGGCGACCGACTCTTTGGCGGCAGAGCCGACGCCGTGCGCAAAAACTGGGGAGAGGCCAACGCCCCCAGCTGGTCATTTGCCCAGGCCGTTGAAGAAAAGGTCGAAACCATCCCCAGCGTCTTTTGGCAAAACTTCACCGAAGAGCTGATTGAAGAGTCTATCGACGCCTGCATAGAAGCCGGGTATGTGGTGGCCCAATCTGCCGAGGGCTACTATGCCCAGCAGAAGCTGGCCCAGGTGCTGACCAAAGAAGCCGCCCGCGTGGTCGAAGTGCAGCCCAACCGCCAAAACGACGCCGAAAAGTTTGTGCTGGCAGGCCCAGAAAGCGAAGTCAGGGGTCAGATCACCACCATCATGGCCCAACACCAAATGGTGGAAGATCGCGACATCGGCCAGGTGATTGGCCAGCCCTTGGATGAATATATCCGCGCCCGCCCCCTCGACGGGCTGCGCCTGCAATTTAAGCTCTACAGCCTCAAGACTCCCCCCTATTCACGCCGGGGCGACCAGCGCCTGGTGGAGGTAGTTGTCACTATCGCCGACATTGACAGGGCCAAGCTGGATTGGGACAGGCTCCGGCAGGTTTGCGGTGGCCCCAACGGCTATCTATGGGGCCGATTTTTGGCCAAGGCCAACCTAGATAACGGCGGCACCCTCAAGGTCTACGGCGGCACCCCAGACGAGGCCGAAGACCGGCTAAAGGCATTTCTCGCTCTCAGCAGTGCAGAGATCAAAACCCTATCGGTCACCGAAGAGAAGAAGGAAGCCGAGCGCCTCAGAAACCCAAGAATGTATAAGGACATCACCAGGGTCTACCCTGGCCACGTCAGCATCATTAACCGCCAGCGCACCCTTTACCTCGACCGAGGCAGCCCCAGTCGACAGGGCAACTATATCGATAAGCGCGCCCGGTTTGACCTTTGGCGGTCGGTTCAGCCCCCCGACTTTGAGGATCGGGTTAGAGAGCTGCTCCGGCGGGTTGACTCAGCAAATACTGCCTCTCCCTAGCCAGTTGGTCTACAACCCATTCTGGCGATTGCCCGGTCTCTCGGGAGAGTCGCCTAACCAAATTGCCGTAGGGTCTATATTCTACGGGTCTACCATACCGGGTTGTTCGCCGCTTAATTGCGCGCCTAGAGCAGGTACTTAGTTGGGGATACAGTAACAATTCCATAAGTTTTTATGACCTTCATCTAAGCATGTCTAATGCTGGACACCCATGGATCTCCCATCGTATTTTCAACTGTCATCACCTGCGTGAATACACCTGTTGACAGATTCAAAGTATAGGCTAGGATGCTCGACATAGGTACTTTCTAGCGCTTTTATGGCAACTGTGACACCTGGCACGGGTGGGACTATCAAATCAACAACGGCTGAGGGGCAGGCTCACGAAATTGTGAGTTTTATTTCTCTAAAGCAAGCGTCTGAAGTCACTAATCCGGGGCAGGTTTTTAATGTTCTAGGCAACCACGATCAACAGGCTCTTTTGTTCAGTGGAACTTACCAGTTCTCAGTAACTCAAGCCATTGATGGAAATGGCGGCTTAGTGTTGAGCGTAAATCCTTATTTAGTAGGGCCTGGGTTCCAACAAGGCACAGCCGGAACTTTCAAAGGAAACACGCCTGAGAAATATGCCCTAGAAGTGCTGATGTACCTCCAAAACTTGGAACGCAACCTCACTTCTAACCCTAGCGCTAGAAACTACGTTACTGGCACCTATAACAGCGATACCGGCCTCTATCAAGGCTCTTTTAGTCTGCCCGTAATCATGGGCGTTGATGCAGCCACCGGCATCGTCAACTATGGGGCCGATCCCTACCTACTTTAATTAGGAGACCTAATCTATGGCTGAATATACACGCGGCTCAACACGCGACGTTTTAACCTTTGTCGCCCTCAATGCCCGTTTTTACTACGGTTGGAAGACTGTTGACCTGGCCGCTCGCACCGGTATCTCGGGGGCTGACATCAAAACTCAGTTGGGCCACCTGACAGCCGTTGAGGCCGCCGCTGTGGCCAACGGCATCATGGTGACCGGGGCAAACTCGCCCAAGCCTGCTCGCGTGGTCAAGCGAGACCCCACCGCCCCCATCTCTCAGCCCGGTTCAACTAGCACCTTTGTGGGCTTTAGCTCCCTAGCGGCGGCGTCAGCAGGGGGCTGGTCTCTGGCCAAGGCGGCTCGCGGGGTGCGACTTACTGCAAACGTTGATGGTCGGCGCAGCGTGACGGCGATCGCAGAATTGAGCAATGGGGCACTCTACGCCTACCCCTTAAACCGGGTTGACTTTGACCGGGCTGCCGCTGCTCTGGGCCTGCAAAGCGCTAACCAGATCACCACCACTCTGGAGCGTAATGCCCTGGTGACCGGAAGCCGGACTAAGCCGGGCCGCGCCAGCATTGAAGACAATGGCGGCCTCTTCACTACCTACTACTCGACGGCAGCAGAAGAAGCGGCGATCACAGCCGGGTACAACATCGAATCGTCTGAATTTGTTGAGTATGGGTCCGTTGTTATCTAATGGCTGAGTTAATTCTCCCCGGCTCGCTTGAGTTTGCGATCGCCCTGGCGGGCATCCCCCCGGTGCCCACCTGGCGGGCCGAGGCCGAGCGTACCAATGGGGAGACTTATCTTATTTGCCGCGCCGGTTCACTAGGCCTGATGGAAGCTGTAACCCGCCAAGAGTGGGAGGAATATTGCAATGACGGAGAACTCGACGAGCGACAGCTCGAAATTGACGCCCACGAACAAGCGCTCGAAGGCGTCGTCAACGTCTGACGAGGCGGCCCCCGCTGGAGCACAGCCCCAGGCCGTGGTCTCGCCGCCCCCCGCCGCCCCAGAGCCAGCGCCAAGCCCTAAGCAGCTTTTGCCGGGCTTTGTGGCCAACCGGAAGGGGGCGGGCGAAGCCTTTGACGCAATTGAGGCGGCCCGCACGGCGCTCAACCTGCCCAGCTTGAGCCTGATTGATTACCGCTTTGTGATTAAGCGGCCCGGAGGCCTTCCCTTCTCAATACCGATTGAGGTGATTTACAAGCCAGAGAGCAAAGATGAAATTAACCTCGGCATTTTTAGGATTAGGTTCTGATGCCCTGGCTTAGCCTCGGCTCTCTGGCCCCTAAGCTCAATGTGTGGCGAGCCTACAGCTCAGCTTCGCCTTTGGCCTCTGGGGAAGCGGTTTTTAGGGTGACCCCCAAAAATTTAGGGGTTGGGGTGATTTTCAAAAGCTATGCCCTGGTGAGGTTTTCGACCATTCAAGAGGGCAAAACTATTGTTACACCAGCTCGGCGCGTCTACCCCAGAGCCGAGACCATGGTGATCGAGGCCGACATTCCCCGCGAGGTCAGGGGTGGGGGCCAGCAGTGGCGGCCAGAGGTGCAGAAACGGATTTACCGCAATTTTCGGGGCCGTAGCCCAGAGCCTGCTTACCTGATTGAGATTGAGCACCTGGTGAGGGCTGAGGTGCCCTTTGAGCTTGGCTCAGACTCTAACACCAGCCCATTTTGGGATCGCGAAGATATCACGATGGACATCACCAATGCCGCTGGACTTAATTAACCTCGGCGCAGAGCCAAACGACGGCACCGGCGACCCGCCCAGGGTGGCGGGGCTAAAGATAAATACGAATTTTACGGAGCTGTTTGATGCTGTAGGCGCATTGGGAGTCGGTGGCGCGGCCCCAGTGCAGTCGGTCGCGGGCAAAACGGGCGTGGTGACGCTGGCCAAGGCCGATGTGGGGCTGGGCGCGGTAGACAACACCGCCGACGCGGCTAAGCCTATCGGGGCGGCTACCCAAGTGGCTTTGAATCTGAGGGTGGCGGCCTACACCGAGAGCGCAGAAACCACCTTCACAAACAACGCCACCATTTTAATTGCTCACGGCTTAGGCGTTGTGCCTAAAGATTGGCACGTTGTTTACAGGTGCAAAACTGCTGAGGCTGGGTACTCAGTGGGCGACGAGATTAACGCCGACACTTGGTTCTGGTCTGGGGGTGACACCTTTAACGCGCAGGCTGCGGTAGACGCTACGAACGTGGTGCTTACTGTGTCGTTCTACCCGCGCATAATCAGTAAAACAACACGGCTTCTTGCGGGTCAGACTGTCGCAAACTGGCGAGTTGTTGCACGATGGAGATAAGAAATGGAAATTTACTATGAACTAGCCGACCAGTTCTATGTGTTGCAGGGTGGTGAAATCCCTACAGGTGCAACGGTCTTCGCGACCATCGAAGCCTTTGAAGCGGCAAAGGCACTCGCAACGCCCACACCCCCAGACCCCAAGGCTTTTAAGATCGCCTTCATGGCTGATCCACTATTTCTAGAGTGGCAAGAGGCATTGCCCGCGACTCGGCGAGAAGATTTGAAGATGTCGGCAATTATGGATAACTGGCCCCTGGTGCAGGCGCTCTACACCCAGCTGGCGGCGGCGGTGCCCCTCCCCACGGGGGCGGCGGTACAGTGGCAGGCCCTGGCCGATGCCCACATCATTCCATTGGAGTTTTGACCGGTGGCCGAGGTGCCCAAGCTCACCCTCTACTATCCTCCTGATTTTGGTGACCCCCTTTGGTCGGGGGAAACCTTTGCCCTGGAGGCCCCCAAAGAAAGTGGGGCGGCTGAGTGGGTGCTAGGTCGATCGCCCGCCTGTGATCTGACCATTGCCGTTCGCACGGTGAGCCGTAGACATGCGGCGATCGCCTACAGCTACGCGGCAGACCGCTGGCTGATTGGTGACCTGGGTAGCGCCCTGGGCACCTGGGTGAATGGCCAGAAGCTGGATGCTAAGCCCCAGGTGCTGGCCATTGGCGACAAGTTTTATCTGGGCACACCGGAGGCCCGCATTCACTGTGTGGAGGATGCGCAGGACACCATTAGCCCTGATGACCAGGGGCCAGAGACTATCGCCAGCACTACGCCGCTGCCGAGCTATCCACCGCCCCCGGTGCTGGC
>QBMN01000224.1 GCA_003241845.1 Shackletoniella antarctica | reverse complement strand
GCGCACAGGTTGGGGCGCACAGGTTGGGGCGCACAGGTTGGGGCGCACAGCAGTGCGCCCCAACTAGGGGGTGAGGGGAGATTTTTCCCAGCGATCACCCTCCACCACCGTATGAGCCTGCCACTCTGGCTGGGCAGCGGGGTAGTCTTGGCGAAAGTGGCCGCCCCGGCTCTCGGTGCGAAAGGCGGCGCTGTGGAGAATCAGCCAGGCAATATCGTGCAGGTTGCACAGCTCCCCCCAGGCCCGCACCAGGGGAAAGCTGAGGGCGGCGGGGAGCGGGTAGGTGGGGCCAGGCGATAGGGTTTGCAAGGCCTGGAGGGGATGTCGTTGCCAGTCGGCGCGCTGGGTTTGGAGGGCGGAAATCGCCCCCTCTAGCCCGGCCTGGTTGCGACTGATGGCCGCCGCTGCCCACATCAGCTGGGTGAGCTGCGCTCGCTGCTGGGCAATGCTGTCTAGAGCGCTGTCGGCATTGTCCTTAGCCCACCTGAGCATGGCCTGATCTAGCGATCGGCCCTGGGGTTGGGTCGCCGCCTGGGTCAGGTTGCGGCTGGCTGGCAGGGGCAGGTTGGCCAGCTCAGCCCCGTAGACCAGGCATTCGAGCAGCGAGTTGCTGGCCAGGCGATTGGCCCCGTGGACGCCCGTGCTGGCGTTTTCGCCCACGGCATAGAGGCCCGGCACCGTCGTCTGACTGTGCAGATCGGTGGTGATGCCCCCCATCCAGTAGTGGGCGGCGGGGGAAACCGGCACCAGCTGAGTCAGCGGGTCGCAGCCCCAGGTGCGGCAGACCTTGAGAATATTGGGAAAGCGGTACTGAATGCGATCGGCTGGAATCGGGCGCAGGTCGAGCCACACCTGGCTATCGCCCGTCTTTTGCAGGTGGTGAAAGATCGCCCGACTGACCACATCGCGGGGGGCCAGCTCACCATCGGCATGGTAGTTAAAGGCAAAGCGATCGCCCTGGCGATCAACCAGGTGGGCACCCTCTCCCCGCACCGCTTCGCTAATTAAAAAGGGCGGTGCCCCGGTCTGGGCCAGCGCCGTGGGGTGAAACTGCACAAATTCTAAATCTCGCAGCTGTGCCCCGGCCCGCCAGGCCATCGCCACCCCATCGCCGGTGCTGGCCGCTGGGTTGGTGGTCTGGGCATAGACCTGGCCGCCGCCCCCGGTGGCCAGCACCGTGGCCTGGGCACCCAGCCAGCGCAGCTGCTGCTGGTAGGCCACCAGCGCCCCCCGACAGCGGCCCTCGACCATCCACAGATCTAGAGCAAAGGCGCTTTCAAAGACGGTAATGTTGGGCCGCTGCAGCACCGCCTTCGCCAAGATTGACACGATCGCCCGGCCGGTGGTGTCGGCGGCATGGAGCACGCGGCGGCGAGAGTGGGCGGCCTCTAGGGTCATCGCCAGCTGCCCGGCGGTGCGGTCAAAGGCAACCCCCAAATCGACCAGGCGCGCAATGCAGGGGGCGGCTCGACTGGCTAAATGCTCTACGGCGGCTGGGTCGCACAGCCCCGCCCCGGCCCCTAGGGTATCGGCCACGTGCAGCGCCACGGCATCGTCAGCGCCAATGGCTGCGGCGATGCCCCCCTGGGCCCAGTCGCTGGCCGAGATCGACAGGGTGTCTTTGGTCACTAGGCCAATGCGCCACTGGGGTGAAATCGACAGCGCCGCATAGAGCCCCGCTGCCCCGCCGCCAATGATCAGCACGTCAAAATAGTTGCCCTGGTAGTTGTTCTGGTTGTTGTTCGGGGGCGGGGTCAGCGACGATAAATCAGGCTGGGTCAAAGAAGACTCCCAAGAATGATTTAGACAGTGATCAATAGCCCAGGACATAGGGCAAGGACCTGTGCCAAGGGCAGATGGCTAAAAACCTAGCTAGTATCGGCCTTGAGCCAACCTGACCAACCAGGGGTACTAAGGAGATTTCCAGGAAAGAAGATATCAGCTTTAATCTAGCGACTGTAACCGCTGTAGGGTGGGCACTGCCCACCAGTTTGGGCAACTATTTTCCAGAAGCCGCCTAAGAATAACGACTGGGTTGAACAGAGGAACAGCCCTTCGTTCAACCCAGTTATTTGAAGACGCTATTTGTAGACGCCGTTGTTAAAGCGATCGCCGCCTTCTACAAAGGCAGCGTCAGTCAGGGTGACCGTGAAGTTGTCGAGGTTAGTGCGCAAAATCTCCAGCTGCGGTTCGCTTAGACCCGGCAAATCAAGCACGTCTTCAACAGTATCGTAGGGCGCGTTGAGCAGAATTTTGCGGGCCAGGGTGGGGTACAGCCCCGGAAATTTGCTAAAGCCCTGGACATTGGCATTGTTCAGGTCGAGTTTAGTCCCGTATTCGGTATTGAGCTTAGCGTCTACCGCATTTTGCGAAGAGGTCTCCGCCAGCCAGACCATGGCCTCAAAGGGGGCCAAGCCTGCCCCAGAGATGGGCTGCGCCGTAGCCGGGCTGCTTACCCAACCAAACAGCACCGCCAGCGCAACGAGTAGGCCAACCATTTGTTTCATTTACCCTAATCCTCTCCTACCAGTGTGAATGTCTAGACACAGCATTTCTTCTAAGAGATTACCATTTTCCATGCGCCTGCAACGGGGATAGGCCCCTGCAACAGGGAAAGAATGCCTGGGGGTGGTTCTGGCAATACCCTGACTTCAGGCACGCTTTCTTGAGCAAACCCAGTCCTGGGCCAGTCTTGGCCCAGGACTGGGTTAATCCTGGGGCAGGCGCTCTAGCTCCTCGGCGTAGTATTCGCCGATGTCTTGCCCCCGCAGCAAAATCTGCTCGTACTGAAGGTTGGCGCTGATGGCGATCGCGGTACCCAGGGGTGGGGCTGGGGTAGCGCTCAACACCCAGATCGCGCCGGAGTCATCTACCAGCTCATACAGCCCCTGATCGACTAGGGGCAGCTGGCGCTCTACGGTGCCCGCCAGGTATAGGGTAGAGCGGCCGCTCTGGCTGGCTTCAGCGATGGGTGTAACAGGGGCGAGCCAGGCTAGACCGGGCCAGGTACTGAGGCGATCGCGCAGCCCGTAGCCCACTGCAGCATCGATGCTGGCTCCGCAGCTGGTGACCGCCACCAGGGCTAAGCCCACCCCACCACAGGCAGTAAAGCGAAAGGTAAAACGGCGCTTTGAGCAGTTCATAGGGGCTAATACAGCAGTTAGCGGCGATCGCTGGCCCCGTTAGGAGCAAAATCTGAGACACTGGAAGGCGGCGGAATCCTCGGCCCTGGCTCAGCCTGGTTTAGGAACCCCGACCGTCATTCCCTTCCGAGATACAGGTTAGCGCACCCCGGTCATGACCCAACTGCTCGATGGCAAAGCCCTAGCCAGCCAGATTCAAGACCAGCTGGCCCTGGAGATTGAGACCCTGACCAGTCGCGGCCACCGGCCACCGGGGCTAGCGGTGATTATGGTAGGTGACAACCTCGCCAGCGCCGCCTATGTGCGCAACAAAGAGCGAGCCTGTGCCCGAGTAGGCATTGCCTCCTACGGCAAGCACTTGCCCGCGACGGTCTCTCAAACAGCGGTGGCCATCCTGATTCAGCAGCTCAACGCCGACCCCCACGTCGACGGCATTTTGGTGCAGCTGCCCCTGCCCGATCACCTCGACGCCGTGGCCCTGCTCAACACCATTGACCCCGACAAAGACGCCGACGGCCTGCACCCCGTCAACCTGGGGCGGCTGATGCGGGGCGAACCGGGCCTGCGCAGCTGCACCCCCTACGGCGTCATGCGGCTGCTAGAGGCCGCCAACATTAACCTGGTGGGGGCCAGTGTGGTGGTGGTGGGGCGCAGTATTCTCGTCGGCAAACCCATGGCCCTAATGCTGCTAGAGGCCAATGCCACCGTCACCGTGGCCCACTCTCACACCGCCGATTTGCCCGCGCTGATGCGGCAAGCTGATATTCTAGTGGCGGCGGTAGGCCGACCGGGCATGGTCACCGCCGCTGACGTCAAGCCCGGTAGCGTGGTGATTGACGTGGGCATTAACCGAGTCGAGCGGCCCGATGGCACCGCCCGGCTGGTGGGCGATGTCGACTTTGCCTCGGTGGAGCCAGTGGCCGGGGCGATTACCCCAGTGCCCGGAGGCGTTGGCCCGATGACCGTGGCCATGCTGCTCGAAAACACCTTCACCAGCTACCGCAGCCGCCTGTAAAACCAGCGGTTGCTCAAACTCTATTCCTGTAGACTCTCATTCGGCTGCCGCCATGGTGCAAACCAACTCCCTCGATTCAAGACCCTCTGCTTCGGGCCAGTTTGACCTAGAAGCCTATCTGACAGCGCAGCGCCAGCGGGTAGAAGCGGCCCTCGATCGGGCTCTGGCGATGCAGTATCCCGAGACCCTTTACGAAGCCATGCGCTACTCGCTGCTGGCCGGGGGCAAGCGCCTGCGCCCGATTCTGTGCCTGGCCAGCTGTGAGCTGGCCGGGGGCAGTGCCGCGGTGGCGATGCCCACCGCCTGCGCCCTGGAGATGATCCACACCATGTCGCTGATCCACGACGACCTGCCGGCTATGGATAATGACGACTACCGCCGGGGCCGCCTTACCAACCACAAGGTCTACGGCGACGATGTGGCGATTTTGACGGGCGATGCCCTGTTAACCTACGCCTTTGAGCATGTGGCGACCCAGACCCAGGGGGCTGCCCCAGAGCGCGTGCTGCGGGTAATTGCCGGGCTGGGCAAGGCCGTCGGTGGCGAAGGGCTGGTGGGGGGCCAGATTGTCGATCTGGCCAGCGAGGGCAACCCCGACGTGACCTTAGAAACCCTGACCTACATCCACAACCACAAGACGGCGGCGCTGCTAGAAATTTCGGTGACCTCGGGGGCGATACTGGCCGGGGCCAGCGATGGCGATGTGGAAAACCTGCGCCAGTACGCCCAGCGCATTGGCCTGGCCTTTCAAATTGTCGATGACATTCTTGACATTACCTCGACCCCTGAAACCCTAGGCAAGTCGGTGGGCAAAGACGTAGCGGCTCAGAAGGTAACCTACCCCAGTCTCTGGGGGTTAGAAGAATCGCGCCGCCAGGCCGATCAGCTGGTGGCGGCAGCCAAGGAGAGCCTGGCCGGGTTTGGCGAACTGCGCCAGCCGCTGGTGGCGATCGCCGATTACATTGTTGCCCGTACCTATTAGTGGCCTGTATCTACTGGGATTTGCCTAAGCCGATGGATAGTTTTAGCGATATTCTCAATAACCATGTGCTGATTGTGGCGCTGATCGCCTGCCTTACGGCCCAGGGGCTCAAGGCCATTATTGAGCTGGTGCGCAACCGCAAGCTCAATTTGCAGGTGATGGTGGGCACCGGCGGCATGCCCAGCGCCCACTCTGCTTTGGTCACAGCTCTGGCCTGCGGTGTGGGTCAAACCCTGGGCTGGGCCAGCCCTATGTTTGCCGCTACTCTGGTGTTTGCAATCATTGTCATGTACGACGCGGCGGGGGTGCGCCAGGCGGCGGGCAAGCAGGCCAAGGTGCTCAACCAAATCATCGACGAGCTGTTTCAAGAAAAGCCCGAAATTAGCGAAGCCCGATTAAAAGAACTGCTGGGCCACACTCCATTTCAGGTAATTGCCGGGTCAATTCTGGGGGTAATGATTTCCTGGCTGGCGGCTCCAGCCTATTAGAGTAGGCCAACTAATAAAGCATCCAAGCTATGCCCTCATCCCCCAACCCCTTCTCCCTAGGGAGAAGGGGAGCCGGATTCAGAACCCCTCTCCCCCAGGGAGAGGGGCAGGGGTGAGGGCGGAGAGCCATGGCAAATGGATAGTTATTTTTATGGAGTACTCTTAGAGCCGATGCCACATTCTACTGAGCCGTCTTCGAGTTATAAGACGGTTCACGCTTTGGTGATGCTAAATCCTGTTGGGTTAACCCCCGATTCCCCTGGGCAAACGCAATAAAGCCTACGTCTAGGCTGCACCAACGCCCCTACAGTTTGGCCTTTTCGGAATCGGGGTCATGGGATTCGGATTTGGTACAAGCTCGCGTCAAAGTCCCCCTTTTTAAGGGGGATTTAGGGGGATTTTCTAAGGGGAATTTAGGCGGATCGCTGGCTTTGGGCAGTAGTCCCCAATCTCCAAGCTCTCTCTACGGAGTGATTAGGGCCACCGCCGGGGTGAGCATGACGACGTCTTGGCTGTCGACGATAAAGCCGGGAATGTTGAGGCTGTTGAGCACCGCCAGGGTGGAGGCTGCGCCCTCGACGTTGGGGCTGTGGGCAATCAGCAGGTAGGAGCGCTGGCGATGGACGGCAAGACCCACGGCCTGGCCGACCTGGCGCTGAATGGCGATTGCCGATTCAGGCCGATACTGGTAATCGACCAGCACCGCAAAGCCCGTGCCGAGGGGCTGGGGCGCGTAGGCCGCAGTGGCGGCGGCTGGGCTGCCGCTGGTCGCAGCACCGGTTGCGCCATTGGTCGCGCCATTGGTAGTACCACCGGCAGTCGCGCCATTGGCGGTTGGGGTGCCCGTCGCCGGAGGGGTGGTGCCATTGGCGGGGGGAGCGGGCTGCACGGCGACGG
>QBMN01000223.1 GCA_003241845.1 Shackletoniella antarctica | reverse complement strand
GTAGATGGGTGGATGGGTAGGGGCAGACCTATGTGTCTGCCCAGGTCCTTTGAGTAGAGGCGATCGGGGTGGATGGGTGGGATTGTTAGAATGGGAGTATTGCAGCTTTTGATTTCCCTAGGAAATGGTTGGCCATGGTTCTCCCTTCTGCTGTGCGCTACCAGATGGTGCGCCTGAGCGCTCTCAGCCGCCCCCTTCGCCGTCCGGCGGTGTGGGGCAGCTTGGCCACGCTGGGGCTGCTGGCGGTTGTGGTGCCCCAATATTTGCAAAACCCTGCCTGGCTCAGCCAGTACGACGCCGACGTTGACAGCCCCGTGGTTGACCCCAGCGCCGAACTAGGTGCGCTATCGAGCGCCGACCTGGCCGACCTGGCCGAAATCGACAATTTGGCCCTGCTGCTCAACCAGCTCCAGCCGGTTACCGCCATCGCCCTAGATGCTCCCACCGCCGACGCTGCGCGACTGGCGCTGCCCGAGGCTACGCCAGAGCCACAGGGGGCCAGCCCCTTTGCCCAGTACCTAGAGCGCAGCCAGTTTCGCGTTAGCCCCGCCGCCAACGGCAGCAGCGAGGCGTCTACTCTGTCTCCGGGCCTAGCTCCGGGGCAGCAACCACCCCGCTCCAACGGCGATGCTGCGGCAGCGCTGCCCATCAGCCCCCTGCAACAGGCGCTGAACAACAGATTAAATTCGACCGCTGAGCCAGCCTCTGCTACCGAGACAGGCCGCAACCCTGAGGCACCCACCAGCGGGCTAACTCCCCCGCCCTGGATGGTGGAAGGCAGCCTGCCTGGGGTAGACCAGCGGTTTATTCGCACCACGCCGCAGATGTCGCCACCGCCGGGCACCACGGGCTATACGCCACCGCCGGGGCTAGCGCCTAGTGCGGCAACGGCTGCCACCGCTCAGGGGGCGATCGCCCCGGCAGGGCTAAACCTAGACTTTGCTGCGCCAGTGACTGCGCCCGTGGGGGGTGAGGTGCGATCGCCGCAGCCCAGCACCTTCAACAATAATTTGACCGCCCCAGCCCAGCCCGTACCAGCGCCATTCTCTGCCCCCCGGCCCCCCGGCGTTTACACCGGCAATGGCTACATCAACACCTTCTCTAACCCCAGCGGGCCAACAGATTAGGTGAACGCGAATAATTTGGGCTAAACAATTCTTCTAAACAAAAAGAGGGTGGGTCGGCCACCTACTAAGGGCAATTCTGGCAACGAAAGCACCCAAGGATTTTGCTGCCTCCTAAGGACGCAGGCTCTGCGCCCCGACCTGGGGGTATCTGCTTTCCTGGAGATCTCCTAACCGACCCGCCTTCTCATCTACTCAATTCACCTAGTCAGCGTTTGACTCTGGATACGGATCGCTCAGTTGCTCAGTCTCTGGGCAATCGTCGGAGACGTTTAGCTCGACATCGCCGCGAGGCACAGCGGCCAGGCGCTTGGTGACGGCACCGATGCTCTCTAGGCGCACCATCTCTTCCCACGAGCAGATTTCGTCTTCTTCTTCGGTTTCGTAGCGAAAGGTGACCAAATCGCCTTCTATATCTAAAATCTTCGCCCGCTCAATCCAACGCTGCTGATCCCGGAGAAAAATCCACACGTCTTGACCGTCACAACAGAGTTGATAGATCTTGCGGTGTAGCATAGTCGCGGCTCCTTCACAGGTAACATCAACGCTCGTTTGCTTGGCGGTTGCAGGGGGCGTTCTCCCTTGGAGAGCTGTCTGAGGTGACAGCGCCGTGGTCTTGAAATGTGGTCTTGAAATCGCTTGGTTATGCTCGTTTAAGCTGCGCGATCGCAGGTTGTGTAGATCACCACCCCTACAATTTTAGCGAATCCTGGGTTTATACCTCAATATTCCCCCGTGCCTGCCTCTGTCTTATCAACGAAGCTGGTCTAGCAGTGTAGCAAGTCATACAACGGCTTGCCCACGGGGGTATCTGCATAGCCCCGTGGGCGAAGGAAATGCCCGTCATTCCCGTGGAAACAGGACTCTACGCGAAGCAACCTACTGCCGACTTGGGTGCCCGCCCCACGCCTTCGCGGGGGCAGGCACTGCGCGGGAATGACAGCCTTCAACGTCTGTAGGCTAACGCTATAGTGAGAATCTCAGCCCCATCCCCCGTACTGCCCCTATGCTGCTGCACCTCTGCACCTGGCCCGAAGTTGAGGCCTACCTCACCCAGTCGTCGGGCATCATTTTGCCCATTGGCTCTACAGAACAGCACGGCCCCACCGGGCTGATTGGCACCGACGCCATCTGCGCCGAAGTGGTGGCCAAAGGGGTGGGCGAAGCCACCAATGCCCTGGTCGGCCCCACCATTAATGTGGGCATGGCCCTGCACCACACCGGGTTTCCCGGCACCATGACCCTGCGCCCCAGCACCCTGATTGCCGTCATTCAAGACTACCTCTCGCCCCTGGTGCGCCACGGCTTTACCCGGTTCTTCTTTATCAACGGCCACGGCGGCAACATCGCCACCCTCAAGGCGGCCTTTGCCGAGGCCTACACGGGGCTCGCTACCGATCGCATTCCCAACGCCGAGCGAGTGCGCTGCAAGACGGCCAACTGGTTTATGGCCCGGTCGGTCTACATGCTGGCCAAAGAACTCTACGGCGACCAGGAAGGCTCCCACGCTACCCCCAGTGAAGTGGCGCTGACGCAGTATGCCTACCCAGATTTCATTAAGCAGGCTCCGCTAGAGCCGCAGGTGGCCCCGTCGGGCCACGCCATCTACAGCCCCACCGACTTTCGCCTGCGCTACCCCGATGGCCGCATGGGGTCAAACCCGGCGCTGGCCACCCCCGAGCACGGGCAGCAGCTCTACGAGGCGGCGGTGAAGGAGCTCACCAGCGACTATCTGGCCTTTTTGGCGGCGGAATAGGCACAACTCTAGGCGATCGCAGGCCTCCACCAGCGCCATGCCCTAGACTAAAGTTAGTCTGAGCTTATGCTGATAGCACCGACCACTCGCCTATGCTAAAGAGCCTCTACGAAAGTGACTTTTACGCCTGGACCCAGAAACAGGCGCAGCTTTTGCGGAGCGCTCAGCTCGACGATCTAGACCTACTGCACCTGGCCGAAGAACTTGAGGATATGGGACGCAGCGAAAAGCGAGAGCTAGCCAGTCGGTTGGAGGTCTTGCTCATGCACCTGCTCAAGTGGCAGTGGCAACCCAACCTGCGCTCCCGCAGTTGGCAGCTTACTATCAAGGAACAACGCCTGCGCCTGGTCAAACACTTAGCCGAAAATCTTAGCCTCAAAGCCTTGCTGTCCGACTATCTAGAGAGCTCCTATCAGCTCGCCATGCTCAGTGCTGAGCGAGAGACGGGCCTAGATAGTTATCCAGGGGGTTGCCCTTACACCCTAGAGCAAGTCCTAAACCCAGACTTTTTGCCAGAACCCTAGCTGGCGCAGGGCTGTAATGGAGAGAGCATTGGCTTGGGGCCGCTGGCTCCCCATTGTGCGGCAAGTGCAATGATTAGCGGTGCGATCGCATGTCACAACCACCCATGCCACAGCAATGCCACCCTGCGCCCCGCTAAAACTACCCAATGACATAGCATTGCATGGCAGTGACAAGCTAAATCCACGCCGTGACATCACAATGCAGTGAATAGATCTAACATTGCCGTCATGGATCTAGCGAAACCACCCGCTGCATTGGCATTACCATAGGGGCTAGCCCTGTTTTGGCCCCGGCCATGCCTACCGACTTCGAGATTCTGCGCAGCATTTACAACGCCTTTGACCCCTTTGAGCCGCTGCCCGCTGGCGATCCGGTGTATGTCAATTGCAGCGCGGTGCGGGGCGAAGAAAATATCTTGGTGGATGTGGGGCGGCAGATTACCTACAGCGATCGCATCACCCACCAGCTCTACACCGGGCACCGGGGCGCAGGCAAATCGACTGAGCTGCTGCGGCTCAAAGATGCCCTAGAGAAAGACGGCTACCGGGTCGTCTACTTTGCCGCCGAAGAGGCCGACATCGACCCCGAAGACGCGCAATATACCGACATTTTGCTGGCCTGCACCCGCAACCTGCTGAAAGACTTGCAGGGCAACCAGAAACCCATTCAGCAGTGGCTACAGTCGCGCAAGACCGAGCTGGTCGATGCCATGCAGAGCGAGGTCGGCTTCGACAGCATCAATGCCGAGGTGCCCTTTAGCAAGCTCACCACTACGCTCAAGGTCAGCCCCACGGCCCGCGCCCAAATTCGCAAAATTGTCGAGCCGCATACGCCGTCGCTGATTGAGGCGCTGAATACGTTTATTACGGAGGCGATCGCCCAAACGCCCCAGCGCACTACCCACAAGCTGGTGCTGATTGTCGATAGCCTTGATCGCATTCCGCCCATTCTGCGAGAAAACGAACCCAGCAACCACGAGCAGATTTTTGTTGATCGCAGCGAACAGCTCAAAATGCTGGACTGCCACATCATCTACACCGTGCCGATTTCGCTGGTGTATTCGGGCCGTGCCCCCGACCTGCGCGACATTTACGATGCCGAGATTCAGGTGCTGCCGATGGTGATGGTGCGCGACCAGGCGGGCCAGGTGTGCGAACCGGGGCTAGAGATTATGCGCGAGCTGGTGCGCCAGCGGGTGTTTCACGCCGAGGCGGTGAGCGCTGACGCGCAGCTAGTGGGCGATATCTTTGACGATGCCGAAACCCTCGACCAGCTCTGCCTGATGAGCGGCGGCCACATGCGAAACCTGATGCTGATGGCCCAGGAGGCGATTAAGCAGACTACGGTGCTGCCGATTGGCAAAAAGGCGGTGCGGCTGTCGATTACCAAGGCCCGCAACACCTACCGCAATGCGGTGTATGACAACCAGTGGGGGCTGCTGGCTAGGGTGTGGCAGACCAAAGAGATTTTGAATGACGAGGCCCACCGCGACCTGCTGTTTAACCGCTGCATTTTAGAATATCGCTACCTTGATGGCGAGGGCGAGATTGTCTGCTGGCGCGATGTGCACCCGCTGCTGCACGGCGTGAAGGAGTTTCAGTCGGCATTAGATAAACTAGAGGCATAGGTAGGTGCAGCGCTAGCGTAACCCAACGCAACTGTCCCCGCTGTTGGGTTCCACTGCTTGCTTAGTTGGTGCATTGCTTCGCGAATGCACCCTACAACCCGCGATGAGATAAGTAGGTGGACACAATTAAATTCAGCATGTAATTGGGGCTTAAAGGGCTGCGGCCTTTTATTGGGGGTGTTCCCCCCAAGCCCTAAGTCAAATAATTCTGTCCATGTACTTACCTCAAGACGATCCCCCCTTCCCCCCTTAAAAAGGGGGGTATTAGAGTGAATCTCTAACGGCAGAGAATTGGGGGGATCAATCCACCCATGAGATAGACCTCACTCAACGAAGCAATGCTCTATGGCGAAACCTGAGCTAACCGAATGGGATGAAGACCTCACTGCTTCGGCGGCGGAGGACTATGAGGCGCTGGTGCGATCGCTGCAATGGGCGAAGGGGTTTGGCCTGCTGTTTGTGCAGTGCGCCCCCGCCGAGGGCGAACGGCTGATGCAGCGGGTGCAGGCCGACATTGCCGACAAAACGGTGGATGTGCTGCGCCTAGAGGGCGAGGTGGATGACCTCTACGACACCGTCGCCGCCCTGCCGGAGATCGCTAAGACCAACGTGCTGTTTGTCACCGGGCTAGAGAAGTCGCTGGTGCCCTACATTAAACCGGGCTACGGCAGCGAGGGCGACTACTACGCCAAAGACACGGTGCCCAAGCTGCTCGGCAAGCTAAATTTGCAACGCGAAAAGTTTCGCGACACGTTTAACACCTGCTTTGTGTTTTTGGTGCCGCTCTACGCGATGAAATACCTGATTCGCCGCGCGGCAGATTTCTTTGACTGGCGATCAGGCGTGTGGGAGTTTGTGGGTTCGCCCGACGAGGTGCGGCAAAAGACCGAGCAGGTGTTGCAGGGCGACTATGGCGAATACCTCAGCTGGACACCCCAGCAGCGCCGCGAACGCCTGCTAGAAACTGAAGATCTGCTAGCAGAGGGTGGCCATTCCCCAGAAACGAAATTCGAGCTTTACTTTGAGGCAGGAAATCTTGCTGCTGCCGATCAACAATTTAAATGGGCGATCGCCAGCTATGACGCCGCCTTAGCCATTAAACCCGACAAGCACGAAGCGCTCTACAACAAAGGGATTGCGCTGGATGAGTTGGGCCGTTATGAGGAGGCGATCGCCTGCTATGACGCCGCCCTGGCCATTAAACCCGACGATCACCAAGCGCTCTACAACAAAGGGTATGCGCTGTTTAACTTGGGCCGCTATGAAGAGGCGATCGCCAGCTATGACGCCGCCTTAGCCATTAAACCCGACAAGCACGAAGCGCTCTACAACAGAGGGATTGCGCTGTATTACTTGGGCCGCTATGAGGAGGCGATCGCCAGCTATGACGCCGCCTTAGCCATTAAACCCGACTATCACGAAGCGCTCAACAACAAAGGGTATGCGCTGTTTAACTTGGGCCGCTATGAAGAGGCGATCGCCTGCTATGACGCCGCCCTGGCCATCAAACCCGACAAGCACGCCGCGCTC
This sequence comes from Shackletoniella antarctica, assembly GCA_003241845.1. Taxonomy (GTDB): domain Bacteria; phylum Cyanobacteriota; class Cyanobacteriia; order Phormidesmidales; family Phormidesmidaceae; genus Nodosilinea; species Nodosilinea antarctica. Next base: position 69 of record QBMN01000223.1, on the reverse strand, counting down.
AACAGTAAAGGGGTTGCGCTGGGGAACTTGGGCCGCTATGAGGAGGCGATCGCCAGCTATGACGCCGCC
>QBMN01000222.1 GCA_003241845.1 Shackletoniella antarctica | reverse complement strand
TGCTCCCCGACACACCTGAAAACCTAATGCAGATCATCGGCATCTACAAGGCCTACGCCGTGCCGATGGATTTCTACTGGCGCGATCTGCTCTACATTGCTGAGCGGGTGTTTCTCAACCCGGTGCCCGCCTTTAAGTACTTTTTGCCGCAGGAATACCTCGATCTGCCCAACCACTACGCAGGCGACACTGCCGACCTGCGCATTTGGCGGGGGGAAGCCACGGCTCATCCTGAGCTGCTGGAGTTTATGGAAAAGGGCGAGCTGAAACGCAAGCTGCCCAAGCTGTTCCACCACCTTTGGCACGATCGCGTCAATATGGAGTTTGCCGAAGCCTGTATGCAGGCGATGCTGTGGCACCAGGATATGGGCGGGCGGTTCAACGACTATTTATATACGGAGGAGTATAAGGCGGCGTGCGATCGCGCCATCCGCGCTTATTTCAAGGGCAACCCCGTCATGCTGGGGCTGCATAAGCTCTTTCCCGAGATGTTTTACGAAAAGTGCCGCGAACTCTCCTACTACTCAAACCTGGGCCTGTTCTGGGAAGTCATGGCCCCGGTATTTTTTGAAATGAGCGACATCTACGATGAGGGCGGCTTTGCGGGCGTTCCCGACGCCATGAACTTCTTGGTCAACGGCATTTTTGCTGTGGCTGGTCGCCCTATCTACCACCACGTCTATGTAGGGGATGAATGCTTTGAGCTAATCCCCAAATCCTGCGGGTTCACCTGGCTCTATGAAGCGGCCCTGCCCTACGTGGAAGCGGTGTTTTACCGCACTGCTCCCTTCCGGGGCACCAAATCCTACAATGCCCAGGCCGGGCAGGTGCCCCAGGATCAAAACGAGTTCCATTACGGCATTCTCTACGCCGATGTCTTTCCCGTCGGTAGCGCGGGCATTCCCCCCACCCTGCTGATGCAAGACATGCTGCACTTTTTGCCCCAGTATTTGCTCGATGACTACAACAAGCACTGCCGGGGTGAAGACGACATGCTGATTCAGCTCGGCGTTACCTTCCAGCGATCCATGTACAACGTCACCTCAGCGGTGATCCAGGCGCTGCGGGCGGCGCTGCACTATCCGCTGGATGACCAAAATCCTCGTCACTTAGCCACCAACCGCCAGTTCTTCGAGGCCCAGCTGGATCGCTTTGTCCGCCCCGAAGCTCGGCTGAAGGATGTTCAGCACCAGGAGTATCGTTAATCCACCAGATCCCAGGGTTCTTCAAGAACCCTGGGATCTTCTTCCCCCGCCCTCTCGCCATCCCACCACCCCAACTATGCCTACCATCGTCGATATCGCCGTCAACAACGAAGGCTTCTCTACCCTGGTCGCCGCCGTCCAGGCTGCCGGCTTGGTCGAAGCTCTACAAAGCCCTGGCCCCTTCACCGTCTTTGCCCCCAACGATGCCGCCTTTGCCAAGCTGCCCGCCGGTACGGTGCAAACCCTGGTACAAAACCCGCCCCAGCTGGCCCGCATTCTCAAGTTTCACGTGGTGGCGGGCAAATACACCCAAGATCAGCTGATCGCCCTCGGCACGGTGGACTCCCTCGAAGGTGCGCCCATCCCCATCGACGGCCCCTTTGATAGCGATGGGAGTGATGGCGATGGGAGTTTTGAGGTAAAAAATGCCACGGTGCTAGCCGCTGACATCGAGGCCGACAACGGCATTATCCACGTCATCGATACCGTCATGTTGATGGGCTAGCGATCGCGCTAATCAGTCGCCCCCAGGCTATGGGAGGATGCATTTGCCCTGCGACACCACCCCCATGCGCTGGCTGATGGAAGCTCTAGCCTAAAGCGATCTAATCTAAAGCCTGCCCAGATAGCTGGCCAATAGACCATACCCCTGCGGGCTGAGGTGTAGGCCATCGGTGGTGAGGTCGGCCCGCAGCAGGCCCTGGCCATCCACAAAGGCGGGCTGAAGATCGACAAACGTGGCCCCTCGTCGCTGCACTGCGATCGCAATCTGCTGATTGACCTGCCGCACCACCGGCTGAGGAATATGGGGCAGCCGAGTCGGCAAGATCGACAGCACCACAATCTGCGATTGGGCATGCTGAACCCTCAGCCGCTGCACGCTGACGGCTGCTGTATATCGCCGACCTAGACAGCCCACCTAAAGCTCGACATCATCAGCATCGAGGGGTTCGAGGCAGGCTGGCAAATCATGCTGGGGCTTGTTCACCAGCGTCGAGACGGGGTAGCGCTCCATCGCCGCCGCCGCGTAGGGCCGCAGCATAGCCTGAAGCGTCTGGGGCTGGTCGTAGCTCGGGTCGAGCCAGGCGGCGTAGTCGGCAGTCGGCAAAATCACCGGCATGCGGTTGTGGATCGGCTCCATCAGCTCGTTGGGCGCGGTGGTCAGAATGGTGCAGGTTTGCAGCTCGCCGCCGCTGACGGGGTCGCTCCAGTGCTCCCACAGCCCGGCGAAGGCAAAGGGCTGATGCCCTTTGAGAAAAATATAGTGGGACTGCTTGGTCTTACGGCTGGCCCTTTGCTGCCATTCGTAGAACCCATCGGCCATGATCAGGCAGCGCCTGCGCTTAAATGCAGCCCGAAACGAGGGCTTTTCGCTCACCGTTTCGGCACGGGCATTGATCAATCGATTGCCGATCGCCGGATCTTTAGCCCAGCTGGGAATTAGCCCCCAGCGCAGCAGCTCAAAGTAGGGCTCTGGGTGATCGGCGGTGGCCACTGCGGCAGCAACGGGCTGGGTGGGGGCAATGTTGTAGCGCGGGGCTACGGGCGGCACTGCCTTGAGGTGAAAAGCCGCCGCCAGGTCATCGCCGGTTTGATTGAGGCTAAACCGCCCACACATGGCGCTGTTTCCGTGAACTCTGACTGTAGCGGTTCCCGATTTAGCGAAGTACACACTAGATCAATTCTAAATCCCCCCAGTCCCTGGCTGTCTCATCTATTGTTGTCACAGTGGGGTTACGCTCTGTACCGCCCTTAATAAGAGGGGCGGGGGGGATCATCGTGATGCACTTCGCCCGAGTGAAAACCTCTACATGGAAGGTTAACGCCGCACCCTGAGGAGTTTCCTCAGATACGGCGCATCAAGCTCGAGCGCTATACCGCCAAGCCTACTGGGCAAGACACATTGGTGCCGCCGAGGCCGCAGTAGCCACCGGGGTTTTTCGCCAGATACTGCTGGTGGTAGGCCTCGGCGTAGTAATACTCCGGTGCCTCTAGAATTTCGGTAGTGATAGGGCCGTAGCCAGCCGCTTTGAGGGCCACTTCGTAGGCCTGCTTTGAGGTTTCTGCCAGCTGGCGCTGGGCCTCAGAGTAGACGTAGATGCCAGAGCGATATTGGGTGCCCGCGTCGTTGCCCTGGCGCATGCCCTGGGTGGGGTTGTGGCTTTCCCAAAAGGTTTTGAGAATTTGCTCATAGCTAACCACGGCGGGGTCGAAGACGACCTGCACCACCTCGTTGTGGCCCGTCTGCCCCGAGCAGACTTCTTGATAGGTGGGGTTGGGGGTGTAGCCAGCGGCGTAGCCCACCGAGGTAGTGTAGACCCCCTCTAGCTGCCAAAATTTGCGCTCAGCCCCCCAAAAGCAGCCAAAGCCAAAGAGGCCCAGCTCCATGCCCGCCGGGAAGGGCGGTACCAGAGGGTTGCCGTTGACATAGTGCTTGTCGGGCACGGCCATGGGGGTAGCCCGACCGGGTAGCGCATCGCTAGCGGGGGGCATTTCAGATTTTTTGCCTTTGCCGAGACCAAAGAAAACCATAGGAATGATTGCGATTTGTGTAGGAGTACTGACTTAACTATAACGTCAACACCCTGGCGTTTCCTGAGAGCAGATATTCCCTTAGCCCAGATGGTTCACGGCTATGAGAACGTACAAGGCTGTCATAGGCGTGAAAACGGGAATCCATCCGAAGCCGCAGTCAATGGCTGTCATTCCCGTGAAAACGGGAATCCAGGCCGCGCACCATACTCTCTAGTGGATTCCCGCCTGCGCGGGAATGACGGGCAGTGGTGATGCTTGCATACTTGGCTTGTTGACGGCGTGCGATCGCCCATCCCACCAGCCCAGCCGCGGGCTGGCAGTCTAGCGATAGTGGCGATCGAGCCGCAGCACGGTCTCTAGCAGCACATTGGCCCCGTTCATGCAATCCTCGGGGGTGGTGTACTCTACTTCCGAGTGGCTAAAGCCCCCCTCGCTGGGCACAAAAATCATGCCCATGTCGGTAAATCGGCCCATTTCGAGGGCGTCGTGACCGGCGCGGCTGGGCAGGGCCATAGAGCTGAGGCCAAAGCGGCCGCTCACCTCCGCAATGATCGACTGAATATGATCTGCCGCCGGGCTAGGGGCGACATTCAGCTGGGGGACGATTTCGATTGTGGTGTCGGTATTCTGGGCAATCAGCCGCAGTTCTTCTTTTAGATCGTCGATCAGGTCATTGATCACATGCTGGTTGAGGTCGCGCACATCAATACTGCACTGCACCTGGCCCGGCACAATGTTGTCGGCGTTGGGCCACACCTGAAGGGCACCCACCGTCGCCACCTGCTGGGCGGGGGGGCGTTTGCCCAAACGGTTGATCACCAGCACCACCTGAGCCGCCGCCACCAGGGCGTCTTGGCGCTGATCCATGGGGGTAGTGCCCGCGTGGTTGGGCCGCCCGGCAATGTGAATCTGGTAGCGCTGCATGCCGACGATGCCCTGCACGACGCCGATTTGCTTTTGGGCGGTTTCGAGCACGCCGCCCTGCTCGACGTGCAGCTCGACAAAGGCGCAGATGTCGTCGCGGGTGCGCCGCGACAGCGGCAGCTGCTCCCAGTTCCCGCCCGCTGCGTTGACGCACTGGTCGATGGGGCGACCGTCTTTGCGGTGGTAGTCGGCGGCAGTGAGGTTGGCGGTACCGGCCATGGCACGGCCCCCGATCATGGTGTCTTCTTCGTCGGCAAAGACAATCACCTCAAAGGGGTGGTCGAGGGTAATGTTGCTTTCTTGCAGGGTGCGGGCCACTTCGATGCCCGCCAGGACGCCTAGGGTACCGTCAAACTTGCCGCCGCAGGGCACGGTGTCGATGTGCGACCCGGTGGCGATCGCCGGAGCACTGAGCCGACCGGGCCTGCGACCAATCAGGTTGCCAGCGGTATCAATGCAGGTGCTCAGGCCCGCTTCGACCAGCCACCGTCGCACCAGCTCGCGCCCCTGCCTGTCAGCTGGGCTAAAGGCCAGCCGACAGATGCCGCCGTTGTCAAGCCGCCCGATTTGAGCCAGGTCGTCGAGGCTTTGGCTGAGGCGTTTGCCGTTGATGCTAAGGGTTTGTAAGCGGGTCATGGGTGCTCAAAAGGGGAAGTGCGGTGAGGAGATGAAAGGTTTGATTCCAGAAACCTGACTCCAGAAAACGTTACAGCCCATCATAAAACCGCAATATTTTCTGTATACAGTTCATTGTATACAGAGATTCAGCAGAGTTCTGTTTAGTGAGAACATGTAAGCCAGGCCGGAGCGGCATCGACAGAGCCGACCCGGCCTGGTTTACCCAGGGGTATGCTCCAGCAGACGGTGGTCAGAGGCTTCAGTCGGGGGGCGATCACCCCTTGCCCGACTCCCGCGCTTGATCAGCACGTAGGCGGCGGGCACAAAGTAGAGGGCCAGCAGCGATGCGCCTCCAGTCCAGCCGAATGCATCTTCCCGGCCTTGATCAACTTTTCGACTCTGTCCTTGTAGCTCTTGGCCCAGTGCTGCACCTGGCGCGGCGAGATCATCTGCATGGTTCAATCTTGACCGAAGAATGCGATCGCCCTTAGCCCAATGATCGCATGTTCGGATATCCCTACCGTTTTAACAAGTTCGACCTAAAAAAATAAGTAACCCAGTAGAACCTACCGGGTTACACCGCTATCAATGGAGAGTAACCATCTTTGCTCTTGCTCAGATAGCAATGGCTCGTTTCGTGAGCCGTTTAGCCTTCAGTATCTAAATCTCGAAGATATAAAGCCTTAAATTCTTCGGCTGCTGCTGCATCAATCTTATAAAGTCCTCGAATGATCGCCAATACTGTCTCAGAGCTTGGATCGCGTAACTCGTTAGCCCACCTAAAGACGTTTGACGAGCCAATACCCATCACGGTGGCTAATCTGCCCTGGCTAATCTCGTACTTCTCTAGAACCGTTTTCAATGCTGTGCCTGCTCTTCCCATGCTTCTAATCGTCTCAGAAGCAGGATGTTGAGTATACATGCCAAATGGACTGTGTTATTTTGGTCTACATGCCAAATGGACTGTGACACTCTTAAGGACGATAATCTCTATGCCTCAAGCCTTTCTTGCTTCAAGCCTTCCCGGCACCGATACCAAAGCAGCGTTCACTATAGAACCGACTGCCGAACCTGGGAGAGAAAAAGTCTTGCTCACCCTCACAGGTTCCGCCTACGCCATAGAACGAGTGATCCATGAGCTGTACCGGGTTGGCTTTGCAGAGGTGCGGGAATGGAGTAAGCCTGTACCGACAGGTAAGGTTAATGAGGTGATGAGGGTCTTAACCCGTTATGTGATTGTGGGTAAAGGTTCACTCCCCCCCCCGGCAGACAACCTTGCTTAAGCGGCCTGAGATAGGGGCGTAGGAACCGGAGGAGCCGGTAGTCCTTTGCGTCTGAGCGCAATGACCTCGGCTAAGTAAGGCCAGGGGGATAGGTTCCGGCGGCGACAGGTTTCAATCACGCTGAGCAGAGCCGCATAGGCTTCACT
>QBMN01000221.1 GCA_003241845.1 Shackletoniella antarctica | reverse complement strand
GGGCGGGGGGGGTGGTCAAGGGGGGGCGATCGCCCGCGCCGGTCGTGGTTTTAGCGGCTTCAGCGGCCATCACCTTGGCCATCGCTGGCGGCAGTTCTGCCGTCAAAATCTCGTAGAGGCGGGGTACTCGGGTCGTGATCTGGTAAGGCGGATGGTTTAGGGATGTAGGGCAGGGGTGATTTTCCTCTGGCCCATTCTCCTCTGGCCCATTTTCCTCTGGCCTAGCTTCGTTTCCCAGGCCCAGCTTACCTTTGCTCAGGCAGATACTGTGGATCGCCTTCTCCGCCAGGGCATGCTGCAGGGCCTTTCTGTCAGCGTAGGGCACCAGCTCCAGCCGCAGCTGGTAGCGCTTTAGCCTAGCCCGCAGGTAGTCGAGCAGCGACTGCCACTGCAGGCTATCCTTTACCTCTTCGGCTTCTAACACCCCCAGACGCATCACCAACGACGATCGCACCGCCACGGCGTAGAGGGTAATCGCCAGCATCGTGCCCACCAACGCCTCAGTGAGCGCCACATCGGCCCCGCCCAGCATGGCGTAGATCAGCGCCGCCACCGCGCCCAAAATGCCCCGCATTACCAGCGCCTGATAGGGGTTTTGCTGAAAGAGCACCATCGCCGCCGCCAGGGGCAGCAGCAGCATAATGGCGTAGACATAGCTGAAGTTGTCCAGACTGAGGCTATCCATCATAGCCACGGTCCTCCGTCGAGCAGTAGGCCAGCACGTAGCCCAGCACCGTATTCCAAATCGCCAGGGAGATCAGCGCCAGCACCAGCAGCGGCCACTCCTGGGGAATCCGCAGCAGCAGCCCGACGATGATCGCCATTGACCCCAGGGTATCGGCCACCGACAGCCCGTGGAGTTTGTACAGCACCGACCGCTGCCCCAGCAGCGGCCAGGTGCCCCAATACCAAAACACCAGGCCCACAACAATGCAGGTGTAGCTAAGAAAGTTAACCATCCCTCACCCCTCCATCACGTCATTGACCCGCCTAATAATTTGGGCCAGCAGCATCAGCGCCGCATTGCCCACGCTGAGAATGATCACCCCCACCAGGGCCATCATCCGGTCGTCTTGCAGCAGCGCAATCACCAAAATCATCACCGAGGTTTTGGTGGCAATACTGGCGAAGGCCAGCATCCGCTGCCAGATGTCGTCATCGCGCAGCGCCTCAATCATTGGAATCAGCAGTGCGCCGATCATGGCGATGAGCACTAGAGTCATGGCACTTCCTCCCGTTGAATGCGGTGCACCTCGTACCAACCCTGTTCGCGGTAGCGCTGCACAATGGTTTTAGGGGTAAAGGTAATCAAAAAGATATCGAGAAACAGCAGGCCGGGGCTGCGCCGGGGCTTAGCGAGATCGACCGTGACCACCTCATGGCGGTGGGGCCAGATCATGATCTCAAAGGCCTCTTTATAGGCCTGGGGAATCGCCACCACCACCTCCCAGAGCGTGCGCAGCCAGTCTTTGAGCGTGCCGGGGTTGGTCGCCCCCCGAGGCAGCAGTAGCGACACCGTCACCCCAATGAGAATGTTGGCCCAGCTCAGATCGTCGGTGAGCAAAAACCAGATCGTCAGCCGCAAAATCAGGTTTAGATAGCCAGCCATGACCCCACCATCAGAAACAGCACCACCACCATCACACTCATGCCCCCAATTAGGTGTTCAAAGTCTTCTAGAACCTGAGGCAGGGTAAACCTAAATCGCTGCACCACCAGTCGGTGAAACAGCAGGCCACCACCGATCACCGCTAGCGCCTTGAGCACCTTTGGCCCGGTGTAGGCCTCTAAATACACCACATTGGCCAGCAGCAGCGAGCCCAGCAGCAGTGCCAGAGCCGTCCATAGACCCAGCTTGGCCGTTGAGGTCGCGTCGCGCCGATGGGGCAACACCAGAAATTTAGCGTAGACCAAGGCCGTGCCCACAGCGGCCACGTTGAGCATGATCCCTTGCCAGGGTAGAGCGTACTCTAGGGTAAACGCCTTGGCTCCAAAGCTCAGAAATAATGGGCAGCCTGCGATCGCCACACTGCCCGCCATCAACGGCAGCCACAGGCTGGTAGCCATGGGCCGCTGCTGAAGCACAGTCAGGTCGCGGCTGGGCAGGTTGCCCACAGTCAAAAACAGCGCCGCTTTCACCAGCCCGTGGGCTAGGGCATAGACCCCTGCCGCCGGGGGTACCGCTATTACCCAGCCCACCTGAGACACCGTACTCAGGGCAAGCACCCGCTTAGCGTCGGTTTCGACCAGGGCGTAGACCACCCCCAGCAGCGCCGTGGCCACCCCAAACACCCGCAGCAGCGGGTCTAGCTCCTCCATCAGCAGCGCACAGCGCACCAGCGGAAACACCCCCGCCTTCACCACCACCCCCGACAGCAGGGCCGACACGGGGCTTTCGGCCTCGGCATGGGTGAGGGGCAGCCACAGCCCCGACACAAAAACCCCACCCTTCACCAGCAGCCCCAGCACAATCAGCACCACCGCCTCGGTGGGGGCACCGCGCAGCCCTGTAAACGCGAAGGACTGGTGAGTCTGGTACACCAGCGCCGCCCCCACCAGGTAAAACAGCATGGCGGTGTTGCTGACAAACAGGTAGCGCAGGGCTACCCAAAGGCTGCGGTCTTGGCGGGGGTAGGCAATCAGCAAAAACGCCGCAATGCCAATCACCTCCAGCGCCACGTACAGGCTGATCAAGTCGGCACAGACAAAGACCGCATTGACGCTGCCGTGCAGAATGATCGCCTGGGTGTAAAAAAAAGCGGTCTTGCTCGTATCCCAGCAGTAGAGAATCACCGCCGCCGTCACTAGGGCATTGGTGAGAATGAAGTAGGCGCTGAGGTCGTCGGCCAGCAGGGTGACGCCAAAGCTGTCGAGTAGGTGCAAATCGAGGGGGGCTGGCTGGCCAAACAGTGCCATAGCATAGGCCAGCGAGACCAGGGTGACTCCCAGGGTGAGCAGGCGCGCCGTCCCCGGCAGCAAATACACCGTAAACCCCACAAAAAAGGGCAGCGCCAGCCATAAAATGGTGCCGTTGATGATCACCGATACTCCTCCTCAATGGCGCGGGTTTCTAGGGTGGGGTTGTCGCGGGCCAGTTTCATCACCCCCACCAGCATCAGCGCCTGGATCGAAAACCCAATCACGATCGCCGTCAAGATTACCGCCTGGGGCACCGGGTCGGCGTAGCCATCCCTGGGCAAGATCCCCACGATGGGCGTGCGTACCCCAGTTCTGGCTGCCACCAGCACAAACAGGGCGATGACTCCAGTGCTCATCACATCCATGGCAATGATTTTCATCACCAGGTTTTCTTTAAAGATGATGCCGAAAAAACCCAGCAAAATCGTGGCGTAGACGCAGGCGTGGAGCATTGATTGTCGTCACCTTATTAGACTGGCCTTAGTAAACTGGCCTTAGTAAACTGAACAGTGGGAAGTTTTTTGAGAATGGGCAATTTCATGAGGACTTCGGGCCGCCACTTACGTCGCCTTCCAGAGCATCCCATTCCCATCTATAGACTCTACGGAGTAGCCATCGGCCTTCAGGCTATCTTGCATATCTGGCGATGGATTGAACAAAAATACGTCACTAAATCCATCAGGAACCTGGGGAGATTGGGGCTCGCGCACAAGTAATAGGGTAACGTGTTGTTCTAGGCTATGACTGAGCGACAACAATTCGCCCTTGTTGTTATAAAAATCGCTGCTGATCAGCAGAGGCTGCTCGGCTTGATTGATAATTTGAGCTGTTTCTAAGTGATGTTGACTACTGTACTTAATCCACCAGGTGTCAGACTGCATGCTAACAATATTTGACAGCAGGCTTGCAGAAAGAATAAATGCGATCGCAATTTTTTGCAGCAGTTTATATGATGCATCGCCCGCCCCAAAACCCAACCAGTAAGCCACAGCTATTTGAATACTCAGCCAAGTGGGAATGAGATAACGACTAATGCTAGAGCGATGCCCCCCAAACACCACATCAGGAATGATTAAAAACAAGGCGGTAACCCCACCGAGCAGCAGCACGAATAGCCAGACCTGAGGAGGGGTTTTGCGGCATAAAAAAATTAGCGCATAACCAATCACCGCAGCCAACACCAGTAAAATCGGCAACGATAAGATCAGCGGATCGCTAGAACCTAAATTAAAGTCAGCGAAAATGCGCGTGGCATCAGCAATCCATGATCGCACCAGACCAGGCAGCGATCGCGGCTCTGCCAGCCAAGCGGTCGATCTGATAACTCGTGAGGAGTTAACCACAAGACTCATTAACCAAGGTGCGAAGAGCAAACCACTAGCCCCCGTGGCCAGCAAATAGGCCATTACAACCCTGGTCATCCTAAAGCGCTCCATCACAACCACATAAATTCCATGGGCCAGCCCCACTAAGACCGTGAACAAATAGGTATAGAGCCCAAGGGTGAGACTGAGGGCATAGATAGCCCAATTAACGTAGGACGGCTTGCGCAACGCCCTCAGCAGAGCCGCACAGGTAAATAGAGTCATCGCCATCCACAGCCCATATTCTCTCGCCTCCTGGGCATACAGGATATGAAAAGGAGAAATTGCGATCAATCCAGTCAGGATAGAAGCAGTCACGGACGATTGAAAAAGTTCCCACCCCAGCCAATAGGCAAAGGGCAAAGCCAATAAGCTCAGCAGCGCTGAAACACCTCGAATAGAGGAGACAGAATCCCCAAAAAGACCGGCCCAGAGTCGGGCCAAGGCGTAGTACAACGGCGGATGCTGAGCATCATAGGTGGCCAGCAAAGCGACGGTGTCAGAAACACCTCTGTCAGGGCTGAGACGTTGATACCGCTGAATATCATCTACCGTTAGCAGTCGGCCATTGAACAATCCCTGCTTCATTTCCCGAACTGAATACCCAGACAGATGCAGGGAGGTGTAGGCTTCATCATGCCAGTAGATTTTCTTGTCTAGGTTTGCAAATCGGAAGAAAATTCCCAGCAATATTAGGGTGGCAAGTAATACCTTTAGGCCCGATACCTTTAGGTTTGAGGGTGATACTAAATACGGCTGGGCTGCCATGACGTTGTTCTCATGAATTGGGTTGGTTCGCTGCCATGCCTGGCTTCGGCAGCAATACGGGGTGAATCTACCCCATCCATCGCCGCTAGCCGCCGCAGGGATACCTTCAGAGCCTCGGTGCGGGTTAGTCTGTGGGCATAAAATTTTCCAGGGTCAGCGCTGCCGCTACCCCCAGGTGGGGCAAGGCCCGACAGCGCCGTTTTGCCCACCAGGAACAGCACCGCCAGGGAAAACACCACCGTCATCGGCCCGGTGGGCTCTGAAACCAGCGTCTGGGTGCCGCCAAACAAGGCCGCAAATAAACCCGCGCCGTAGAGGCCACAGGCGGCTTCAGCACCAGATGCTACGCCAAAGGCCAGCGCCACTGGCAGGGCGATCGCCACGGCGGTGATGCCCCCAGACAAGTCTCCGCGCCAGTGGCGGAAGCTGATGTGATTTGTGATGCCCATCGCAGCACCTAAATCCTTTTATTGAAATTAATAAATGGTATGGATCGTTTCATCGACAAAAAATCTATGATTAAAACCATAGCATTTTCGGCGGAGCGCACAATGGTTCAACCATAAATTTTGCTAATCGGAGGTATTAAAGGGTGATGGGGGATTCGACGTAGATGGTGGGGTCTTGAACGGTGAACTCGATGCTGTAGCGGCGCAGCTGCTCGGCGATGCTGTCGTTGGCTAACTCTAGCAGGCGCTTGCGCAGCTGGATGGAGTTGTCGTTAGAGCCCAAAATAAAGAAGGTCACCCGTGCTCGGCTGGCGCTAAATCGGCTGCTGCTGCCGTTGGTATCTGCCGCGCCGCCGGAGAAGGTGATGCTGGTGCTGCCGGGATCAATGCCAAACAGCGAGTTGGTCGATTTGGTCACCACCTGCTTGACCAGGGCGGCGTCTTCTTCGGAGAGCGATCGCACAAAATCCAAATACAAGAGCACCATCACCTTCTTGGCCCGGCTGATGTTTTCGATCTCTTCCTTGATCAAAATCGAGTTGGGCACAATGATCAGCGTGCTCTTGGCCGCCGTGCGAATTTTGGTCGATCGCAGCCCCACCGACTCCACCCGGCACAGCTGCCCATCCCGCAGGCGAATGTATTCGCCGGGAATGAAGGGGCGATCGAGGTAGATCACAATGGTGCTCAGCAGCTGCTCTAAGATCGTCTGCGCCGCCAGCCCGATGGCAATGCCGCCAATGCCCAGACTGGCAATCAGACCGATCAGATTAAAGCTTTGGCTCTGGGCAAAGGCCAGCACCGCAATAAAGCCAATCACCACATTCACCAGCGTCTCAAACACCAGCAGCAGCTCATCGACCTCGCGCCCCAGTCGCCGCAGCAGGCCAATGCCATAGATCCGCACCACCTGGCGAAACAGCCGCGACACCAGCCAGGCCACGCTGGCGATGGTGGCCAAATCTACAAAGGGTCGAAAGAAGGCATGCAGCCCCGGATAGTCTGCTTGCAGCCACACCATCGACAGAGAGATCAGCAGCAGCGTACCCGCCAGCTTAAATGCCCCCCGCTCAGGCCGAATAAAATGCTCGCTAATCGGGCTAGACTGCCCCGGCGAAAACCGATTGAGCAATAGCCCGACAATGCCGGGGGTATAGCGCCCCACCAGCAGCGCCAGCAGCACCGCCACCAAAAAGATGACGATTTTGGGCAGCGTCAGCAGCTCGATTTGCACCAGATTTAGCAGATCTTGAAAAGTCACAAGGGGGTATCGGGTATCAGCATCCCCGCCTGGGAG
>QBMN01000220.1 GCA_003241845.1 Shackletoniella antarctica | reverse complement strand
GCCCATCCCCCAGCCTGGGGAGATCGCCCCAGAATCTGCTGCCCCGGTTGAAGAACCCCAGGCCGCGCAGCCCAAGGCACCCACGGTATCGGCTCAGCCCCAGCCCGAGGCCCGAGCTGGGCTGAAGCTGAGCACCGCAGCCCCAGACGAGGTGCTGTTCACAGGTGCCTTGTATTGGGTTTAACCTACCCGCTCCTCCCCGGGAGGAACGCTATCCTAAGGGCAATTCTAGCAACGAAAATACCCAAGGATTTTGCGGTCTCCTGAGGACGCAGGCTCTGCGCCCCTACCTGGGGGTATATTCTTTCCTGGAGACCTCCCTAAGTCGAGGTTCCTTAGTCCCGAGCCTCTGGCTTTGGCCCAGATTCCTGGCGATTTTGCAGCACGGCCTCCTGGTGGCGAATGGCGTTGTTGGCGATCTCCCAGGGAAAGGTAAATGACTCAAACGACTCGCTGGTGATGCGATCTACGTCGAGGTCGATGACCACCTGCTTGAGAATGTCGAAGAGGGTTTTCCGCAGGGCCGATAGCTCTTCTAAAGACTGAACCTGGCCAATGACGTCGATCAGGGCGAGAATTTCTAGGTTATAGCTGTCGGCTCGGTTTTTTTGTTTGCCCAGCAGCCACGATCGCAGCTGCAACAGCCCCGAAGCCCCCAGTACCGTCACCGACAGCAGCAGGGCCATGGGTTCGGCGTACTCCACCAAAAATTCTGGCTCCCCCTGGCGGTAAAACGCTTCGGCACCGGGGTGCAGGGGCAGGCCCAAGTCGCCCGACGTGTCGAGCCGAATCATCGCCGCTCGGGGGTAGATCGCTACCAGCTCGTTGCGGTGCTGGTGCAGGGTGCTGGTCAGGGCGTTCACCACCTTGGCGGGCAGGTCTTCGTGGGCCACCAGCAGGGCATTCACCGCGACCACGGGCAGGTCAGCCGCCGGAATTGGCCGCCCCCCGTTATAGGTACCCTTGGGAATTATCTGGGCATTGAGATAGGGCAACGACAGCCGCAGGGCATCGACCTGATCGATCGCAGTCAGCCGGATAGCGTCGGTTTGCAGCAGCTCTGCCACGGCGGGGTTGCCCAGGGTAATGACGCGAAACAGGGCATCTACCTCGCCCGTCGCCAGGGCGGCACTGGCCTGGTCAGCGGGCATGGGCAGCGTGGTCATGGTCTCTGCGGTCAGCCCATAGTGCTGCGCCAGGGGCCAAAACAGCGCGTAGGAGCCACTGTTCTCGGGCATCAGGGCCACCCGCTTGCCGCGCAGGTCAGCCACAGAGTCAATCCCGGCATCGGCTCGGGCCAGCAGGTGAAACATTTCGGGAAACAGCAGCGCCACCGCCCGCACCGGCGGCTGCACGGGTGTGTCGCTCTGCACCAGGGCTAGCTGGGCGGCGTTGTCCTTGATCAACTCCATATTTTCTACGGAGCCGTTGGTCTCTATCACCTCCAGGTCGATGGTGGGGTGGTTGCGGGCTACGACCTCGGCAAAGGCCTGGCTAAAGGCGTAGTATTCACCCGTGCTGCCCCCCGAGGCCAGCACCAGGCGGTAGGTGCGGGTGTGCTCGCGAACTAGGAAAAAGGCTGAGGCTGCGACTCCCACCAGGCCCAGCACCACCACCGGCAAGACAACCTTTCCCTGCATAGATCTCCTGGGGCGATATAAGATGGGAGCTGGCCAATTTTGCCAGTTTTGTCTCGGGGCTAGCCCAAGGATCGCTTGGCAGCTGTAGCTCTCCCTCTGGCAAAATTCTACTTCTGGATCTCAACGAGGTGATACCCAGTCCAGCTCGAGATCTATAGCTTTCGCAGACAAAACTCCGCTTCTGAACCCGGATCAGGTTTGATACCCATGGCGCTACTCCAAAATTTACCCCAGGTACCAGACACGCTGCGCGGTCGCACCGTGGGGCGCAGCTTTCAGGCGGTGTTTTTGCTGGCCCTGGTGACGGTGATCATGCTGGGGGGCTTTGGGCTGCGGCTGTTTCAGCTCCAGGTGGTGAATGGCGATCGCAACCGCGAGCTGGCCGACACCAATCGCATTCGCCTGGTGCCCAAACGCCCGGCTCGGGGCACCATTTTTGACCGCAACGGCAAGATTCTCGCCGGTAGCCGCCTGTCTCACACGGTATCGATCTGGCCCATTGCCCTACCCCGCGACCAGTGGCCCACGGTGGTCGATCGCCTCTCTACCGTGCTCAGCATGCCGCCCGAAGAAATTCAGCAGCGCCTAGAACAGGCGGGCTACGAGTCGATCGAGTCGATCACCATTGCCCGAGGCATTAGCCCTGCCCAGGCCACAGCCCTCGCCGAATACACCAACGATCTGCCCGGTGTGCGCCTAGAGTCCGAAGCCGTGCGCAACTACCCCAACGGCGACCTGGCCGCCCACGTGATCGGCTACACTGGCGAGCTCACCGACCAGCAGCTCACCGCTCGCCGCGAACAGGGCTATCGCCTGGGCGATGTGGTCGGCCAGATGGGGGCCGAGTCGGCCTTTGAGAGCACCCTCCACGGCGCCTGGGGCGGTCAGCAGGTCGAGGTTGACAGCGCCGGACGCGTCATTAGCATTCTGGGCGAAAAACCTGCCGTTGCAGGTCAAGACATTCAGCTCACCATTGACCTTGATCTACAGCGGGCGGCGGAGGCGGCGCTGGGCAATCGCCAGGGGGCGATCGTCGCCATCGACCCTCGCAACGGCGCGGTTTTGGCCATGGCCAGCTGGCCCACCTACGACCCCAACATTTTTACCACCCGCATTACCGAGGCCCAGTGGGCACAGCTTCAGGGGGCCAACCACCCGTTTTTGAACCGAGCGCTCCAGGCGTTTCCCCCCGCCAGCACCTTTAAGATTGTCACCACAGCGGCGGCGATCGAGTCGGGCAAATATGCCCCCAACACCGTGCTGCCCACCTATCCCTACATTCAGGTGGGGGGCATTCAGTTTGGCGAGTGGAACCGGGCGGGCTTTGGCCCCCTGGGCTTTACCGGAGCCATGGCCTGGAGCGCCGATACCTTTTTCTACCAGGTGGCGATGCGCATCGGCGGCCCCACCCTGATCGAAATGACCCGGCGCTTTGGCTTTGGCCGCAAAACCGGCATTGAGCTTGCCACTGAAGAAAGCGCCGGCCTGGTGCCCGACGACGCCTGGAAACAGGAGACCCTAGACACCCCGTGGATGATTGGTGACGCCATCAACATGTCCATCGGCCAAGGGTTTTTGCAGGCTACTTCCCTACAGGTGGCGGGCATGTTTGCGGTGGTCGCCAACGACGGCTATCGGGTCACCCCGCACCTGCTCAAAGACAACGAAGAGCACCGCAACTGGAAAGAATCTTTGGAGCTGAGCGACGCTACCATCGACGTTCTGCACCGGGGGCTACGCCAGGTAATTAGCGGCGGCACCGCTTCGGCTATGAACGTGCCCCACATTCCTCCCTTTGCGGGCAAAACCGGCACCGCCGAGGCTGACCCTGGGCTATCCCACGCCTGGTTTGGGGCCTATGCCCCGCTAGACAACCCAGAAATAGTGGTCGTGACCTTTGCCGAGCACGACGGCGGTGGCGGCGGTGCGGTAGCTGCCCCCATGGCGCTCAAAGTGCTAGAAGAATACTTTGGCCATAGCCAAGCCGCCGAAGAATAGCCCCATCTAGCTACGAGTAGCCAGGCTAAAGTTGCGGAAATGCTGGGCCTGGGCCTCAATGCGGCAGGCGAGGCGATCGCACACCAGACCGCACAGGTCAAAAATCAGCTCGTCGGCCACGCTGTAGTAGGCCGAGGTGCCCTCGGTTCGGCGGTTGAGAATGCCCGCCTGAAGCATCACCTTCAGGTGCTTTGACACGTTTGCCTGGCTGGTTTGGGTCGCATCCACCAGCTCTTGCACACATTTCTCGCCCTCCCGCAGCAGATTGAGAATCCGCAGCCGCATGGGTTCACTTAAAATGCTGAAATATTCGGCCACTTGCTGAACGACTTCAACTGAAACCAGTTCCACAGGATCCATGGGGGGTCATCGATAGGCTCAGGTGTGCGGGAAGAATCCCCAGCAATATTACCAATTATTTTATTCCTGTAGTTATTGATAGCAATACAGTCATCAAATCTTGTTAATTGCTTAGGGGTGATCCCCGTGGGGTTTTTGTAGGGGCTGGGGTAAGAAGTTTGGCTTAGACCTTGGGCCAGAGACCGCACCGTGAGATTCTTAAAGATAGCGCTCGCCCACCGTTGAGGATTGCCGTGAAAGCCATTACCCTGCTTGGATCAACCGGGTCGATTGGTACCCAAACCCTAGACATTGTCGAGCACCACCCCGACCAGTTTCGCCTGGTGGGCATCGCCGCAGGGAATAATGTCGAACTGCTGGCCCAGCAGGTGCGTCAGTTTAAGCCCGAGATTGTCGCCATCTGTAACCCGGCCAAACTGGCAGAACTGCGCGACGCTCTGGCCGGCATGGACCCGATGCCCCAGATTCTCGCCGGAGACGACGGGGTGGTCGAAGTGGCCCGCTACGGCGATGCCGAGGCGGTGGTGACGGGCATTGTCGGCTGCGCCGGGCTGCTGCCGACATTGGCGGCGATCGAGGCGGGCAAAGACATTGCCCTGGCCAACAAAGAAACCCTGATCGCGGGCGGCCCCGCCGTGCTGCCCCTGGTCGCAAAGCACGGCGTCAAGCTGCTGCCCGCCGACTCCGAGCATTCGGCCATTTTTCAGTGCCTCCAGGGGGTGCCCGCCGACGGGCTGCGGCGCATTTTGCTGACGGCCTCGGGCGGGGCCTTTCGCGACTGGCCCACCGAGAAGCTGGCCCAGGTGACGGTGGCCGATGCCCTCAAGCACCCCAACTGGTCGATGGGCCGCAAGATCACGGTAGACTCAGCCACCCTGATGAATAAGGGGCTAGAGGTGATCGAAGCCCACTACCTGTTTGGGGTGGACTACGACCAGATCGATATCGTCATCCATCCCCAGAGCATTATTCACTCGCTGATTGAGCTGAAAGACACCTCGGTGCTGGCTCAGCTGGGCTGGCCCGACATGCGCCTGCCGCTGCTCTACGCTCTCTCGTGGCCCGATCGCATCGCCACCGACTGGGAGCCGCTAGACCTGGTCAAGGCGGGCGACCTCACCTTCCGCGAGCCTGACCACGCCAAATACCCCTGCATGGACTTAGCCTACGCCGCCGGGCGCGCCGGGGGCACCATGACCGCCGTACTCAACGCCGCCAACGAGCAGGCGGTGGCGCTATTCTTAGACGAGAAGATCCACTTTTTGGAGATTCCGAAGGTGATTGAGGGGGTGTGCGATCGCCACCGCTCCCACAATGTGACCCAGCCGGTGCTGGCCGACATTCTCGCCGCCGACCAGTGGGCCAGGGCCGAGGCCACCAGCGTCAGTGAATCCCTGGTTCAGACCACCGTTGTTTCGATGGGATAGGAGGGTACCTGTGGAGCTGCTGATTGTACTGGGGGCGATCGTGATTGCGATCGTCATCTTTGGCTGGGTGTTTAAGCTGATCAAAAACACCGTTCAAACCGTGCTGCTGGTAGCCTTTCTGCTGCTGGCCCTATATTTTCTCTTCGGCATCGGCCCCGATGCAGTTTGGAGTCAAATTCAAACCTGGCTCAGCGGCGGGCAGAGTCGGTAGGACAGGCCAGGCAATCACAATTTAGTCTTGGCGAGCTGCTAACCACCGGGCTAGCGATCGCTGGCTTTCGCTACTGCGCCTTCCGGCCAGTAATCCTTCGGTGCCAATATGTTCATCTAGCTGCGGCCATTCGATGGCATAGCCATCGCCCAGCAGTGGCCAGTCGCGTCTTTCTTGGGGAGACCCATGCAGCAATTGAGGGTACCAGGCTAGGGGAATCGCCAGGCTGCGACCATCGGCCAGCTCAACAACCAGTTTTTCATGATCTATGACTACGGAGATAGCAAGTGGTTCAGTTTCAAGGATTAAAGTAGTCATGCCAAGCCTCTAGAAGAATGTCTTGGTTTTTTTCTAAGCAAACACCACAGTGCGGTTGCCATAGACCAGGGTGCGGTTTTGCAGGTGCAGCCGCACGGCGCGGGCCAGCACCATGCGTTCCACATCTTTGCCCTTGCGAATTAGCTCTTTCACATCGTCGCGGTGGCTGATGCGCACCACATCCTGCTCGATGATCGGGCCTTCGTCGAGGTCGCTGGTGACGTAGTGGGCGGTGGCCCCGATGATTTTCACCCCCCGCTGAAAGGCCCGCTGGTAGGGGTTGGCCCCCATAAAGGCGGGCAAAAACGAGTGGTGAATGTTGATCACGCGATCATACTGATGCAGAAAGTCTGAGCTGAGCACCTGCATATATTTGGCCAGCACCACCAGGTCGATGTTGTGTTGCTTGAGCAGTTCAAGCTGGCGCTGCTCTTGCTCGGTCTTAGTGTCTTTGGTAATGGGCAGGTGCTCAAAGGCGATACCGAACTGGTCAGCGATCGGCCTGAGGTGGGGGTGGTTGCTGACAATCAGGGCAATTTCGGCCTTAAACTCGCCGGCTTTGTGCCGCCAGAGCAGGTCGAGCAGGCAGTGGTCTTGGTGGCTGACCCAGATCGACAGGCGGGGCACATCGTCAGAAAAGTGCAGCTGCCAGGTGGCCCCCAGGGGTTGGGCGATCGCCCCAAAGGCCGCCCCAATGATTTCCCTGGGCAGGTTAAACCCTGCCATCTCCCACTCTAGCCGCGACAAAAACAGCCCCGCCTCCGGGTCACGGTGCTGGTCGGCGTGGAGAATGTTGCCGCCGTTGGCATAGATAAAGTTGGCGATCTTGGCCACCAGCCCCTTTTGGTCGGGGCAGGAGAACAGCAGAATGGCGGTGGGGGAGGC
>QBMN01000021.1 GCA_003241845.1 Shackletoniella antarctica | reverse complement strand
AGGGGGGAAGGCGTAGGGGAAGACTGCCCCGCTCCCAGGCTCCTGAAAAAGCTAAGAGGCCTGGGACGTTGGCAACGTTGCAGCCACCAGCAGCCGTTGCACTTCGGCCACCAGATTGTCTAAGCCCCTGAGGTTCACTTCAAAACCGGTGCGGTCAGAGGGCAAGGGGCGATGCAGCCAGTCTGTCAGCGCTTGGGGACTAAGCTGAGCGGGGTGTAGCAGATCAACTAGGCCCAGACGATGCAGGCGATCGGCCCGAATCCACTGCTCTTGGCGGGGGGAAATACGGGGCACTATCAGTGCCGGTTTTTGGTACGCCAAAAGTTCGCAGGTGGTGTTGTAGCCCCCCATGGCCACCACGCGACTGGCCCGCTCTAGCAGCAGCGTCGGCTCAGCCAGGTAGTCGACTAGGCTCAGCCGAGGGTTTACCTGGGCCAGGGTCCGCAGCCGCTGCTGAGCCTCGACAGGCATAAACGGCCCCATCAGCAAAACCCCTAGACTGCCCGCAGGAAATGTGGCCCTGGCAAAGGCTTCAGCGAGGGCAGTGCCATCTTGGCCACCGCCCACCTGGCACAGTACCAGGTCACGATCCAGGGGCAGCCCCAGGCGCTGAATTTGGGCGCAGGCCGC
Source organism: Shackletoniella antarctica (assembly GCA_003241845.1). GTDB lineage: Bacteria > Cyanobacteriota > Cyanobacteriia > Phormidesmidales > Phormidesmidaceae > Nodosilinea > Nodosilinea antarctica. Next base: position 36,295 of record QBMN01000021.1, on the reverse strand, counting down.
AGCGCTAACCTGGTTGAGCCGAGCGCGAGGGTCGAGGTAGCCCAGGGGGCGAACCTTAGCCGTAATATCGGCAGGCCAGCGGTACTCTCGTCGGGGGTCATAGATCGCGGGGTCACCGTAGCTCCACACAGCATCGTAATAACGGCGAATGGCAGCAATGTTCTCGGCCCGCTTCCAGTCACGACGCACGGTGGCGGGGGTGTCGAGCACGTCGCGCAGGCCCAGCACACAGCGGGTGGGTAGGTAGCGATGAATGTATTCCAGCGTCGGGTCTAGCTCGCGCACCGCCCCCCGAGGCACGTTGTCAACAATCAGCACATCGGGTCGAAAGTTTTTGACAGCGGCCAGCATCAGCTGCGATCGCAGCTCGACAATTTCCTCTAGGGACAGGTTGAGCCGCCGCGCCTCATACTGTCCATCGGCAGCCTTGTAGAGAGCGGGCAGGGTCAGCATGTCAATACCCACCGGCGCTGGCATCACACTGGCGTCGCCCATACCGCTAATCAGCAAAATATCGGCATCTAGGCCCGCACCGCTGAGAGCCTGGGCAATCAGCAAATTGCGGCGCTTGTGGCCCAACCCCATGGTGTCGTGAGAGTAGAGCACCACCCGCAGGCGGCTGCCCGGCCCCTGACGAGAGATTGGGGCCACCCTAGCACCGCCTTTAGCCACAGAACTCACCGCCGTTGGCTCTAGAGCTGTAACCTGTTTTCGAGCTGGATTTGGTGAGCGCAAAACGACCTCCCAAGGCCCTAGGAAAAGCTGGGCTCCTTAAACTAAGCTTAATGACCGGTTAAACCCTTAATAAGTTCCAAAATCTTTAGTCAAAAATCGTGGATATTGATCAATAGATCCAATACCCCAGTTTTGATTTTGCCCCCCCTACTTAGACTCCCTGTGGAAATTATGTGAGACCATTCTCATCCGATCTCATCCGGCGATGTATCCGCCAGGGCCGATGGAGTCAGGGAATACTCAGTGGTCATTTTGAGTTTGGGTTGCTATGGTAAGTGAGCCTTGAAATTTGTAAAGAAATCGTTACGAAGTTTCTGGCATGGCAACCTTGGGTACTGTCCGCCGAGTTGTCCTTAACCGTGGGGAGTTTCCGTAGCCTATGTCTGCAATCACTGTTTTTTGCGACTTCGACGGCCCGATCGCCGATGTCTCTGAGCGCTACTACGCTACCTACCGCCAGGGGCTAGACTGGGCCAAAACTGCGGCCCAGGCCCAGGGCAATGATTTAGCCGTGCGCTGTCTGTCAAAGGCTCAGTTTTGGACCTTTAAGCAAAACCGCGTGCCCGATCGCCAGATTGCCCACTGGTCTGGGCTGGAGGGCCAGCAGATCGACGGTTTCTTGAATCAGGTCAGCCGCATTGTCAACCACGGCAGCCTGCTCGACTACGACCAGGTGCAGCCCCAGGCCCGAGAAGGGCTAGACATTTTGCGCCAGTGCGGTGTGCGGGTGGTGCTGGTTACCCTGCGGCCCCCCAACCAGGTGCTGCGCTTTTTAGATCAGCACGACCTCTGCTGGGCGATTACCGATTTGTACGGCATGCCCGAGGCTGAGGCGGCCTACAAAAATCAGGCCAGCCACAAAATAGATCGGCTCCAGACTGCGATCGCAGCCCAGCAGCGCCAGGGCCATGATCTGAGCCAGTCGTGGATGATTGGCGATACCGAAGCCGACATCATGGCCGGACAAACCCTCGGCATTGACACCGTTGCGGTGACCTGCGGCATTCGCAGCAGCAGCTACCTCCAGGGCTTTCGCCCCACCCACCTAATGGCCAACCTCTGGACGGCCTGCCAAAATCTGCAACAGCAGACTACCCTAGGGCGGCGGCGTCTTTAGTCTGCTGGGCTTTTGTAGAAATTTCTAAACTGGTGAGAGAAGAATCCCCCCTGCCCCCTTATTAAGGGGGGTATTGCGTGGGTCTTTGACGGCGAGAGGCTGGGGGATCAGAGAGGATCTCTTTTTAAGATTTTAGGGAGTACCGATCCCACCAGCGGTTGAGGGGGTAGTAGAGGGCCGGTGCCCACAGGCTGCTCAAAATCGCTGAGCTGAGGGCGATGCGCTGGTGGAAAAGCCAGATCTTGCCCAGGGGCGGGTAGAGAGAGTCCATCGAGATCAGCTGGTGAAAGCTGATCTGTAGCGCCAGCACAGTTTCGGCGATTACCGCCATGGCAAACACAATCAGCGCCACGGAAACAATGTCTTCTTGCATATAGCGCTGCTTTTGCAGCCGCGCCGTCAGCACCCCCACCACAATTAGACTGAGGGTGTGAGTCGGGTCAGGGGAGGTCATGGCATCCTGCAGCAGGCCCAAGACTAGACCGGCGATCGCCGCTTCCCACTGGGTGCGCCTAATGCTCCAGGCCACCACCCAGATCAGCAGCCAGTGGGGCGATACCCCCAGCAGCTGCATCCCCGGAATTCGACTGGGCAAAAGCAGTAGGCACGCCGCTACCGAAGCGACGGTGACGGCGCTGTTGAGCACCCAGGGACGCCGCCACAGCGGCAGTGATGACACGCGCATACTTGGGTTCATAGGCCCGCCCCATCGCCATCGGGCACAAGACCATTCTGCGGATCGGTGCCGGGCAGCACCGGGGCATCGATTGTCTCCTGGGGGGCAAAGGGATGAATCACCGCCCACTCTAGCACCGGCAGCGGCGATGACAGCTGGATCACCGCCTCCGGGGCGGGGCTTTTAGTTAAGTCGATCGACTCGATTCGCCCCAGGGGAATATCCCTTGGAAACAGTCGGCTGTAGGAGGAGGTGACAATCACATCTCCCGCGTTGACATCGGGCAGCTTCTCAAAAAACTCCATCACCACCCGGTTGTTAGCCTGCCCGCGCACGACGCCCATGGCCCGGCTGCGGCTGACCTTAGCACCGACTCGGCTGGTGGGATCACTGACCAACAGCACCCGCGATGTGCTGGGCGACACCGCCACCACCCGGCCCACTAACCCACCGGGGCCAGTCACCACGTAGCCAACGGCGACCCCGCTGCGGCTGCCCCGATTAAGAATAGCGTGCTGCCACCAGTGATCGGCTCCGCGACCGATCACGGTGGCGCGCAAACCCTCAGCGGTAATCGTGTCTTCGTAGGCTTCGAGGGTCTGGAGCGCCCGGTTTTGATTTTCTAGCTCAACAATGCGCTGCTGAAGTTCTAGAATATAGCTATTTTCAAACTGCTGCTCGCGGCTTAGCCCAGCCTGTAAGGGCCGAGTTACCCAGTGATAGGTCTCATAGATCAGAGCACCGTCGCTGGCTCGCAATAGCCAGGCTGAGGAAACGGCCAGGGTGACCATTCCCGCTTTAAGGGCGTGACGTGTCCACCAGCGGCGTAGGGCAAACATACTTTCTGGGTAGATGACAACTCGGACGCGACCCTAGGTGACCCTAGAGACTCCGTCCGCTGAAAACTCGGCCCATCTGGCTAAAGTTTTCTAGCACTCGACCGGTGCCTAGCACTACGCAGCTGAGTGGGTCAGCCGCCACGTGCACCAAAATGCCCGTTTCATGGCTGATTAGCGTATCTAGTCCCTTGAGCAGCGCTCCACCCCCGGCCAGCATGATGCCCCGGTCAATAATATCTGCTGCTAGCTCAGGCGGGGTGCGCTCTAGGCTGCGCTTTACAGCCTCGACAATAACCGAGAGTGGCTCAGCCATGCTCTCGCGAATTTCGGCACTCTTTACCGTCACCGTGCGGGGCAGCCCCGACAGCAGGTGCAGACCTCGCACATCCATCGCGATTTCGTGATCGTCGGGGCTGGGGTAGGCCGAGCCAATGTTGATTTTGATCTCTTCAGCGGTGCGCTCACCCACCACCAGGTTGTGCACCTTTTTCATGTAGCTAGAAATCGCTTCGCTGAGCTCGTCTCCAGCCACTCGCACCGACTCGCTGAGTACGGTACCCTGCAAGCTCAGCACCGCCACCTCAGTGGTACCGCCACCGATATCAACAATCATGTTGCCGGTGGGCTCGGCCACGGGTAGGCCAGCGCCGATGGCGGCGGCCACAGGCTCGTCAATTAAATAGACCGTGCGGGCACCGGCCTGCTGGGCTGCATCCATCACTGCGCGACGCTCAACTCCAGTTACACCGCTGGGAATACCGATAATAATGCGGGGTGATACCAGGGTGCGGCCTTCGTGAACCTGACGAATGAAGTGCTTGAGCATCAACTCAGCGGTATCAAAGTCGGCAATCACCCCATCGCGTAGAGGACGCAGGGCCACGACGTTACCAGGGGTGCGACCCAGCATGCGCTTGGCCGCTTCACCCACCGCCAGAGGTTTCTTTTCGATTTGGTCTATGGCCACAACGGAGGGTTCTTGCAGCACCACTCCTTTGCCAGAGACGTATACCAGGGTGTTGGCTGTACCCAGGTCAATGCCCATATCGCGGGAAAATCTGTCGAAGAAAGCCACAGGCAATAACGCCCCTAAACTAAAGAAAAACAGAGAACTAACGCCACTGTCAGTCTAAGGCGACCAACACTGATGTCGATGTGGATTCTATTACGTTTCGTATCAGTGCGTCCAGTAACCAATTATTTATCGGCGAATAAGAAATTAACGCGATCGCGCTCCCGCCCGCCGCAGGCTTTGCAGATGCTCTCCCTTCTCCGTCAAGGGAAACCAAAAGAGGCATAAACAGCTCGCCTTCAGACGATTAGAATCTCGCTGGCGTTCCTGACGGATGAATCGAGTTTCGCCTACAATGCGGAAACGAATGTTGGGCAAGCAGCAATGACGATCAATGTGGTCACTCTAGTGGGTCGAGTTGGCACTGACCCCGAGGTTAAGTATTTTGAGTCGGGTACGGTGGTGTGCAATTTGACCCTAGCGGTGCGGCGGCGGTCAAGCCGAGACGACAAACCCGATTGGTTTAATCTAGAGCTTTGGGGCAAAACCGCCGAAATTGCGGCCAACTATGTGCGCAAGGGAAGCCTAATCGGTGTCAGCGGGGCACTCAAGTTCGACCACTGGCAGGATCGGGCATCAGGTACTCCCCGTTCCAAGCCTCTGATCAAAGTTGATAATCTAGAGCTTTTGGGGTCGAAGCGGGACAACGAAGCGCCCACGGGCTACAGCGACGACGAATTTTAGCCGCCGTAGGGCGGGCACTGCCCACCATTGGGGAAACTATTTTCCAGATGTCGCCTAAGTTTTATCGCTGCTCTCTGCTAGAAGGGTGTCTGCCCAGAGGTTTTCCCCTTGGGCATGCCTGTTTTATGAGGCGGCCGGGCCAACTTCCTCTAGCCAGTCAAAAATTTGGCTGAGTTGTTCTGTGCTAACGAGGCCGTACTGCCATAGCGCCATGGGCAGCAGATTGGTGGCCTGCCCAGCTTTGCGCAGTCCCATGGCGATCGCCTCAGACGAGATCGCCAACTCAGTCTGAAGAAACTGGATGAGCTGCATTTGACGCTGGGAAGGCATAGGGGTAAGGCAGAGGCAAACTTTAGCCATCACTATAGCGACTCTGGCTGACTTTTGCCTCTGCCTTGGGTCAGGCGGGTTAAACCTGCTGGGCGTCTACTATTTGGCTGATATACCAAGTCCAGATCGGGATCTGTAGTTTTCCCACAGGTAGAACTCCACTTCTGGACTTGGATGAGGTTTATTTAGCTATTGTCTAGGGCGGCTTTCTAGGTAGTCGGTCAGGCGGGTAAGGGTGTCGTTGAGCTTTTCCTCGATACTGGGTTCTGCGGCTGCGGCTGCGGCTGCTTCTAGCGCTGCCCTGCGCTTAAGGCGCTCAAAGCCGCGAATGATCACGTACAGCACCAGGGCAATAATTAAAAAGTCGATGATGGTGCCAAAGAAGCTGCCCAGGCGAATACCTGGCCCCACTACGGCCTCACGCCAGTCGGTGCCAGCCTGTGACAGCAGCGGGTTAATGATGGCGGGCATGAGAATATCTTCGACCAGAGAGCTAATGATGGCCCCGAAGGCCGTGCCAATGATCACCGCCACGGCCAGATCGACCACGCTGCCCTTCAGGGCAAATGCTTTGAAGTCTTCCCAAACACTGCTAACGCGGATGCGTCGGCCCCCTACACCGTTGGCCATAGCGTTCTACTCCTCGCCGGTTGTACTTCTCAAAGATCAAGATACACATTAGTACAGGCGAAAAAAAGAATCTACTGGCTATGGCCAAAGCAGGCTTTGGCCCGTAGCTACATAGACCAAGTTCTGTTGCTGGCTGCGGCCAGGGGCTGAGCATCTTAGGTTGGCAGGCTGATTGTGCCAGGCTGCGGGCGCTGGCTTAAAGTGCTGTTAACCCTGGGGTCATCAGTAGGGTTGTAAGATTGCAGCGAACTGCGATGAAAACTGCCTCACCATGCTGGAACCGACCCGGGTAATTGAGCTATTCATGACCTCTCCCCACATTCATGAGGTCAAAGCTGGGGAGACCATTTTTGAAGCCGACACCCCTGGCGAGGTCATGTACGGGATCCTTGAAGGCGAGGTAGAAATGCGTGTGCAGGGTCATACCGTTGAGACCATTAGCCACGGCGACATATTTGGCGAAGGGGCGCTGGTGCAAATTCCCTCTGTGCGGGCCTCTACGGCGGTGGCCAAGACCGATTGCAAGCTGGCGGCGGTCGACAGAGCTCACTTTATGTTTTTGGTGCAAGAGACGCCGCTGTTTGCCCTGGAGGTAATTCGCAGTCTCTCGACTCGACTGCGCAGCTTTAAGGCCTTGGTGTAGGCGCGGGGCGGGCGTGGGGCAAAGCGCAGTTGTGAGCGGTTTCTGGCTTGATCTCACCGGACTATGGCCTAGCAGTATGTTTAACCACCCTTTGTGTCACGGCATCCGTCCTATCCTCTAAACTGCACCTCAGGATGTTAGTGAATACGGTTTAGACCGAGGAGTAATTAGGATGGATGCAGCCGCCCTTTGGCAACGCTATAAAGACTGGCTCTACTACAACGAAGGCCTGGGCTTTTACCTAGATGTTAGCCGCATGGGTTTTGACGATGCCTTTGTGGCCAGCATGCAGCCGCGCTTTGCCAAAGCCTTTGCCGATATGGCCGCTCTGGAGGCGGGGGCGATCGCCAACCCCGACGAAGACCGTATGGTAGGCCACTACTGGCTGCGCGATGCCGACCTGGCCCCTACCCCCGAGCTCAAGCAAGACATTCTCGAAACCCTGACCAGCATTGAGCAGTTTGCCAGCCAGGTGCGTACCGGCGGCATCACCCCCCCTGGGCAAGAGCGCTTTACCGATGTGCTCTCCATCGGCATTGGCGGCTCGGCTCTGGGGCCGCAGTTTGTTGCCCAGGCCCTGGGGCCAGACTTTCCGCCGCTGGCGATTCACTTTATCGACAACACCGACCCCGAGGGCATTGATCGCATTTTGGCCCGGCTCGAAGACAAGCTGCCCACCACCCTGGTGATTGTCATCTCTAAGTCGGGCGGCACCGCCGAAACCCGCAACGGCATGGTCGAGGTGCGCACCCGATTTGAGCAGCGGGGGCTAGATTTTCCTAAACAGGCCGTCGCCGTGACCGGGCGAGACAGCAAGCTAGAGAACCAGGCCATCGGTGAGGGCTGGCTCACCACCTTCCCCATGCGCGACTGGGTGGGGGGGCGCACCTCTGAGCTATCGGCGGTGGGGCTGCTGCCTGCGGCCCTGCAAAACATCAGCATTCGCTCTATTCTCGGCGGAGCCAAAGAGATGGATGCCGCCACCCGTGTGCCCGACCTGCGCCGCAACCCCGCGGCCCTGATCGCCCTGGCCTGGTACTACGCGGGCAACGGCAAGGGCGAAAAAGACATGGTGGTGCTGCCCTATAAAGACAGTCTGCTGCTGTTTAGCCGCTACCTGCAACAGCTGGTGATGGAGTCGCTGGGCAAAGAAAAAGACCTCGACGGCAATGTGGTCTACCAGGGCATCGCCGTCTACGGCAATAAGGGTTCCACCGACCAGCATGCCTATGTGCAGCAGCTGCGGGACGGGGTGGCCAGCTTTTTTGTCACCTTTGTTGAGGTGCTTAAAGACCGGGTCGGCGACTCGGTAGAAATAGAACCCGGCACCACCAGCGGCGACTACCTGTTTGGTTTTTTGCAGGGCACCCGCAAAGCCCTGTACGAAAACAGTCGAGGCTCGATCACTGTGACCCTGCCCGAGGTCAACGCCCACACGGTTGGGGCGCTGATCGCGCTCTATGAGCGGGCGGTAGGCTTCTACGCCTCGCTGGTAAATATCAATGCCTACCACCAGCCGGGGGTTGAGGCGGGCAAGCTGGCCGCCTCTGGGGTGCTCGACCTCCAGCAGGCGGTGGTCAAGGCCCTGGCCCAAAGCCCTGAGCCGTTAACCCTAGCGGAGCTAGCCGCCCAGGCCGGTGCCCCTGATGCGGTGGAGACAATCTATGCGATCGCGCGTCACCTCCATGCCAACCAGCGCAGCCTGGTGATCCACGGCAACCCAGGCCATCCCGAGGCGCTTAAGATTGCCGCCCTGGGTTAGTTGACTGGGGTTAGTTGACTGGGGTTAGTTGACTGGGGTTAGTTGACTGGGCCGTGAGCGTCTGAGGCGATCGCCGCCTCAACCCTAATCTGGAATCCACACGTAGGGGCTGCCTGAGACGCTCACCCCGTCGGCCTGAGAAAACCGCACCACCACCAGTCGAGAACTGTCGCGGCCCAGGTCGAGGTAGCCGCTAGCCCACAGGTCAGAGCGCACCACGCCGGTAACTTCGAGCCGATAGCCGCCGGGGGGCAGGTAGAGAGTTTTTTGGCGGTCAAAGTTGCCGGGCCGATGTACGACCCGACCATTCAGATAAACGGTGCCCCACTCGCGGCCTCGGGCATCAAGCTCTACCCTAATCTGGGTCTCTTCGCGATGGGGCACCGGGTAAGGCGGCACAATGATTACCGTCGGGTTCACTGGCGACTGCTGAATGATGATCGGCCGTCGTCGGATAATCACTGGGCTGGAGCGAATAATCCGGTCTGACTGAATAGTGGGGGTCGCTTGCGCCTGAACCAGCGGTGCCCAGAGCAGCGCTAGCCCGAGACCAGCGCTACCTCGCCAGATTAGGTGGTGCACCGCCCTCCAGAAATTGGGCGATCGCCATCTACCTTTGCAGCTCTTGGCTCTGTCTATGTCAACTACCATCCTCACTACTCCTTAAAAATCGTTGCCTCTCGTCTGGCGGTAGTTGCCCCCTGCTCTTTAGCTCGGTTCTTGGGCCTGGTTCTTGGGCTCGGTTCTTGGGCCTGGCAAATGGCCTAGAGCTACCTGTTTAGGTAGCTCTAGGCTAGCCTACGGGTAGATATCCACACCTCGGCCTAGCCACCTAGCCGAGTAAAGTTGACTAAAATGATAAGGAAAAACAGTCTGCCCAGATTGAGCGGCTAAGCTAGTGCTACAGCTAGATTTAGTCTGTGCGATCGCCCTGACCGGGGCACCCAAATCTATTTTGCCAAATCTATTTCGTTTTTGAGGATAGGGCTTTGAGTAATACCAGCAACTTTCGTGAAGCCATCAGCAAGGCTAAGGGCCAGACTCTCATCGGCCCCAACGTAATTAAAAAAGCGCTGCCCTTCGTCGGCGGCGGGCTGATTTTGACTGCCTTAGGCTCCTTTGGCGGTCTGAGCGTAATGGCCACCAACCCGGCCATTTTTATGCCCACCTTTTGGGTGGCGCTCATTGCTCAAATTGCGCTGTTCTTTGTGGCGATGAACGTCGCCTCTAAGGGCAACGACAGCACTGCCCTGCCCCTGCTGGCCACCTACAGCCTGCTGACGGGCTACACCCTCAGCGGTCTGCTGGCGGTAGCACTGGGTACTGCTGGGGTCGGCGTGACCGGCATTGGGGCATCGGCCCTGGCCTGCGGTGTCGTCTTTATTGCCGCCCGCCAGATCGGCTCTAACCTGTCTGAAGAAGACGGCTTCGCCCTCACCAAAACCATCGGCATGGGCGTTGTCGCTGTGCTGCTGGCGGTGGTGGGTCAGTTTGTCTTTTCCCTGTTTGGTGGCCCTGTTCCCCAGTTTCTCGACATCGCCATTTCGGCCTTTGGCGTGCTGGTGTTTTGCGGCGCTTCGGTGGTGGATTTCTTCATTCTGCCCCGCACCTATAAAGACGAGCAGTACCTGTCGGCAGCCCTGTCGATGTACCTCACCTACATCAACCTGTTTGTCTTCATTCTGCGTCTGCTGATCGCCATCAACCGCGACTAGTCAGCGCCTTGGGAGCGATCCTCAGACCATCCAAAAGCCTCGAAACCCTCTGGTTTTGAGGCTTTTTGCTTATATTTCTGCTTACGATAGAAGCCTCACTAGCGTAGCTACCTCCGCTGGATAGTTACCCCCGATTCAACCAGGCGCATGCAATGCGCCCCTGCGGTTTGTCCTTGTAGAAATCAGGGTTAGGCGATTCGGATTTGGTATGAGGTCAACTGTCGTTGTCCTAGCCAACTAGCGGCGATCGCCCCCGCCGCCAGTCTTCCGGTCTGGGCCGCTCCATTCATGTAGCCGTAGTACTCATCGCTAAACTGCTCGCCGGCAAAAGCCAGGTTGCCCACGGCTACCGTTTGCCGCTCCGTTGGCTGGTCAGACTCCACATAGAGAAAGTCTTTGAATTTGAGGTATTGCCCCGGCCCAAAGGTGCTGTAGGCCCCGCCAAAATCTGGGTCTTTGGCCCAGGCGGTGCGGGCGTAGCGATCGCCCGCCGCCCCCTCCAGTTCTCTCAAATAAGGCACCGTACGGCCCACCAGCTCTCGCCCCCGCTCCGCCACATTCCCCTCGGCTCGGCCCAGTTCATCGCCCCCTAAAAAGAAGGTCAGCACCCCCTGGCGGTGCTCGGGCTGGCGCTGGGTGTCATCCCACAGGCCGCTGTAGCCCAGGTCGCTCCAGGCTCCGCCGGTAAACCCTCGGGGCTGTAGCCAGGGGCGATGGGTAAACCCCGCAAACAGCTTTTCATTGCGGCCAGGGCCGCACTCGGCGATGAACTGTCGTAACGTATCGGGCAAATCTAGGGCTAGGTTGACTCGCCGCAGCGCCGGAAAGGGCAGGGCCAAAATCACGTAGTCGGCTGCAACCGTGCCCTGATCAAAACTGAGGCGAAACTCGTCGCCCTGGCTCTGGAGCGATCGCAGCCGCCAGCCGGTTTTTACAGAATGCTCTAACCGCGCCGCCAAGGCTTGGGGAATGCGCCCGGTGCCGCCCTTGACCAAGAACAGCTCATCGGCAGTCAGTGGCTCAGCCCGACGATTGCGCACCCGAGGCAGGTTGTAGATCAGCTGTAGCGCAGACGACTCGTGGGCCTCGACCCCGTACTCGGTGCGAATGGTGGCTTCGAGCAGCGATCGCACGTACCGCCGCCCCACCTTGTCCTGGTGAAAGTCTAGATAATCGGCCACCGACAGCGCGTCAAACTGAGGGGCGTAGCGGTCAAAATCCTCCAGCAGCAGCGACCCATCTCGGCCAATCTGCTCAGCCAGAGGCAGCAGCGCCTCCACCAGTTCGGCCTCACTAATGGTGCGCCCCCCAAAGTAAAAGGCCACCTCTGGAAAAGGCAGCGTTTCGGTCAGGGTGCGGCGATCAAACAGCTCTAAGCCCAGATCTGCCACCAGAGCAAGCATGTCAGCGTGCTCTGAATTGATAAACGCAGCCCCCAGGTCATTCACCAGACCCGGCACCACCAGCCCCTGCCGCGACTGAATGCGTCCGCCCACGTAGGGCTTGGCCTCGTAAATGGTGGCCGATAGGCCCAGCTTTTGCAGGGTGTAAGCCGCATTTAACCCGGCGATGCCGCCCCCTATGATCGCAATGCGGGGGCCGCCGTCTACCGTATTGAACCCTCGGGGGTTGAATTCTCCAAGGGCCAGCGTGCCTGCCGCCAGGGCCGAGCAGCGCAGCAGGCTCCGCCGCGACAGGGTTGCCCCTGCTGACGATTTAGAATTATTAGATTCAGAACAGTTTTCAGCCCAAGACGCCTTCGCAACGGCCCGCTGCAACAGCTGAAATAGCGTAGTGTGTGCCATAAAAGAAGCCGAACTTCACCGCCTACCCCACGCTGGAAAGAAATGGGCCACAGGCAGCAAACCGACATGATTGTGTAAATTGACTAGCTTTATCTTAGCCGGGCAGTTTTGCGATCGGCTACGGGTATCAGGCTACAGGTACGTGGAGCAAAGCGGCAGAGACTACCCTATTCCAGAGCCTTTAGGTATCGGTAAGACGACCGTCTACCCGCTCATACTCATCTTCTGCGAGCCATAGCTTGGCCTCTTCGTAGGTGGGAGCGGCAAAGACCTGTCGATAATCTTCTTTGGGGTCGTAAATTTTGCACCCTTCGCGATCGGCCACCAGCACAAGCACATAGGGCACCCGTGAGGTCGCATCAGTCCAGACCTCGACAAATTCCCAGTCAGTAGCTTGCCTTTGTTCGAGGGATGGCATGATATCTACCGTCCTTAATCTTCAGTTCCCCGTAGCACAGAGGAATCTCGCTGCCCTTTAGGTCTATTCTATAGCCGATCACATCATTGAACAGGTAACCGTATTGATCAGCCCCACGCACTCTTCCTGTGAAAATGACATTTTGAAGCAGCTTTTGCTCAACCCACCGCAGCATCGCTTCATCAACGAAAACATCGGCACTGCCTGTCCGGCTTAGCTCTCGCTGCATCTGCTGCGTGCCCCGTAAATGTCTGTCGATATAGCGCTGATCATTCCGTGCCAGGTTCTCTAGAGACATTTTTAACAGACGGCTCTCCGCGATCTTCTCTTGCCAACGCTAGGGCGACCCGTGGGCGCTAGAGAAACCTAACCCAAGCACCGCGTCGCGCCCCATCCTTACTTATACTGGTACCTTGTTGACTACTACCGCCCGCTCAGGATTTACTGTCAAGGAGTCTCATGTCTGTCATCCGCGCTCTGCATCAACAGCTGGTTAGCAAAGAACGCTCTGCGGTAGAGATCACCCAGGCATACCTTGACCAGATTGCAGCCCTGGAACCCACCCTTCACAGCTACCTGACGGTGACAGGCGATCAGGCTCTGGCCCAGGCGGCCCAGGTCGATGCCCGCATTGCCGCTGGCGAAGATATCGGTATGCTGAGCGGTATTCCCATCGCGCTCAAAGATAATCTCTGCACCGAGGGCGTGCGCACCACCTGCGGGTCAAAAATTCTAGAGAACTTTGTGCCCCCCTACGAATCGACCGTGACCGGGCGGCTGCGAGATGCAGGGGCGATCGCTCTGGGCAAAACCAACCTCGACGAGTTTGCCATGGGCAGCTCCACCGAAAACTCTGCCTACCAGGTCACCGGCAACCCCTGGGATGTCACCCGCGTACCGGGCGGCTCCTCCGGTGGCTCTGCTGCCGCCGTGGCCGCTGGGGAATGCGCCGCTGCCCTGGGGTCAGATACAGGCGGCTCGATCCGCCAGCCCGCCTCGTTTTGCGGTGTGGTGGGGCTCAAGCCCACCTATGGTTTGGTGTCGCGCTTTGGTCTGGTGGCCTACGCCTCCTCGCTCGATCAGATCGGCCCGCTGACCCGCACCGTAGAAGATGCCGCCCTACTGCTCCAGGGCATTGCGGGCCACGACCCCCGCGACTCCACTAGTCTCGATGTCAAAGTTCCCGACTACAGCCAGTACCTCAAGACCGGCCTCAAAGGCCGCAAGGTTGGCATTATTACCGAAACCTTTGCCGCCGAGGGCATTGACCCGCAGGTGAGAGCCGCCACCGCCACCGCCATTCAGCAGCTTAAGGATCTCGGCGCTGAGGTTCAAGAGATCTCCTGCCCCCGGTTCGCCTACGGTTTGCCCACCTACTACATCATTGCGCCCTCAGAGGCCTCGTCCAACCTGGCCCGCTACGACGGAGTTAAGTACGGTGCCCGCAGCAACAGTGACAGCCTGATGTCGATGTACACCAAAACTCGGGCCGAGGGCTTTGGGGCCGAGGTCAAGCGCCGTATCATGATCGGCACCTATGCGCTGTCGGCGGGCTACTACGACGCCTACTACCTCAAGGCCCAAAAAGTACGCACTCTGATCAAGCAAGACTTCGAAACTGCCTTCAGCCAGGTGGATGTGCTGGTGTGCCCCACCGCCCCCACCACCGCCTTTAAAGCGGGCGAAAAGGTCGATGATCCGCTCAGTATGTATCTCTCTGACCTGATGACGATTCCGGTTAACCTGGCCGGTTTGCCGGGGCTGAGCCTGCCCTGCGGCTTTGACGACCAGGGCTTGCCCATCGGTCTACAGATCATCGGCAATGCCCTGCGCGAAGACCTGCTGTTTGAGGTGGGCTATGCCTACGAGCAGGCGACGGAGTGGCACAAGCGGGTGCCAGAGAATAAGTGATACCAAATCCGAATCACATAACCCCGATTCCCAAAACGCCAAACCGTAGGGGCGCATTGCATGCGCCTAGTTGAATCGGGGATGAACAAGCAGGATTTGGTATGAGTCAGTGGTGAGGGCTACCGCCAAAGGCTAGAGCTGGTGGACGCAGCGGAGATTAGCAGCAACGAGGCAGGGAACAGAATCTACCGCCGGTTGACTCTGTTCTGGGCTATCTAGATGGTCAGGAGTGAGGATACTTTCCCTAACCCGTTAGCTACAGAAAAATCGTCACAAGGTGGCATGGATAAATCGGGCGAATCCTCCATAATGAAGAGCAAGATTTAGAGTATCGCTGGCTTTTGGGCCGTAAACCGCTCTCATCTACCCTTCCCTTTTACCCTTCCCTTCATGCCCCTTCTCAATTTTTTGCTTGGCGTCTTGGGTATTGCAGGCTTAGTCTATGGTGCGCTGTGCGGCTGGTTATGGCTATCTCAGCGCCGAATGATGTATTTCCCTAGCCCTAGCCTAGAGACCACCCCCAGCACCTTTGGGCTGGCCTATGAAGATGTTTGGGTGCCTGTGAATGGGGAGGGTGGCAAGCTGCACGGCTGGTGGCTACCCGCCGATCACAGCACCGACCTGACGTTTCTATACCTGCACGGCAACGCGGGCAACGTGTCTAGCAATCTGGGCAAGGCGATGGCGCTGCGATCGCTCGATGCCAATGTGCTTGCCATTGACTATCGCGGCTACGGTCTTAGCTCTGGCCCCTTCCCCAGTGAGCCAAAACTCTATGAAGATGCCTGGGCCGCCTGGCAATTTTTGCAGACGGCCAAAGGCATTGAGCCGCAGCAGCTGGTGATCTATGGCCATTCCCTCGGCGGGGCGATCGCCACTGAGCTAGCCTGCCACATTCCCCATCTGGCGGGCCTGGTGGTAGAAGGATCGTTTACCGCTATGGCTGACATGGCCACCCTGTCTCAGTACAACCGCTGGTTTCCGGTGCGGCGGCTGCTCACCCAGAAGTTTGACTCAGTGACTAAGGTGAAGCAGTTAAAGGTGCCTGCCCTATACCTGCATGGTCTGGCCGATGCCTCAGTGCCCGCTACCATGAGCGAACGGCTCTACAATGCCACCAGCGGGCAGAAATCGCTGTGGCTAGTGCCCAGGGCCGACCACAACGATCTTCTAGACTGGGCGGAAGATGAGTTTGAGGGGCAGCTGCGCCAGTTTCTGCAAGACTATGTGCTGGCACGGCGCTAAACCGCCCCGAAAAACTCCCTGGCCTCTGCAAAGCTGGGGTGAATCTCCACCGCCAAACCGCTAGCTGAGCCTTTGAATTTGATAGAGTAGCCTCGATATAGCGATCGCCGGGAATGGGCGATCGCTTTTAGCTATCCAGGGAAGCTTCCCCAGCTGGCACCGACGATAATTTATCCATCCCTGTCTCCTATACAAGCTCCTATGGCCCGCCTTTCGACCGAACTAAACCGCTACTTTTTTGAAGAGGTTAGCACCTCCAAAGTCAGCCTTAAAGAAGTGCTTGATCTGGCCGGGGAGCGCACCTTTGGCTTCTTGTTTGTGCTGCTGGCCCTGCCCTCGGCCTTGCCCATACCGGCACCGGGCTATTCGGTACCCTTTGGCATTGTGATTTTTTTGCTGGCGGTGCAGCTGATCGCTGGGCGCACCCGCCCCTGGGTGCCCGAAGGCTGGAAGACCCGCCAGTTTGACCTGGCCACGGTGCAGAAAATTATTGGGGCCGGTATCCCCTGGCTCAGGCGTCTAGAGGCGATCGCCCGCCCCCGCATGACCCCGGTTTGCACCAGCCTGCCCGGGCGCACTGTGATCGGCGTCGCCATTGCCCTGATGGCGGTTTCGATGATGATGCCCATTCCGCTGACCAACACCCTGCCTGCCATAGGTATTTTTGTGACAGGTTTTGGCCTGCTCGACGACGACGGGGCCATTAGCCTGGGCGGTCTGGTGCTGTGCGCGATGGGCGGCGTTCTCACTACGCTGATCTTGACCTTTGGCTATGAGGCCGTTAAGACCGGTATCGATTTCCTTAGTAACCGTTTGTTTTAGAGCTAGCTCACCCCTAGGGTTAGCCCCCAGCTCCGCAGCGTGCCAGTGGCACCAGTGGCGCCGTCCACCGCCCGCAGTCGCCAGGTACCCTGGGCGGGCTGGCCAATCAGTCGCGTTAACACCGGCGTGGTTTGCAAAGAATAGGTATGGCGCAGCTCCCGCTGGCGGCCAAGGGTTCGCCCCTGCAAGAGCACGGTAGCGCCACCGGGGGCAACCAGGGTGAGGCTGATATCTCCCAGGAACTCGTGATCGATGCTGACCTGCACCTGGATGTCGGTCACCGTTCCTGTAGCCGCCACGGCAACACTGCTCTCTACTCCATTCGGCTGGTTGTCGGGAATCGCCTGGGCCGTTTGGTTTTGCTGCTGCACCGCCCGGCCCATCTGCCGCCCCACAAAGGCCCGTCGCTGGGCTTCGCGCACCGCTGCTGCCGCATTCACCTTGCCGTAGCCAAACCATTGGGAGTGGCCGTTGGCATCGTAGGTGCCGTACTGAAGACCCAGCTGGGGGTCGGGGTTGCGATCGACAATTTTGTCGGCGGTGCCCTGCAAGATTTCGCGCACCTGGCGGGCCGTCAGGTTGGGGTTGGCCGACAGCATTAGCCCCACCACCCCAGCCACCACCGGGCAAGCGCTAGAGGTGCCGCCAAAGGCATTGGTAAAGTTGTCGCCGCTGTAGCCGGCCCCCTGGGTGCGATCGCTCGTGACCATGCCCAGCCCCGGCTGAAACTGACGCAGCGGCGGCCCTGTGGTCACATTGCCCACCCGAGGCAGCGCTATGCTGGGGGGCGCGTTGTTGCTGGGAGCCGCCACCGCAATATGCTCACCCCAGTTGCTATAGGCCGCCTTTGCCCCTAGGCTAGTCGAGGCCGACACCGCAATCACATCGGGGTGAATGGCAAACCCGCTCAACCATCGGGTAGGGCCACTGAGAGCATTTTGGGGCCACTGGGTCTCGTTGATGGTGCCGCTCAGGGGGCGGTTGGCATTGCCCGCCGAAAACACGATCACGCAGCCCTTGCCGCTGCGCCCCGTGGTCGCCGCCCGCGTGATCGCATTGGTCTGCCGCAGGGTGAGCGGAAAATAATTGGCGGCAGCAGACCAGCTACAGACAATCACGTCGGCCACCCGGCGCACGGCTTCGTCAAACAGCTGCTCGATCGCCCCGTCGTCAATAAAGCCCGTGGTGCGAATGGGCAGGAACGCGCAGCCTGGAGCCACCCCGACAATGCCGGTGGCATTTTCTTCGCCAATGGCCAGGCCCGCCACCGCCGTGCCGTGGTTCTCGTTCTGCCGGGTGGGCAGGGGCACCGCGTCTCGATCTTGCAAATCTACCGGGGCCACCAGCTTGCCCACCCCTTGCAGATCGGGGTGGTTCAAATCAAACCCGTCGTCGCTGACGGCAATCACTACTGATCGCGCCCCCCGCGTCGTATCCCAGGCGGCCTCAGCAAAGATGTGTGACCCCGCCGCCAGGTTGGCGCCGCCGTTGTGAAATAGGTGCCACTGCTGGGGATATCGATCATCCGTGGGGCGGTAGAGGCTCTCCATTTCGATGGCTAGGTTAGGCTCTGCCGCCAGCACGGCAGTAGAGGCCATTAGCCGGTTGGCCAGCTTGATGGGGTTTTCGGTGGCTAACCGGGTGACTTTAACCACAAAGGTATTGGGAATCCCTACCAAGGATTTTTCAATGGCTAAGCCGAGGCCTCCCAGGATGGCCTCAACGGCTGGGGCTGCCAGATCTGGGGCAAACTGCACCGTTAGCTGATCCGTCAGATAAACCCAGGTTTGAGGGCTATCGGCCAAGCGATACACATGGCTAGCAAACAGCACTGAAGCATTTTGCCGAGCCAGGGCCAGGGTTGATTCCAGGGCAGTTTCAGGTACCTGCCACTCCACTAGCTGCCCGCCCGCCACCGCCCTCACGGCTACGGGGTTAAGTCGCTGCTGCACCGCCTCCAGATCAGCCGGATCGGCGAGGCGGGTCGTAAATCGGCCCGCCACCTTCTCTAGCAGCAGCTCTTCACCGCCGCGCTGCAAGATCTCGCCCCGAAATTCGCGACGAGGGCCGCTGCCGCTGGGGGAGTAAGGGTCGGCGGGAGATGCAGTCATGGGTGATTTAACCCCGGTTGGGAACTAGATGGGAGCATCTAGCTCCCAGAACAGTCTTTCACAAGGCTATGGCCATACTCCCTATTGCCCCAGAATCGCCCTAGAACTCATTGCCCTGGGACAGTTGCCTTACTGGGCATGAAATTAGGCGTTACGCCATACCGAAATGATAAGATACCTCAGTGATTTTCAGTTCGGTTGTCCCTCACCACGTTTTATCTATGGTCGTTACTCGCCGTTTTCTGCGTTACTCCCTGGGTGGCTGTGCCGCCGCTGCGCTGTCCGTAGCCCTGGCAGGGGGAATGTCTGGAGCGGCATTGGCCCAGACCACCGAATCTGAACCGGTTCGCCCGCTGAATCAGGCCACTAGCAGCCTCAGCATCGCCGGTGGCCAGCAGCTGATGACCGAAGCCAGCGCTGCGATCGCCAACCAAAACTACCCCCTAGCCCAAGAAAAGCTCACCCAGGCGCGCGACAGCTTCAACCAGCTTTCGACCTACTACCAAGAGCTGGCCCAAATGTTTGTCGGCATCGACACCCAAATCAACCGCAGCAACCGCGATAAAGCCTTAGAAACAGCCCAGCTGCGTGACCAGGCCTCCTACCAGCTAGCCCTGGTTCACCGTGCCCAAGACCAGCCCAATGAGGCTGTGCCCTTTTTGATGGAAATTTTGCGCAGTCAGCAGCCCACCCGTGATCTGGGCCAGCGCGCCTACCAACAGCTGTTTGAACTGGGCTTCGTGGATGAACCCTACGCTGGCCGGGCCGCTACCACGCCGGTTGCCCCCGAAGCCCCGGTTGAGTAGATCTCCCGGCTAAATAGATAGGCTGTGGCATGGGCGCAGCAGGGCTGTTTTCGCCCTCTGTCAATCAGCGCCAGATTCTCTGGGCTGCCTCTGTCAAATCAGGTGTACTCCTGGCAAGATGGTGTAAGGGTATGTAAGCCTCTCTAGATCATTCACCACCAGAAAGAAACGATCCCATGATTACTCCCGACCAGGTTAGCATCATGATTAAGGCTGGCCTGCCCGATGCCAGCGTTGAAGTGCAAGATTTGACCGGCGGCGGCGATCATTACCAGGTAGTGGTGGTGTCATCGCAGTTTGCGGGGTGCAGCCTGGTGCAGCAGCATCAGCTAGTCTATGGCGCGGTACGAGAGGCGATGTCCTCCGAGGCCATTCATGCGCTAGCCTTGAAGACATATACCCCAGAAGACTGGGCCGCTCAAAGTGCCTAAGTACTGCTTCGCTTTGACTGTTTATTCCGTTCTGCAAAGGTATTGACGCTATGGATTCAGCAACTAAAGAAAGACTCGACCAGCTGGTGCAAAACAACACCATCATGGTGTTTATGAAGGGCAATAAGCTGATGCCCCAGTGCGGCTTCTCCAACAACGTGGTACAAATTCTCAACGTGCTGGGGGCGCCCTTCGAGACCGTTGATGTGCTGGCCGACGCCGACATTCGCCAGGGCATTAAAGAGTACTCCAACTGGCCCACGATTCCCCAGGTCTATGTCAACGGAGAGTTTCTCGGCGGGTCAGACATTTTGATCGAGCTGTACCAAAACGGCAAGCTCCAGGAAATGGTGGAGATCGCGCTGGCGTCCTAGTGGTTTGTCAGGCTTAATCTTGGGGATCTACGTAGGGTGCATTCGCGAAGCAATGCACCGTGCAGCAACCATGCCAGAAGTAGCCATAATCCCAAGTCTTAATGTTGACAGACCACTAGGCCTAGTGCGATCAGTCAGGTAGGGAGTTTCTTCCTGGTAAAGACCTGGGGCGGAGATCCCCCCAGCCCCCCTTGAAAAGGGGGGTCACTGATTAGACTGCTACAGCCATGAACCGGGGGGATCGGATTCGACGGTTCTTGCCCCCTTTTTAAGGGGGCTATTGGTAGGACTGTTACGGCGCTGAACTAGGGGGGTTGAATCTCAGCCCAGAGCAGGTCTCATCACGTGAGCACTGCTCTGGCGGGCTTCAACTGACTACGCGTCAATCTGACTTCTGCAACCAGCTAGGCGGTGTAGACTGCCCCCAGCCCGAGCGATCGCAGCCCCCGGCGGTAGGCAATGGAGGTTTTATCGGCTCCAATGTGTGATTCTGCTGACATATCGAAGGGTAGGTCTTCGGGGTACTGGGCCTCTACCACCTCCTTATCTTCTGCAAACACCTGGTAGTTAAACTCGTAGACCGGCTCTAGCGGCTGATCTTTGTCGAAGTTGCGGCAAATTGGCACAAAAATCCGCGTCTTGCGGGCTGATATGGGGCTAGCTACATTGAGAATGCACAGCCGATCCTCTCCGGGAAAATTCACCGTTAGCTTGGCCGTAAACGGCAAAAATACTTCAAACACCCGCAGCCACTTAAAATCTGCCGGGGCCAGGTCTTGCAGCCCCTTAGGGAAATTGCTCACGGTGCTGAGGTATTCTGCCCGCAGACCCTGCTCGGTGGGGATAACTTCGTAGTGGGGCACCACCGGATTGTTGGCATCGCCAAAGGTTTCGGTATGCACCCAGGCAAAGTGGGCGACGTCTAAGAAACCCTCGATCTGTCGCCCCGCTGCCGCGTCTAAATCTACTGACTCGGGCAAAATTTGCTGGTACTCGAGGTCATCCCACTCGTGCAGGTCGGGCAGCGGATACTGGTCGCCGTCGCTGAGGGTCGTCCACACCAGGCCGTAGGCTTCTTTGACCGGGTAGGTCTTAAGGCAAAGTTTTTTGGGGATATTGGCCTCGGGGTTGGCGGGCACCTTGACGCACTGCCCCTCTGGCGAGTAGTGAAACCCGTGGTATTTGCACACCAGGTGGTCGTCTTTCACCCAGCCCATGCTGAGGGGAATGCCCCGGTGCAAACAGATGTCGTTGGCCACCGAAAGCCCGGCGCTGGTGCGCCAAATCACCAGCCGCTGATCTAACAGGGTGGCGGTAACGGGCTGATCGGTGACATCGTGGCTAAAGGCAATGGGATACCAAAAGGGCTGCAGCGCATCCCAGTCTGATTCGGCAAACGTGCATCCTCTGGGGTAAACCTGTTGGTGGGCCATAACATCTCATGCTGTGCAGAACGCTGAATAGTGATGCCATAGTTACCAAACTCGGTCAGCTGTTGTCTGATATACAGGCTACAGCAGCGATCGCGAGCACCGCTGGGGCACTGCGGACATGGCTCAGCTAGCTGGCCGTGACGATGGTTTCGGTCGCGGCTTCACTTTCTGGGACAACTTCTTCAAAGCGGATCACATCTTGGCGGGGGCTGGCGTGGCTGACCCGCACCTGAAACTGTTCCCCCAGCGCGACGGCCCGGTTAAAGCGCATGGCCAGTTCTAGGCCCAGGTCTTCAACCATGATCAGCCCGAGGCCTTCGTCTTCGCGCAGCCAGCGCAGCAGCATCACATCCCAGGGCTGATCTTGATGACGGCGCAGGTATTCTAAGGCCCAGTAGCGCTTGGTCTGGCGCTCGACCAGGGTGGCTTCGTAGGCGGCAGAGCTGGCCCCGATCGCTAGCTCAGTCACTTCCGTAGACGAAAAGGGCAGCGGCTCGCCCCGCAGGTGGGCCTTGAGCTGAAAATGGGTCACCAGGTCGAGGTAGCGGCGAATGGGCGACGTCACTTGGCTGTAGCTGTCTAGCCCCAGGGTGGCGTGGCGGCTGGGGGTAACGCCCACTTCACTGCGGGTCATGCAGCGGCGAATGGCCGAGTCGCGCACCCAGCCCGTGGGCAGTGAGATCAGCTCTTCGTCGGAGGGTAGCTCAGGCTGGGGCTGGCTGCGAAAGGGGATGGCCAGGGCGTGGGTTTGGCCGTAGCGGGCGGCCACTTCTCCGGCTAAGATCATCATTTCGGCCACCATTTGCCGGGCCATGGAGTCGTCAAGCACCTCAATTACAATGTTGTCTTCCGCCTCAGACACCTTGATGCTCGACTCGGGCATATTGATGCTGATGGCTCCCTGGGTGAGCCGCCACTGGCCGCGCACCTTGGCCCACTGCGCCAGCCCGTGGATCTCTGGCTCAGCGGTGATGCCTAGCTCCAGCATTTCATCGACATCGTCGTAGGTCAGGCGATAGGTGGGGCGAATCTGGGTGGGGTGAATGCTGTAATCCTGAATGTCGCCTGCGTCGGTGAGGGTAATGCCAAAGCTGAGGGCGCAGCAGGTTTGGCCCTGAATCAGGCTCATGGCCCCAGCGGCCAGCTCTAGGGGAAACATGGGAATCATGCCGGTGGGCAGATAGACCGTGGTGCAGCGGCGGCGGGCCTCAAGATCTAGCTCATCGCCGGGCAGCAGCCAGCGGGTAGGGTCGGCGATGTGTACCCACAGGCGCTGACTACCGTTTGCTAAGGTCTCGAGGCTAAGGCCGTCGTCAATTTCTTGGGTGCTGGCATCATCTACGGTGTAGACCTTGAGGTGGGTAAGGTCTAGTCGCTGGGTATCGGCGTCTGGCGGTGGAGACTGTAGACGCTGCGGCGCCATGGTAAGGGTTTCCTCAGAAAAGTGGCCGGGAATTTGGCTGCGCCTGAGGGCCAGATTTTCGTGGACGCTCCATAGCCCCAGTGCCACTAGGGTATCAAATGCACCCGCCGCCGTTGGCGCAATATTCAGAGCATTGAGAATTTCTGCCGCCTGGGCGCGCTGGTTTGACTCATCGCCAAACATAGCCAGGCGTTCGAGGGTCTCAAGGCGGGGGCGATCGCCCTTCTCCCAAGCCACGGCATCCCCTGCTAACCCCTGGCGAGCCTTGGTCAAAAATGACTCCCACTCTTGCTGGCGCTGGGTCTCGCGCTCAATTTGCAGGCGCAGTTCGTCAACCTGGGCCGCAGAGCGCGGTTCGTAGCGATCGCCCTTTTGCTTAAAGAAAATTTTGTCATCTACCAGCAGTCGATGGGCTGCGTAGCAGAAGGTGGGGCCTTGGTCAGAAAACAGCAGCTGCGCCAAAGAAACCGGGTCAGCAGCCTCTCCGGACTCGGTAAAAAACTCCCAGGCTATCTCTAGACTAGACGGATCAATATAGTCCCCGGCCTCTGCCGCGAAGGGGGCAATGTCGGCGGGGCTATAGGTGTTGCCGCTGACCTCGTAGGTGAGGTCGCGGGGATGCAGGGTGTGGGCTTGACCACGCTCGTCGATCACCACCCAGTTTTTTTTGCCCTCGGGCCGTTCTACTACCCCGAGCCGGGGCTGCCCCTGGTGCTTAAATTCGACTAGCGTTCCTTTGTCAACCAAGCCAACACCCTAGCGATCGCCATCCCCAGATTAGCCTAGCCTTCCCCATTCACATAGGGCAGCAGGGAGATAATACGCGCCCGCTTGATGGCAGTGGTGAGTGCCCGCTGTTGTTTAGCGGTCAAGCCAGTGATGCGGCGGGGCAAAATTTTGCCGCGCTCGGTGATGAACTTACGGAGAAGATCCACATCTTTGTAGTCAATGGGGTCTCCGGGCTTGATTGGAGATACTCGACGACGGAAATAGGCCATGGGTGCTTACTTGATCTCTTTGTGAACGGTGTGCTTATTGCAGTGGGTGCAGAACTTCTTGAGCTCGATGCGGTTGGTCGTGTTGCGACGATTCTTTTGGGTGGTGTAGCGAGATACACCGTTAGAGCGCTTGTCGGGGTTAGTCCGGCATTCGGTGCACTCTAGGGTGATGACGAGGCGGACGCCTTTGGCCATGACTGTTTACCTGAAAATAGGGCGGGCAAAAATAATACACAGTCTCTCATTATTTCACAGGCTGCTCAGATCTGCCAAATTTGATTTTGCGAAACTGGGGGCAAATATGGGGAGCAGGGGTAGGGTAGGCAATGCCAGACCACAACCACCAGGGAGTGAACTCCCTGGCCCATGGCGGAAGTCTGCTAAAGCAGACTGGGGAACTTAGCTCCCAATCCTCGTTAGAGGATTTCTGCTTTGAGCCTGGGACTTTGAGTCCCAGGCTCGGCGGACAGTATGGCTAAACTCATCCACCCATCCACCCATCCACTCCCTCACCCACTCACCTTCTGCTCCACCCCAAACCCCACCAGCACTAGGCTATCCAGCGGCTCCCCATCAGCGGGGCGCTTGTAGTTGAGAATGCGGCGGATGCGGGTGGTGGGGTTGACGAGCAGAATGGAATCGACGGAGACAACTTTGGTGTAGGGGGTGGTCATGAGCAGTTCGCGGTTGCTCTGGTCGTAGGTGAAGCTGGAGATGATCGGGCGGTCTTCTTCGTAGGCGCGATCGCGCAGATAGTCTCCCCTCAGCACTGTTCCTACCTGCTGCTGGGGCACAAACAAGGCCCGCAGCTCCTGGGTGACTTCTTCGCCTTTGTCGGAGACGGTGTGGAAGGCGAGCTGGAAGCCGGGGAGGGAGTCGATCTCATCCACTTTGCCGTAGCCGTTGTCGGTGAGCACTTTGCGGCGCAGGTCGGGGGTGATGGCATCGACACGGAAGTCAGTGTGCGATCGCTCTATCTCTTGCTGGGCCATGTAATGGTAGGTGCGCTCAATCGACCACTGGCCAATGCAGCAGTCAAAGAAATAGGTGATATCAGCCAAATCCATCGCTCTAGCCCCAGGGTATGTGCGGCAGTTCTTACGTTACCAGGGTTTGCAGGTGCCCTGACCAGTCGCTAAAAGCTATGGATCAAAGAAATTAAGTATTAATGCTTACAGAAGCTTCTGGAGAGCTGCGTAGGATGAACGGCAGGTTTCGCTAAATACCCCGCTCGGGCAATTGCCGGGGCCATATCTGCCCACTATGATGAAAAAGCCTGAAGTTAAGAAATGCGACAATCCGGCTTTATAGATTGACTTCTCTCGTTCTATGTCCGTTCGCCTGGATGATTGACTATGCCCTTCTCCGCTGACACCGCCCGCATTTTGGCTGAGCCTCTGGTTCGGTCTTTCTTTCAAGAGACCGCCGGAGACTGGCGATCAGAGCGCCGCTACTACACGCTCAAAAGTGGCGAAACCCAGGAGGTAGTCAGCCAGATCACCATCGAGTTCTTGCCTGCTGGGGCATCCCAACTGTTAGAACTGGCTGACTTGCACCAGCTTGACCCCAGCAAACCCCTGATCTGCGGCACCACCGTTGCCTGGGAGAGTGACTACGTGGGCACGGGCAAGAAACCTGTGAAGGGCAGCACCATTTTTGGGGCACGGGGGCAGACGCTGTATCGCGATCGCGGCTTTGCCACCCCTAAGCCCGTCATCGCCCACTACCACTTCAACGACAGCCGCACCCTGGTGCTCAAAACCCAGTACAACGATTCATCCTTTGAAGAAGAACTGCGGCTGATCGGCCAGCGCTATCGCACCCGCCAAACCGTGATCTCCCGCGCTGGGGAGGAGATCATGATCGGGCAGTATCTAGAAACTCGGGTTTGAGGTTAATTTTGTGGCCTAGATGCTGCTAGGCCAGGGTTCACTCAGATTAGTATTCTAGTTATTACCGTTGTTGAAGAAGAGTGAATGCTGATTGACCTGAGCCACACCGTGGAGCACGGCATGATTACCTACGAAGGTATCCCTGGCCCCATCATTTGTGATTTTCTCAGCCGGGAAGCCTCGCAGGCCCACTATGCCAAAGGCACCACTTTCCACATTGGCAAAATCGAAATGGCGGCAAATACCGGCACCTACATCGATTCGCCCTTCCACCGCTATGCCGATGGCAAAGACCTATCAGAACTAGATCTAGAATCCATCGCCGATGTTGAAGGGCTAGTGTTCCGGGCTGACCCAGCGCAACGGGCGATCAGCCCAGAGTTGTTTGCAGGGGCAGAGGTTCAGGGCAAAGCCATACTCGTACACACTGGGTGGGCTCAGCACTGGCGCACAGCTCAGTACTTTGAGGGGCATCCCTTCCTAACCGCAGCGGCGGCAGAGTGGCTCCGAGCCGCTGGCGCTCGACTGGTGGGCATTGACTCACTCAATATTGACGACACTAGCGATGGTTATCGCCCCGTGCATTCGATCTTGCTGGGTGCAGATATTCCCATCGTTGAGCATATGTGCAACCTCGAAAGCCTTCCCCAGTCGAGCTTTAAGCTCCACGCTGTACCCGTCAAGATTCAAAGCTTTGGCACGTTTCCCGTGCGTGTTTATGCGGTTACTCAACCATAGATTTGGTTGGTCACCTGGCGCTACCCTAGGAGTATTAAGACTTCTAAAATTTCTAGCGGGTTTGGACGACGGTGGGGCTAACCAAGCCCCAGTGAGGGTTGCCTTCGCCGGTGGTGAGGCTGACCCAGCCCAGCCCTTCGCTGGTGCCGACCCAGATCTTGTTGCCCGTATTGGGCGAAAGCGACAGGATGCGCCCCGAGGGCAACGAGGGCACCTGACCCAGCAATTCACCGCTATCGGGTTTGATCTTAAACAGACCGGCGGTGGTGCCCACCCAAAGATTGCCGGCATTGTCGAACTCAGTGGATTGGACGTTGCGATCGCGCATTGTCCCCACCGATCGCACCAGTTCAGACCGCACCGGATCTACGACCAGCAGACTGCTGGCAGTGCCGACCCACAGATTCCCCTCTGGGCCGAGGGTAATCGACTGCACCGCGCCGCCGGGCAGGTCACCGACTTCGCGAATGGGGAAGGCATTGGCCGTATTGATCTGCACTAGGCCGCTGAGGGTGCCGACCCAGAGGTTGTTGTTGCCGTCGAGGGCGAGGGCGTTGGCGCTCACCCCCGGCAGGCGCTGCACGGTGGTCATCAGCAGGCCGCGATCGGGGCTGATCATGACCAGGCCGCGATCGGTACCGGCCCAGAGAAAGCCGCGACTGTCGATCAGCAGAGACAGCACCCGGTTGGAGGGCAGGGTAAAGTTTTGGGCCGTGATCACGTTGGTGCGAGGGTCAACCCGCACTAGACCGTCAAAGGTGCCTACCCAAATGCGCCCGACCCGATCTTGGGCCAGCGATTCGAGGGTGCGACTGGGCATTCTCACCCGCTGGAGTATGCGGCCAGTTTCGGGGTTGATGCGTGAGAGACCGGCCCAAGAGCCGATCCAGAGATCGCCGGTAAAGTCGGGCTGTAGGGCGGTGACCCGGTAGTCGTTGGCGATCGCAGCCTGTGCCAGAGGTGTAGGTTGCAGGGGAGAGGGAGATAGCTGTGGGGCAGATTCCCGGAGGGTGGCGTAGGGGGCAGAGGGTAGGGGATGAAGTCTCCCCGGTGACAGTGTTAGCGACGATAGAATCAGCAGGCTTAACATATCTCTCTCCCCACGTTTTGCGGTGGCGTGCAACAGCCTCTAATGGATTGTCCTTAAAGGATTTGAGCGCCTCAAGCGTTATAGTATATCGGCAATCTCAGGGAGCGGCGTCCCTAGGCAGATTTTGTTGGCCCGCACTCTCGGTACGCAGAACGCGACCTGCTTCAAAGAACTTGAGAAACCCACACGTTGGTTCACCTTGATTCATAGTCTTTAGTTATGAATGTATACAGATCTTCCAAAATTAAACTTATCCAATCGCTGATATTATGCTAACCATACGGTAATCAAAAATACTAAAAGCACTTTGTAAGGTAGCCGTCTTGAGGGCTGTCCGGGGAGTTGCTTTGGTATTTCTACTCGTCTCAGATTGGCGTGGACTGACCGGAGCTTAGGCCGAGCAAGGCTTCCTTAACCGAGGAGGCTTGTCTTGTGCGGCTGAGCTGCAGGGGTTCGCTTGAGGAATTTCTTAGATTCACAGGAAGGGAGATATGTCTTACTCTCAGACAACAACTCAGTCAAAATCGGGCTATAAAGCCGGGGTTCAGGACTACAAACTGACCTACTACACTCCGGACTACACCCCCAAGGATACTGACATCCTGGCGGCGTTTCGGATGACCCCCCAGCCCGGCGTGCCGCCCGAAGAGTGCGCCGCCGCCGTGGCCGCTGAATCGTCTACCGGCACCTGGACCACGGTGTGGACTGACCTACTGACCGACATGGATCGGTACAAGGGTCGCTGCTACGACATCGAGCCGGTACCCGGCGAAGACAACCAGTACATCTGCTACGTGGCCTACCCCCTCGACCTGTTTGAGGAAGGCTCTGTCACCAACCTGCTGACCTCCCTGGTGGGCAACGTGTTTGGGTTCAAGGCTCTGCGCGCCCTGCGTCTCGAAGATTTGCGGATTCCTGTTGCCTACCTGAAGACCTTCCAAGGCCCTCCCCACGGCATTCAGGTGGAGCGCGATCGCCTCAACAAGTACGGTCGTCCGCTGCTGGGCTGCACCATTAAGCCCAAGCTCGGTCTGTCGGCCAAAAACTATGGCCGGGCCGTGTACGAGTGCCTGCGCGGTGGCCTTGACTTCACCAAAGATGACGAAAACATCAACTCTCAGCCCTTCCAGCGGTGGCGCGATCGCTTCCTGTTTGTGGCCGACGCTATCCACAAAGCCCAGGCTGAAACCGGTGAGATCAAGGGTCACTACCTGAACGTGACCGCTGGTACCTGTGAAGAAATGCTGAAGCGGGCTGAGTACGCCAAAGAACTCAACATGCCCATCGTCATGCACGACTTCTTTACCGCTGGCTTTACCGCCAATACCACCCTGTCGCACTGGTGCCGCGACAACGGCATGCTGCTGCACATTCACCGCGCCATGCACGCGGTGGTCGACCGTCAGAAAAACCACGGCATCCACTTCCGCGTGCTGGCCAAGTGCCTGCGCATGTCCGGCGGTGACCACATCCACACCGGTACTGTGGTGGGCAAACTGGAGGGCGATCGCGCCAGCACCCTGGGCTTTGTTGACCTGCTACGCGAAAACTACATCGAGCAAGACAAGTCTCGCGGCATCTACTTCACCCAAGACTGGGCTTCCATGGGCGGCGTCATGGCTGTGGCCTCCGGCGGTATCCACGTGTGGCACATGCCCGCTCTGGTAGAGATCTTCGGCGACGACTCGGTGCTGCAGTTTGGTGGTGGCACCCTGGGCCACCCCTGGGGTAATGCGCCTGGTGCAGCCGCTAACCGCGTGGCGCTTGAAGCCTGCGTTCAGGCCCGTAACGAAGGCCGTGACCTCACCCGCGAAGGCGGCGACATCATCCGCGAAGCCTGCAAGTGGTCGCCCGAACTGGCCGCCGCCTGCGACCTGTGGAAGGAAATCAAGTTCGAGTTTGACACCGTCGACACGCTCTAAGTTGGCAAGCGGGTACCTCGGTATTCGCCACAGAACGGCTCAGGGCACGTTGGCTAGCCTATCGACCGGCAGCAAGCCGAAAATTTTCGAGATTGCTGCCTAAGTTACCGAATCTTCCTAGCCTTCGGGCTTAGATCAGGGCTACCAACCGCCCTCTGGCGGGGTCTATGTCAATCTTCGAGAGACACCGATGGACCTGAAGCAATCGGCTAAAGAGACCGCTAAGGTGCTCACTAGCTATGTCACCTTTCAGGCTGTGAAAACAGTGCTGAATCAGCTAAAGGAAACCAACCCCGCCCGTGCCCACTGGCTCAACGGGTTCTCGACTAAAGAAGCGCTTCAGGATGGCGAAGCCTACCTGATTGCCCTACTAACTGAGAGTCCAGACCTGGCAATGCGAGTGATGACCGTGCGGCAGCACATTGCAGAGGGTATCTGCGAGTTTTTGCCAGAAATGGTGGTCACCAGCATCCAGCAGGCCAATATGGAACACCGCCGCCAGCATTTAGAGCGCATTACTCAACTCGGAGATGCCGAACATACCGTAGATTCTGATTTTGCTAACGACACTGATGTCCCGCAAGAATCTACCGCTGAAGCTGACCCGGCCCCTGAGTAGGCGATTAACCTCAACTCTGTTGCTCATTTTGTTTATCGCACCCTAGTTAACCTAGCGAGGACCTATGAAAACTCTGCCTAAAGAGCGTCGTTTTGAAACGATGTCTTACCTGCCCCCTCTGACTGATGCTCAGATTGAGCGGCAAATTGCCTACATTCTCAAGCAGGGCTATTTCCCCGCCATTGAGTTTGACGAAGAGTCTAACCCCGAAACCTACTACTGGACTCTGTGGAAGCTGCCCCTGTTTAACGCCACCTCTACCCAAGAAGTGCTGAGCGAAGTACAGGCCTGCCGCTCTGAGTACCCTAACTGCTACATCCGTGTGGTGGGCTTTGACAACGTCAAGCAGTGCCAGATTGCTAGCTTTATCGTGCACAAGCCCGGTGCCACCAGCAGCGGCTACCGCTACTAAGGTCTTACTCGTAAGGGGTTAGACAACGAGTCAAAAGGCGGCGAGGAAATCCTTGCCGCCTTTTGTGGTTTTGCAGCCAAACAGTTATCAGCCTTGGTAGGTTGGGCATTGCGCTACAGTAGGCTACATCACCTCACCGGGTACCTGCCAATGAGTGGTCATCCTCTCCTGAAGGTTGAAATCTCACAACTGAGCGTGGCCGAACGCATTCAGTTAGCCGAGGATCTCTGGGATAGTATTTTGGAACATCAAGATCAACTACCCCTTACACAGGTTCAGGAACAAGAGCTAGACCGTCGTTTAGACGGATATCAACAAGATCCAACAGCGGGCTCGACATGGGAAGAGGTTAAGCAACGTCTTGGGTTCTCTCAATGAGATACCACCTAATTATCCGTCCTGAGGCGGAGTTAGATATTCAAGATGGCTTTGAGTGGTACGAGGCGCAACTGTCTGGATTAGGCTCCGAGTTTATCAGGGCTGTAGACAATTGCTTATCCGGTATCGGCCGAAATCCACAGAGTCATCCTATCGTCTACAAAAAGGCTCGACGGGCACTGGTTAGACGATTCCCATACGGCGTCTTGTACGTCTTCGAACAAGAATTTGTTGCTGTGGTAGCTTGTTTTCATAGCAAGCGCGACCCAAAGTATTGGCAAGGCCGGCTCTGAGAAGATATTGTTCTGATCTCAGCAGGATAGTATAGCAATCCGTCGTGATTACTGAAGAGAAAGAGGCTTAAAAGCCTTATCTAACAAGGATCTCCATTTCACAAATCAAATAGGATTGCTATATCTGTCGCATGTCCTGGCAAATAACGACGGAGGGGAACTGGTGTTCCTTGATCGAACAGGATTTTCATTAACTAGCGGACTGGTTTAATGCAGTGAGTTCATAATCCAAAAGAGCCTCTACCTGTGCCCGGGTTACACCAGGAAACCATTCAAGAAACTGATCGATCTTTGGGGGGTTGGATAGGGGCAACCCCCAGCCCATAAATGCGTCTCGGCGAGGGACTTAGCTCGTCCCACTCGGGTTGAATTAGGCCTTTAAACCGGCTAGCACCATGGCGATCACAGCGGCTTTTTTTATCGAGGAAGTCCTGTAACTACTGCCCGGCTGCAAAAATCTGGTCAGCCGTCAGCTGCAAATTGGGAAACCCTGGCGAGATGATGACGTCTCCCCGGCGAAAAGCTGGGTTTCGCATGGTTTGCCCCCTCTAGGCATCGGTTGAGGATGCCTGCGATCGCCAAGGACTGGCAAAAGTTTTTGACCGCCTGCCCAGCCCTGCACTGATTCTACAAGCTAGCCCTGAGCCTAGCGGCTGGTGCAGGTGGCGAGGAGTTGGTAATCGAGGGAAGAAAGGGTGGCGATCGCATGCATACCCTCCAGCTGCGTGGGGGCACCTCCTCCGCTGGTACTGGCCACGGTGGAATTTCCCACCAACGCCATTGAGTAGGGTGACTCGGTTTGGTCGTAGGCATCGGTGATCACCAGGTCGAGGGCACTGTTACCCACCGTGCCGCGCACGCAGTCAAAGGAAGACGAGGGCTGATAAATGGCCCCGGACACCTGACCATCCTTGGCTTCAAAGACAAAGTAGACGGCCCCGAGGGTCTCGGCAACGGGCGACTCGCCGTAGAGGTAGGTGCCATTGAACAGGGTGGGAGTGCTGCCCGATGCGCTAGCGGCCATGGCAGACAGCCCAATCACGGCGGCGGCGGCGGTGGCTAGGCGGCGCAGATTAGTTTGCAGGCGATCTGCGATGGGGGCAACTTGGGCAGAGACGATGGGGGAAGCAGCCATGGCAGGGGGTTTCACGCGACATAAGTAATATCTCCTAAAGGGCTGATGCGCGTGGTGATAGCCACCCAAGACTAGGGTGATGTTGGTAAGGTAAATCTGTGATCTCGATCAGTCTTTTACCCCATGCCCAGACCAATCCAGAAGCAGCGCTTAGTAGGGCTAGTGGGTGCCGTAGGGCTGCTGGCCATGAGTTGCTCCAGCGGGCAGATCGGCAATGCTCCGAGGCCCCTAGAGCCAGCGCTGGCTGTGCTGACCCTAGGGCAAACAACCCCAGAAGATTTACTTGCTCCAGCAGCGCCCCGCCCAGAGCCGGTCACAGTATGGGATCACCTTCAGCGGGCCGATGAGCGGCTCTACGTGGTTCTGCTGCGCCACGCCCTAGCCCCCGGCACCGGCGACCCCGCCAGCTTTCGCCTCGATGACTGCGCTACCCAGCGCAATCTGTCGCCAGCGGGGCAGGCTCAAGCGCAGCGCATTGGGGCGGCCTTTCGCCAGCGGCAAATTTCTGGGGTGCGGGTGCTCTCTAGCCAGTGGTGCCGCTGTCTCGATACCGCTGAGCTGATGGATTTGGGGCCAGTGGAGCCGTTTGAGCCAATTAACTCATTCTTTCGCGATCGCAATACCGCCGCCCAGCAAACCGCCCAGGTGCAGCGCTACCTCCGCGAGCAGCCCAACCAGGGAGTGATTGTCATGGTCACCCACCAGGTCAATATCACCGCGCTAACGGGCGTCTTCCCTGGCTCTGGTCAAGCGGTGGTGGCGATGCTAGACGATGCGGGCCAACTAGCTCAGGTGGGGCTGTTGGATGCGGCAGAGTAGGGCGACCCAGTAGCTGGGGAGATGAGGCCGTAAAAAAAGGAAGGAGCAATGCTCCTTCCTGAGGTTTAAGACAATTAGGGGGCTAGGGAGAGGCTGTCTTACACCTCTTCAAGACGAGCGTAGAACACGCCCTGCAACTTGATATCGACAGGCTTAGCGGTACCCATGTCGGTGTCAGAGGGCTGCTCAGCCTCAAAGGTGCCGCCAATCTCGCCAGTGGAGCCATCAATCTTAGAAACGCGCAAGGAAATATGGCCCTGACCGATGTCAAAGGATTTCATGTTTTCCTCTGCATACTCGCTGTCGCCGCTGCCGGGCAGAGCTACAGCGGTGTCATAGCCGGTGGCCAGACCGCGACCCTTGGGGTCAAGGAAGTTAGAGGTGCGGTAGGAAGGCACCTTGTAGTCGCCCTCAAAGTCGGTGGAGGTGGTCAAACCGCCTTGCCCAGGCTGCGACAGAGCGGCCAGCCCTTTAACCGTGAACAGGAACGGCTCTTGCTGACCACCGGGCAGCTGCACGGTAATGGCTTGGAAATCCATGCCGCCGGTTTCAGAGAACAGCAGGCTACCGTCAGATTCCAGGGTGATATCACCGCGCACCTGATCGAGGCTGGAGGTGTAGCGGGTAAGCACCTTGCCGGGCACATAGCTTGCTTCTTGGCGCTTAGAAGCCTCTTCTTTAACGAAGTAGGCGGTGGGTTCGATGCACATGCCCACCAGCTGGTAGGTTTTGCCATCTTCAAGGGCAAGGCTGCCCCGGGTCATTTCAGAAAGCTGGGGACACTTGTTGGCCAGACCAGTATTTCTAATCTGGTCGTAGGTCAACGGCACACTACTGGTGGCACTGGGCGCTTCACTACAGGCTGTCAGTACACTCAGGCAGATGGCCAAGAACGCAACTAGGAGGGCGCGATACCTCATGGTCTACCTCAAAATTTAGTATGTAAAAGGCGCTGTCAAACTACTCAAATCATGCGACAGCCATTGGCTCTGGGCCTCTACGGCACTCGCCAGAATGACTCTGGCACAGTAGCCCCTGGGGGCCGTTTGTTGGCCATGGCGAGCGATCGCAGCAACCTGCTCCTCAACCCGGCAACAATGCTGGGTCTGCCCTTGGCCAGTAGAGCCTCAAGTAAGCATTCTACATGGCTCTGGGACTCTTTTCTAGAATCTCGGTTCGTAGCGCTGGGTCGCTGCCGGAGATAGATGCGTTTGGGCAGAAGGCCCTCGGCCAATTATCTACTAGGGCTTTACAAAAGCTTGGAATTACCTTTATTTGTAGGCAGCTAGCATTGAGCTGATCCCCCATTCTGCGCTGACCCCATGGCTGATTACCCTCCCACCGATCGCATCGACACCCTGCCGGAGGATTTAGACCAGTTATCTAAGCTGATCGATCAGGTCGCCCTCGAATGCCAGGGCAAAAGCACCGCCCTGCTGGCCCTGCTGCGGCTGCTCGAAGAACGCCACCGTGACATCTGCGAAACCCTCTTTTACGACGCCCTACCCGACAACCGCCAACATCTGTACGCCCTGCTGAGAGACATTGAGGTCAACGGCGGCTGGCCCTACATTCAGCGCATGAAGCTCCAGGCGCTGCTGGCTAACCTGCCAGAACTAGACTTCGACACTCTTTTTTCTACTCCCCTAGCTGTTCTGCAAGAAGATAGGTTTCCCGACGAGGACAAATAAACCAAATTGAGTCTAGAAGTGGGGTTCTGCCCGTGGGAAAACTACGGATCTCGCGGTGGACTTGGTACAGAACGTGATTAGCTCAGCCGCTTTCGCTATGATGGCTGGCTTCAGGGGTCTGGCTTCGGATGTCTGGCTTCAGGAGTCTGGCGGGGGCAGCAGTTTTAACCGTCCCCTCAACTCAGCTGGGCTTAAGCTCAGAGCGCTACCCTAGGTTGCGGCACATCCCGCCGGCACATGCCACTGTCTTTTTATTCCCCTTGTCTTTGCCCCTATGGTCAGTCTGTTTTCCACTGCTCGGCTTCGCAGTTCGCTACAGCGACGACTGACCAAGACGCTCTTAGGGCCAGGTATTGCCCTGGCTTCTGGGCTGGGGGTGCTGGGGGTGTTGCCGATCGCCGGTACCACTGGGCAAGCTCAGGCCCTCAATGCCTACTGCCAGGTCACCCAAGATGCCGCCCTGGCCAAAGAGAATCTGCGCAAAGCTGCCCTGACCGGCGATGCCACCGCCCAGCAGCAGTACCAGGCCATGGTGCGTCAGCACACCGAAGACCTGCGCCAGTGCCGCAGCCGCACCTGGCCCCAGCGCCAGGCGGTGTGGGTGCGCATGTACCCCTGCGATCTACAGCCCGGCATTTTAGACGCCCTGTTTGATCGCATGGTTAACCTCGGCTATAACGAGGTCTACGTTGAGGTTTTCTACGGTGGCCAGGTGCTGCTGCCCAAGGCCGACAACCCCACCATCTGGCCCTCGGTGGTGCAAAAAGCTGGCTACGAGCGCCGCGACCTGTTTGCCGAGGCGCTAGAAAAAGGCCGTCAGCGAGGCCTGCGAATGGACGCCTGGATGTTTACGCTCAACTTCGGCTATTCCTACGGGTTGAGGAGCGATCGCGAGCAGGTGCTGGCCCTCAACGGTCGCGGCCAAACCACCTATGCCTATGCCAAGGCCGGGGCTTCCAGTAACCCCGACGAAGTTTTTGTCGACCCCTACCATCCCCAGGCCCAGGCCGACTACAGCAGCATGCTGGGAGCCGTGCTGCGGCGACGGCCCGACGGGGTGCTGTTTGACTACGTGCGCTACCCCCGAGGGGTTGGCCCCAACTCAGTGGCCGACAGCGTTGACGACCTCTGGATCTACGGCCAAGCCTCCCGCGATGCGCTGTTTCGTCGGGCGGTGAACAATCAGGGTCTGGAGCTGATGCGCCGCTACATTAGCCGAGGCCATTTAGTTGACCGCGACATTCAAGACGTGCGCGACCTCTACCCCAACGAGTCAGAGCCGCTGTGGCAGAGCCGCACCCCGGCCCCGCCCCTGCAAGCGGGCCA
>QBMN01000219.1 GCA_003241845.1 Shackletoniella antarctica | reverse complement strand
ACCCCCCGCCGTTACCCCGCCGCCAGAGCCAGGGCCTGACCCCAACCCAGGGGCCAATGTGGTCGAGCAGCGGGTGCAGATTCCACCGGGTCGCACCGATGTACAGGTGTCGGGGCAGGTCAACGAAGACCGCATTCGTCGCTACATCATCAATGCCCAGGAGGGGCAAATTTTGGCCCTGTCGCTGCCCAACGTCAGCGGCCCGGTCACCCTAGACGTGCGCTTCCCCAACGGCGAGATGATTCCCGATGCGTCGCGGGTGCTCTCGTGGCAGGGGCAGCTGCCCACCAGCGGCGACTACATCGTCGATGTCAAGTCGGCCCGGCCCTCGAACTACACGCTGCAGGTGTCGGTCAATTAGAGCTAGATCCACCACGCCTTTTGTTCCCCTCTTGTTCGACAATCCTTTCTCCTATGGCACCCCCTATGACTTCTTTGAATGCCCTGCTGGTGGCGGGTACCGATACCGATGTGGGTAAAACCGTATTGACCAGCGCTCTGCTGGCCTACTGGCAGAAGTATCGGCCCGCCCAGGCTCCGGCGGTGCTCAAGCCGTTTCAGTCGGGGGCAGGCGATCGCGAGCTGTACCACCGCCTGTTTTTCCCTGAGATTTCCCTAGATGTGATTAACCCCCAGTACTTTGAGGCCCCTCTGGCTCCGCCCCTGGCCGCCGATATGGAGGGTCGTTCGGTCGATCTGACCCTGGCCTGGCGCGCCCTAGAGGCCAGCATCC
Organism: Shackletoniella antarctica; assembly: GCA_003241845.1. GTDB lineage: Bacteria > Cyanobacteriota > Cyanobacteriia > Phormidesmidales > Phormidesmidaceae > Nodosilinea > Nodosilinea antarctica. The sequence continues at coordinate 6,162 of QBMN01000219.1, read as the reverse complement.
AGCAGCATCCCTGGGTGCTGGTCGAAGGGCTGGGCGGGCTAGGCTCGCCGGTCACCTACGAGCTGACCGTGGCCGATTTGGCGGCGGCCTGGCACCTGCCGGTGGTGCTGGTGGTGCCGGTAAAACTGGGGGCGATCGCCCAGGCCGTGGCCAACGTGGCCCTCGCTCGCCAGAAAGGCATCGACCTGCTGGGGATAGTGCTCAACTGCCCCCAGCCCTACACCGCCGAGCAGATCGGCCAGTGGGCACCAACAGATTTCATCGCCAGTTTGGCCCAAACCCCGGTGCTGGGGGTCTTGCCCTACCTGCCCAGCCCCGAGTCGACCGAGGCCCTAGCCGCCGCTGCTTCTACCCTAGATCTAGACGCGCTACACCCCACGCTAGCCCCAGCAAAAAGCCGCTGAAGTTAGCTTCAGCGGCTTTTTGCTACCACAGTGAATAAATTGTAAATATCGGCGGCCGCAGCTCTAAACCTAAGCTTCAGGAGGTCACAAAGGGGCCAAAACTAGCCGCATAGGTTGGGGTACTAGGGCGATCGCCACTTCGGGTGCAGCGCCAACGCGATCCTTAGGAAAGCAGTCACGGCTTCCCCTGGCACAGTCTGAACTGATGGTGGTGCCTACAAAGACAATGGCGTAAGCAGGAGGCGGAGTCGGGGGAAGCTGAAAAATCATTGGTTAATCCTCAAGAGCACCCTAATGTTTTCGAGTCTGATTGTTGGTGAGTTTGGTAGCGAGCTGGGGCTAAAATCTGCGATCGCCGGGTACCATCCTCGTTAAAAGGCCGCCCGCGCCGCAGAATGCGAACCTGCTTTAAAGATATAAGAAAAAACTTAATAAACTAACCAATCTTAGGGATGAGTTTTAGATCGCATTTTTATACCTGTACCCAGAGACATTAGCGGTTCACCGGGTACCTGGATATTTAGGGTTTCCTGAGAAAGGCTGAGAGGCTTATAGGCAGGGGTATTCAGGGCGAATTTAAAGTGATAGAGTGCCAGGAAGATCGCCCTCCCGGTGGCAAACCCTAGGTACGCGGGTGGCTGCTTAGCATTCACCCGCATCCAGTGGCGCTGCACCACCGGTACCCAAAAAAATAACTTTTTCAGCAACCCCTACCTAGAAGGTAAAACTTACAGGCTGTCGGTAACACCGGTCTCAGCCTGGGTAGGCGGCGCTGTCACAGTGGTATACCCCATCTGGGTAGCGGTCTCCCGCAGCAGCGAAATCTGAGCTTGAAAGTCTAGCCCTTTGAGGTCAGACACAATCTTCTGTACCGGGCCTTCGGGCTTATAGTCGCTGGGCATATCCACAATGTGATCGCCCATGGCCTCGGCCCAGCCGTACCATATCAACAGCTTATTGTTGGCCGCCAGACCGCCGTAGCGCCGGGAAATGTCGGTCTCGTCGCGGCGCACCACCGCCCGCATCGCTTCCAGCTGCTCGTCTTCTGAGAGCCCGCACAGTTCTTCAATCAGGGGCTGAGCCAGTGCGGGGTCTGCCGCGCCAGGGGCCGCCGGGGTAATCGAGCCACCCATCGCTTTGTAGACGTAGTAGAGCAGCGCCAGCTTGTCATCAACGCCAAGGGCGTCATAGCGTTGAAATAGCTTATCAGTAGGCTGTCCGGTAATTTGACTGGTTTGCGTTTCAGAAGTCATAAGCAAGCGCTCAAGTGTCAACTACTTACCCTAGAACGGCAGGCGGTGTCAGTGAATCGCCTAGAAGGAAGACATCGATTTAAGTCGATGGGCAGAGGTGAGAGAGAGCGTGAGATGACTTCTGGCTGCAACGGGGGAGCCGACTTGAGCGGCATCGCCTCCACCAGTTTGTACGGCTGGCTGTGAATCGCTTTGGCTCTCATAGGCGGCGATCTGCGCCAGCCGTGGCGATGGCTCCATCCCTAGGGTTAAGTACCGTGATGGAGAAATTTTACTGATGAGCCCGATGCCTCGCCACGGTCGTGAAGCCTACCTACTGGCAAGAATTGTTGAAGCTCTGCTCGATAGCGCTGGTCGCAACTACGAAGCCTTTACCCCGATCACCATGAATCTGCCCGAAGATCGGGGCATTGAGCCAGACTACTGCTTTTATATCGACAACTGGGCGGCGGTGGTCGGCAAAGACCGCATCCAGTGGGCCAGTAAACCGCCCCCCGACCTGGTGATTGAATATAGACATCACCTCGTACACCGATGCGGCAGACTATTACCCCTACCAAGTGCCCGAAGTTTGGTTGTTTAAGGTGGGTCAGCTGCGGCTGTCTACCCTCACTGATGAGGGGTATCAACCCACGACCACCAGCCGCTATTTTCCCGGCGTAGACTTAGCTGCCTGGGTAGCCGACACTCTGCAAATCGCCGCCGTTCAGGGCAGCGGGGCGGCGATTCAAACTCTGCGGCAGCGCCTGGGCTGATGTCGTCAGTGAGCGGTTTTGGCCCTCAACCTGCTGTAGCCTCATAGAAGCTGCATACAGGACAAGGTGCGTGGGCGGCGATGCGAGATAACCACCAAAATCAAATGAAGCTGTCTCAGCTGCGCATCTTAGTCGCCGTGGCCGAGCAGGAGACCTTTAGCGAGGCCGCGCTCTCCCTCGATATGTCGCAGTCGGCGGTGAGCCATAGTATTTCGGCCCTTGAAGATCACCTGGGGGTGATGCTGTTTTCGCGGGGGCGGTATGGGGCTCGGCTGACTCCGGTGGGCGATCGCATCGTCAGCCACGCCCGCATTATTTTGCAGCAGGCCGAGGTGATCGCCAAAGAAGCTGACCTAGCTCGGGGGCTGAAGGGGGGGCAGGTGCGCATCGCCTCCTTTCGCAGCATTGCAATTCATCTGCTGCCCGATGCGATCGCGCAATTCAAGTACCACTACCCCGACATTGTCGTAAACCTGAGCGAGCACGACAACTATCGCCAGGTCGAAAAAGCCCTCCGCGATGGCCGCGCCGACATTGGCTTTACCCTCCTTCCCACCAGCGACGAGTTTGACACCTGGGAAATTCTTGAAAACGCCTACGTGGCCCTGTTTCCCTCCAGTTTTAAGCCCGCCGGGCCGCAGATTACCTGGGCTGAGCTGGCCCAGCACCCGCTGATCATGCCCCCTGCCGAGCGGATCATGATGCGCGATGTCTACGAGCACGTGCAGTCCCACGGATGCAAGCTCAACGTGGTATCTGAGGTCGAAACCGACACCACCATTGTCAACCTGGTAGCCCAGGGGCTAGGGGCCACCATTCTGCCCCGCCTGGCCGCAGAGCCAATTCCAGCGGGGGTGCAGGTGTTTGCGCTGCCCGAGCCTCTGGTGCGAGTGATCGGAGCCGCCGTGATGGGGGAGGCCCTCCACACCCCGGCAATCTATGCGTTTCTCGATGTGCTTAAAACCCTGGGCCAGTCTATCGCGGCCCAGGCTCTCGCGGTCCAATCTCTTGATATAGAGCCACCTCAGCCCGTAGCCCCCCACCACTGGCCAATGGCGATCGCTATTAAAAAGAGCCCTGCCAACGGTTAGGCGGGCAGGGGCCATGTCATGTTTGGTCGAAGGGTCAAGTCAAACGGTTGAGCGGGCGAAGGTCTACAGCCCGGAGCCAAACCCCTTGCTCATCTGGAGGCCAAAGTTGGCTAGGGTTTCGGCATTCCAGGTAGCGCCCGTAGCGGTGGGCTGGGTGGCATCAGCGCCGAAAGCCCTGGCCAGCCAGAGGCTGAGGCGGGTGAGTTGTTGGGTAGTCCAAGCTTTAGCAAAGGTCATAATCGTGCCTCTAGCAGCAGGAGTCTTGTGGGGAGCGCAGTGTTTTGCACCCCTCCTCAATAATAGAAAACCGCATTTTAGGCTACAAAAAGTAGATTGCATTCAGCCATGAATAGCTTTGATAGAAAGAAGAATTCCCGCAGCCATTACGACTATTGCAAAGTACTACAAAAGCTACCCGCACTAAAAAATCGCGCTAAACTGTAAATATGGATACAGATGTCGTTCATCCTATGTGGTCTCTAAGCTCGCTACCGTAGACCGATAGGACGGAAGTAGAGACTCTCTCGAAGGAACGCGCCAACCACCTATGCCTTGGGAGGCGAACCTATTATGGACACTGCTCTTATTGCCGGACTTGAAATCATTGCTGTCGTCACCGTGATGACGATAGCGTTATGCCCCATGCTGCTGTGGGTGTTGCCCAACCGCAGCCATCCTGTGGTTTAAGCAACCAGCCAAAAGGGGTCGGGTGCCTGAGTTGTTGACCAGTTTTTCTGGCACAAATCAGTAGGCACCCGACCCCTTTTGCTTGCGTGCCTAGGAACTTGACTGTTGTAGGTACACGGCCAGGGCGTCGGCCATCACCTGGGCCATGGGTCGCCCCTCTTTGTCGGCGGTGACCTGGAGGGTCATAAACAGGTCGTGGGACACGCTCAGGCGGTGCCGCCCCTCTTTGGTGTGGCGGGGGGTGTACTGGTCGGCGTTGTAGGTGGCGGCAAACTGACGCAGGGCCTCAAAACCGACGCGATCGCAGAAATCCCCAAAGCTCTCGTCTTTTTTGCGACCGTCCCTAAAGAACACAAACAGCGGCTCTAGGGTGGTCTCGATGTCGTTGTCGTGCAGCCGCTCCATGTAGGTACGGGCCAGGCGAGTCTGGTGGGGGGAACCGCCCAGCCACACCTGGTAAGACTCAGGGGCACTGCCCACAAAGCCCAGTTCGGCCATGTAGGGGCGGGCGCAGCCGTTGGGGCAGCCGGTCATGCGCACCACAAAGTGCTCCTGCTCTAGGCCCAGCTTGGTCAGCAGGGCGCGTAGGCGACCCAGCACCGTGGGCATAATCCGCTCTGACTCAGTGACGGCCAGGCCGCACAGGGGCAGCGCCGGGCAGGCCATGGCATAGCGCACCATGGGGTCTAGCTCGGTTTCTTTCGCCACCCCATGGCGGGCGAGAATCGCCTGAATCTCGGCCTTGTCTTCGGGTTTGACCTCGTAGAACAGCACGCTCTGGTTGGGGGTGATCAGCATCGGGAGGTTAAACCGCTGCACAATTTCCTTCAGCGCGGTTTTGAGCTGGAGCCCTTCGCGGTTGAGAATGCGGCCATTCTCAACGGGCACGCCGACAAACAACTTGCCGTCGCCCTGCTCGTGCCAGCCCAGGTAGTCGTAGAAGGTCCACTTGGGCAACTTTTTGAAGGGCTTGAAGGGCTTGCTCAGGTAGGTTTCGACCTGCTGGCGAAAGCGCTCTACGCCCCAGTCGTTGATCAGATACTTCATGCGGGAGTGGCGGCGATCGTGGCGATCGCCATAGTCTCGCTGGGTCGCCACGATCGCCTTCATCAGGTCGTAGACATCGGCCTTGTCCACATAGCCGATCTCGTCGGCGGCGCGAGCAAAGGTCTCTTCTTTGTTGTGGGTGCGGCCCAGGCCACCCCCCGCCAGCACGTTAAAGCCCTTGAGCTGGCCCGATTTGTCGGTGATCACCACCAGGGTGACATCGTGGGTGTAGGCGTCGATGGAGTTGTCGCCGGGCACCGTCACCGCGCACTTAAACTTGCGGGGCATGTAGTGGGTGCCGTAGATCGGCTCGACGTTGTTGTGCACGATGGTGCCGTTGCCGTTGCGCTGGCGAGCCGTCACCACGTCGGGGTGCTCTTCAGCAGACATAAACTTCTCGCCGTCGAGCCAAATTTCGTAGTAGGCCTCGGTTTGGGGCCGCAGCAGGTCGGCGATGTTGTTGGCGTACTCCTGGGCCAGCAGGTACTCAGGCCGGTCTTTGTAGGGGGCGGGCGGGGCCATCACATTGCGGTTGAGGTCGCCGCAGGCCCCCAGGGTCGAGCCCAGGCTGCGCACGATCGCCCCAATGGTGGCCTTGAGATTTTGCTTTAGCACCCCATGGAGCTGAATGCCCTGGCGAGTGGTGGCCCGCATGGTGCCGTTGCCGTACTCGTCCGAGAGGCGATCGAGGGTCAAATACAGCTCTGGGGAAATGTACCCGCCGGGGTTGCGGGTGCGGAGCATCATTTGATAGTCCTTCTCCTGGCCCTTGGCGCGGTTGTCGCGGTTGTCTTGCTGATACGACCCGTGAAACTTGAGAATCTGAATCGCCCCTTCAGAGAAGTGGGTGGTATCTTGCAGCAGCTCGCTGGCCACCGGTTCGCGCAAAAAATTACTGTTTTCTTTTAGCACCTCCACCTTGGAG
>QBMN01000218.1 GCA_003241845.1 Shackletoniella antarctica | reverse complement strand
TTTGTCGAGCTGGGCCATGAGTCTAGAAGAGCGTCAATAGGCGCTAGTATGACCCACCTACAACCCCGATGGGCTTAAAAAAAACTGGAATTTATCGGTCTGATGGCAGGGGGGAGTGAACCTTTACGTGGTTAGAGTTCCCCAAATTAGAAACAGGTTAGCCAGCGGTTCGATATTTGTAGATTTACTGCACCATTGCCGACCCCTGCTGCCCTTGCCGTCGGTAGCACTGCTGATCGACCCGCCGGGGAGGCGCGAGCGTTAGCCCTAGACCACCTGTAAACCACTAGAGGCAACCTTTGCCAATATTGAAACGCTGGCCGAGAATTGTCGGGTTAGCGACTGTTGGCACCGGGGCGCGCGGTGGAGGGGGCGACGCAGCAGGCGACCTGGAGTGCGATCTCCTCCACACCCACCAAAAACTCCAGCGCAAGCAGCAGCGACGCGATCAACAGCAAGCGCCGCTGGAAGACAATCCACAAGACGATGCGCGATCGCCACAAAGGGTAGAGATCGCCGATTGACCTGTTTAGCTCGGCCCCATACCCACTGCGCCCCATACCCACTGAGAATGGGGCCGGGTGGATGGCCTGCGGTATGGTTTGATGCGGCATTAGTTTTGTCGTCGGTGCCGCTGGGGTATAGCCTGATTAAGCGCACCGGGCGATCGCTGCTGTACTGGGCCACAACCTATGACCAACCAGAACTACATCATCGGGGTCGACATTGGCACCACCAGCACCAAATCGGTGCTGTTTACCGAGGCGGGACAGGTGGTAGGCAAAGCCCTAGTCACCTACCCCCTCTACACCCCCGATGTCGCCACCGCCGAACAAGACCCCGAAGAAATCTTTGCCGCTGTGGTCAAAACCGTGGGGCGGCTGATGGCAGACTACGTGCTCAACCCCTCCCAGGTGTTGGGCCTCTGCTTTGGCTCGGCCATGCACAGCCTGATTTTGGTCGATGCCGCCGGTAAGCCCCTGACCCGCAGCATCACCTGGGCCGACAACCGCAGCGCCGGCTGGGAAAAGCGCATCAAAGCCGACATGGATGGCCACGCCGTCTATCGGCGCACGGGCACCCTGATTCACCCGATGTCGCCCCTGGTCAAGCTGGCCTGGCTGCGCCACGAGCAGCCCGAGCTGTTTCAGCAGGCGGCGCGGTTTATTTCGATCAAAGAATACGTGTTTTATCGGCTGCTGGGCCGCTACGTGGTCGATCACGCCATCGCCACGGCCATGGGTCTGCTGAATCTAGAGACGCTAGATTGGGATCAGGGGGCGCTGGCGATCGCCGGAGTCAACCCCTCCTCCCTGTCAGAACTGGTGCCCACCACCGCCGTGCTCACCGGGCTGAAGCCCGCCATGGCCGAGGCCATGGGTCTGCGGGTCGAGACGCCGCTGATTGCGGGGGCCAGCGATGGCGTGCTGTCGAACCTGGGGATGGGGGCGATTTCTCCGGGTCTGGTGGCCGTCACTGTGGGCACCAGCGGCGCGGTGCGAGCTGTGGTCGATCGCCCCATCACCGACCCCAAAGAGCGCTTGTTTTGCTACCCCCTCACCGAGCACCACTGGGTGATCGGCGGCGCAGTCAACAACGGTGGCATTGCCCTGCGCTGGGTGCGCGACCAGCTGGCCGATGCCGAGGTGGCCACCGCCAAACGCCTGGGCCAAGACGTGTATGGCCTGCTGACCCAAATGGCCGGGATGGTGCCCCCCGGCTCCGAGGGGCTGCTGTTTCACCCCTACCTGATGGGCGAGCGATCGCCCCTGTGGAATGCCAACGCCCGGGCCTCGTTCTTTGGCCTCAGCGTCAAGCACACCAAGTCGCACATGGTGCGATCGGTGCTGGAGGGTATTGTCTACAACCTCTACCTGGTGCTCAAGGCGCTGGAAGATTTTGCTGGCCCCGCCACCCTGATCCAGGCGACGGGGGGCTTTGCTGAGTCACCCCTGTGGCGACAGATGATGGCGGATATTTTTAACCGCGAGGTGACGATTCCTGAGCACTACGAAAGCTCGTGCCTAGGGGCTGCCGTGCTGGGCCTCTACGCCCTGGGCCGGGTGCCTTCCCTAGAGGTGGTGACAACGATGATTGGCGAAACCTATCGCCACCAGCCGATCGCAGAGCATGTGACGGTCTATAAGAAGGTATTGCCCGTGTTTGAGCATCTGACGGGGGTGTTTGAGCGGGAGTACGATGCGATCGCAGCCCTGCAATTTCAGCTGGCCCAAGCCACTACCCCGTAGCATAGCCTCAGCTCTATGGACTCGCCTGCAAGACCTTCAGATAGATGACCGCTACACGTCCTGAAGAATGTCCTCAGGAATATTTTGCGCACGTCCTCAGGAATGTCCTCAGGACGTGTTAGGATAAGACCAAGGTTGAAGGGCCCAGGGAGACACCGCCCCCACTGGTGGGTATAGCTCCCGCTGGCGAACTCTCATGCCAGAGCGGTAACAGCCCATCACCCCTCCAAAAAGAGAGGTGATGCCAGTGCTAACACCAACATCACCAAAGGAAAAAAAGAAAACAACTAACTTGCATTTAGACCAGCATTGCACTGCTGGTCTCTTTATTTTAAACGCTTAGCGACCTTCCAGGCAATCTCGCCATTTTTTCGGTACCCAGCGCGGCTGAAAACAAACCCCGCCTCAGAGAAGCGATCGCCGTAGCCTTCAATTTCTCTAGGCGATAGGTCAATCAGCTCAGCTAGTTCACTGGTGCTAGGTAGCCAGCCATTCTTGGCTGCGTTTTCAAGGGTTTCAAAGTATTTCATAGGGTCAGGCTGCCCAAACCCCATGCGCCCCATCAACTCGGCAAACGCACCCATCATGCTGCCAAAATCATTGGGGTTAACTGCCAGGTCAGAGCCGCTGCCAGACTGCCCGCTGCCGTTGTTGCCTGGCCGCTGTCTTAGCCCACGCGCTTCAATAAACTCAGCGGCACTGCCGCCCTGGTTAATAAATCGGTGCAATTCATCCATCAGCTGCAACTGTTGGGCCGTGATGTAAGAGCGCTGCCCAACTTTTTCAGGGACAATCCTCACGTCCTGCATGCGCTTGTACACAGCGCTGCGGGCCAGACTATAACGGTCTGGCAACTGGTTGACGGGATATCGATCAATTTCCCCGGAGTTCATCGCTATCCTCTGGACAATCCTCAGGATGTTGCCCTAGTATCACCTACAAACCCGTCTCCTGGATAGTCCTGAGGATGTTTTTGGGTAAATGCCCACCTATCCATTCTGTCTGGGCTAGACGGCAGCGCCCTATTACAGCCCACATTTTTCTTGCTGTCGAGTAATGGTGTTTTGTAGCTGCGGCGTCATGCCCAGCTCAGCCCCGTCGTAGAGCCGCTGAAACTCGCGCTCAAAGTGGGCTGCCACCGTGGCATTACGAATCACCAGCAGATTTTCGTCGTTGGTGGTGTTGGCGGCCTGGCTCCAGTTTTGCGAGCCAATCAGCACGATATTTTGGTCGAGCACCGCAAACTTGTGGTGCAGCTTGTCTCCGGGGGGTAGGGCAGGCACCCCAACGGTGGTAATCGGGTTGGCCCAGGGCACGCTATTGTCGCGCTTGCAGTTGTGGTCGGGCAGGGTGAGGCCCAGCATGTCTAGCACTTCGCTATAGCTGCGGTAGGCAAAGCTAGGGTCGATCAGGGTTTTGATCGAGATACCGCGATTGGCCACGGGCAGCAGCTGGTTGCTGATCGCCTGCTCAGAAAAGACAAACAGCGCCAGGTGAACGCTCTGGGTAGCCTGGCCAAGGGTTTTGGCGATCAGCCCGTTGACGCTCTGCGTCCAGGGCTTGGTTTTTGAAGTGGGCGAAAACTGCACCTCCAGCACCGAGCCGGGGGTAGAGACTAGGGCCGAAGGGCGGTGGGGTTTTTGCAGACCAAACAGGCTGTCGGGCTGGCCGCCGGGGCCGTCGCCCCACATCAGGCTAAACTCCTGCTGAAATCGCTGGGCCAGGGGCTGGCTGTCGATCACCAAGATGCTGTTGGCGTTGCCCCGACTGTCGGGGTTGTTGAAGTCGCCGTGGGTGCCGCTAAGAGTCCAGTTGGCAGATCCGGTGACTACGGTGCGGCCATCGACCACCATGAACTTGTGGTGCATGAGGCCACTGCCCTTGCTGCCGTCGGCGGTGTCGTCGATCAGGGGAATGCTGGCCTGGTCAAGAATGGTGAGGGCATCGCGATCGCTCAACTCATCTTCGCTCAGCACCCCATCTTGATTGACATCAATAAAAGCAAACTGATCGTTGGCTTTGTCTTGGTAATGCTCATCAATCTGGGCAAAGGCGGCTGGGCTGCCCCGCTGCGCCATAGGGGTGCTGTAGGTGTTCTCGACCACCACGCGCACTACTACACCCGCCGCCTGGCGATCGGCCAGGGCATGGGCGATCGCCGGCAGCGAAAACTCGTGGACGGCTACATCGATAGAGGATTGAGCGGTGGCGATCGCATCCACCACCACCTGCTCCAGATCGTCGCCGTGGCGAATAATCTGGCGGTAGGGGTCGGTGTAGGTAGCCGCCTGGTTTTGGTTAAAATACGCTTGAATGTAGGGGTCTTGCGGTAGCGGATCGAGGGTGGGCAGCGTCGCCTCGCTGCGAAACTGGCTACTGATGCCCACAAACAGCAGGAGCCCCAGCCCAAACCCGATCCCCCAGCGCACCCAAGGAGACTTGGCCCAAGGAGATTTAGAGAGTAGATGCACAAGCTTTAGGAAAAGTTCTATGGGTTTAGAAATCCCACAGAGAGCGGTAGGCTAACGGAAAAAGGTGACACACCATGCAAATCTGGGTCGATGCCGACGCCTGCCCCAATGTAATCAAGGAAATTCTCTTTCGTGCCGCCAAACGGGTTGAGATCAAAACCACTCTAGTGGCCAATCAAGAGCTTCAAATTCCTGGCTCGCCCTATATTGATTCGGTGCTGGTGCGATCGGGCCTAGATGTGGCCGATAGCTACATCGTGCAGCACCTCCAGCCCCAAGATTTAGTCATCACCGCCGACATTCCCCTCGCTGCCGAAGCTATCGAGAAAGGGGCCTACGCCCTTAACCCTCGGGGCGAATTCTACGATGCGGGCAATATTCGTGAGCGCCTATCGATGCGCAATTTTTTGACCGAGCTGCGCAGTGGTGGGGTAGAGACTGGCGGGCCGCCGCCCTTTAGCCAACGAGATACCGCCGCCTTCGCCAACCAGCTTGACCGCTTTTTGAGAAAGCTCCAACCCTAGCTCTCACCGGCCTCAGTTCCTTATTTCCTCTTCCCGGCCTCACACCTGCTATGCCCTACGACGCTCTATTCAATTGCATCTCCGATCTCGTTATGTGCCATTCCCCCAGCGGCGCAGAGGACGAGATTAATCACCGATTGCTGGCTGTGCTAGCAGACCTAGGCGTAGAGCACTGGCGCGACGAGGCCGATAATGTGATTGCCAAAATCCCCGGACGCGACGACAGCCGCGCCATTGCGATCACCGCCCACAAAGATGAGATCGGCACCCTGGTCAAAAGCATCTACGCTGATGGCCGGGTGTCGGTGCGCAGGCTGGGCGGCTCTTACCCCTGGGTCTACGGCGAAGGTGTGATGGATCTGCTGGGGGATCACGAGACCATCAGCGGTATTTTGAGCTTTGGCTCGCGCCATGTCTCCCATGAGTCGCCCCAAAAGGCGCAGCAGGAGACCCAGCCCGTCACCTGGGAAACCGCCTGGGTAGAGACCAAGCGATCGCCCCAAGACCTGGCTGCCGCAGGCATTCGCCCCGGCACGCGGGTGGTGGTGGGCAAGCACCGCAAGCTGCCCTTGCGCCTGGGCGACCATATCGCCAGCTACACCCTCGACAACAAAGCCTCCCTAGCGATCTTGCTGCTGCTGGCCGAGCGGCTAAAAGAACCGCCCGTGACGGTCTACCTGGTCGCTTCCGCCAAGGAAGAAGTGGGGGCGGTGGGTGCCCTCTATTTCTCCCAGTGCCATCGGCTAGAGGCGCTGATCGCCCTTGAGATTTGTCCCCTGGCGGCAGAATATCCCATTCAGCCGGGGGAAATTCCGGTTTTGCTCAGCCAGGATGCCTACGGTCTCTACGACGAGGGGCTGAATGCCGAACTGCGGCGGGCGGCGACTCAGCACAACCTGCCGATTCAGATGGCGGTGATCAGCGGCTTTGGCAGCGATGGCTCGATCGCCATGAAGTTTGGCCATGTGTCGCGGGCCGCCTGTCTGAGCTTTCCCACCCACAACACCCATGGGTATGAAATTGCCCATTTGGGGGCGATCGCCCACTGCGCCCAGATTCTAGAGCACTACTGTAACGACCTGTGACAGGCGGTCGGTTAGCCGAGAACTTTTCTAGAATGAAATTAAGCGCGTTCATGCGCCCATTCAACCGAGTATTTAATTAAACCTATGGCCAAAACCGTTGCGGATGTCATGACCCCAAGCCCGATCTCGGTGACCCCTGACACCGTGCTAAAAGACGCTATTCAGCTCATGGCCGGCAATCATGTCGGGGGGTTGCCGGTGATCACCGCAGACAACGATCTGGTGGGCATTTTGTCTGAGTCTGACCTAATGTGGCAGACCACCGGAGTTGATATGCCCGCCTACGTCATGCTGCTCGACAGCGTGATCTACCTCAAAAACCCCACCCAGTACAACCAAGAACTGCACAAAGCCCTAGGCCAACTGGTCAAAGACGTGATGACCGATCACGTTGTCACCATCGCCCCTGATCAATCTCTCCGTGAAGCCGCCCACCTCATGCACGACAAGAAAGTGCGCCGCCTGCCCGTAGTCGATGCCGATCAGCAGGTCGTCGGCATTCTCACCCGTGGCGACATCGTCCGCGAGATGGCCAATAGCTATGCGTAGAGTTGGGGAGTTGGGGAGTTGGGGAGTTGGGGA
>QBMN01000217.1 GCA_003241845.1 Shackletoniella antarctica | reverse complement strand
AAATGGAGGGGGCGGGGGCGGTAGAGCGCTCGGCCTGCTCTTGAAAGATGGCGAAGCGGCCATAGAGAGACTCGCTGTAGAGCACGCAGAGAAACACGATGCCCTGGAAGACCAGCACCGTGGCATCGGGGAGGTTGTGGGCGCGCTGCAAAATGCCGCCTGAGGCTAAAATGCCCCCCAGCAGCACCGACACCAGCACCGTGGCCAGGGGGTTGTGGCGGGCGACAAAGGCCACCAAAATACCCGCGTAGCCGTAGCTCGACACGATCGACTCGTTGAGCCGCTTTTGCACCGCCGCTACCTCGACCATGCCCGCCAGCCCGGCGCAGGAACCGCCCAAAAAACACACCGCTAGGGTGAGCTTGCCCACGGGTAGCCCGGCGATGCGGGCGGCGCGCACGTTGCCCCCGGCGGTGCGGGCGGCAAAGCCAAAGGTGGTGCGCTGAATCAAAATGTAGGCCAGGGCCGAGGCCACCAGGCCGTAGATTAACCCCCAGTGAACTCGGGTGGCGGGCAGGGTGCCCAGCCAGGCCGAGGGGTCAATCTCAAAGCTGGAGGGTTTGCTGACAAAGGCAGCGTCGCGCATGGGGCCTTGCACCAGGTGGTTGAGCAGGGCGATCGCCACATAGTTGAGCAGCAAACTGCTGATCGTCTCGTTTACCCCTCGGTAGTGGCGCAGCGCCCCTGCCGCCATGATCCACAGGCCCCCGGCGACCATGCTGGCCAGGGCCATCGCCAGCAGCACCAGCCCGCCGGGCAGGGTGCCCCCCAGGGCGAGACCCACTAGCACCGCCGCCAGACCGCCCATCACCAGCGCCCCCTCGTTGCCGATGATCACCAGCCCCAGACGGGCGGGCAGGGCTGTGCACAGGGCCGTGAGCATCAGCGGTGAGGCCCGAATCAGGGTATTTTGCCAGGCACTCCAGCTGCCAAAGGCGGCTCGGTAGATTGACCCATATACCGCCAGCGGGTTGGCCCCCGCCAGGGCGCAAAACAGGCCGAAGATTACCAGGGCGGCTAGCACGGCCCCAATGGGCAAAGCCACTGACTCCAGCGATCGCCGCAGAGAGCGCTGCGCGAAACGCCGCCAGGTTGTTACAGACGCCATCGTGATGCCCCAGCTAGATAGACCCAATCACACCTTCAACAAAGTAGTCCATTTTTTCTAGCTCAATGTCATCGGTTTTGAGCTGGGCGCTGGCCCCCAGCACCTCTGTGCCGGTGTTGGTCATCAGTGGCCCGTCGTAGATCACCAGTTCCCCAGATTTGATCGCTGCTAGGGCGGCATCGGCGTCGGCCTTGGCCTCGTCGCTGACGGCGGGGCCGTAGGGCGAGAGCTTACAGAAATTATCGGCCAGCCCGCCCCGCAGAATGTGGGGAATGCCCCCATCCATCAGGGTCTTGCCCTCGACAACGTCTTGGCCTATGGCGGTGTAAACACTCGACCAAGCCCACTCGGCCCCGGTCAGGTAGCCCTCGGGAGCAAGGGGGCTTTGGTCGGCGTGGTAGCCCGAGGTAAACACCCCGCGCCGCTCGGCAGTTTCTATCACCACCTTGGGGCTGTCTACGTGGCAGGTAATCACCTCAATGCCCTGGTCGGCCATGCTGTTGGTGGCCTCGGCCTCTTTGACGGGCACCGACCAGTCGCCGGTAAAGATCACCTGGGTGGTGGCGGCTGGGTTCACCGACCTGGCCCCCAGGGTAAAGCTGTTGACGTTGCGCAGCAGCTGCGGAATTGGCTTGGCCGCCACAAAGCCCAGCTTGCCCGCCGGGCTCATGTGGGCGGCGACCACCCCAGCCACGTACTGGGCTTCGTCGATATAGCCAAAGTAGCTGTTGACGTTGTTGGGGTGCACCCCCTCCTGGTAAAGCCCCCCCGCGTGGAAAAACTGGACGTCGGGAAACTCGACCGCCAGGGTCAAAATGTGGGGGTCAAAGTAGCCGAAGGAGGTGGGGAACAACACCTTGGCCCCGTCGATTTCGATCATGCTGCGCATGGTTTCGGCTACGGCGGTGGTTTCGGGCACGCTAGCCTCTTCCACCAGGCGAATGCCGGGCACGTTGGCGGCCATGGCGGCGGCCCCCTCGGCGTGGGCCTGGTTATAGCCAAAGTCGTCTTTCGGGCCGACGTAGATAAACCCCACCACTATTTCTTCGGCCCCGCCGCTGGCTGCCCCGCCCCCGGTACTGGGCGACTGGGCACAGCCGGTACTTAGCTTACCCGTAAGCCCAAAGGCAGAGGTGGCCAGCAACCCCCGCATGACCTGACGACGCGATAGGCCAAAGGAACGGTTGCGATCGCTCATGGTGGAAGTCTCTCCAATACAGGGGCAAAACAATACTAGTGCTAGAGGCTGAGCGTTTACAGCATCCTCTAAGAATTGGTAAAACCCCGTGAATGAGTTGTATCGGATATAACAGTTTGCTGGGTTGACTGGCCGTTGCGAATAGATCGGCCTCTGTGGATTGGGGTCTGGGGAAAAGCTTTGGATGGTCAGGCGATCGCGCTGACGCTGCCCCCCGCAATTTGCCAGTCGCGGTCACCTTTGCGCCAAACCCTCGTGTAGCGATAATCCCCGGCAAAGGCATTGCCCAAAAACATGCCGCTCAAGAAGATTTTGGCCGACGCGAGCGCAAAGTGCTCGCTCCAAACGCGAATCTCTAGCTCCTTGGGCACAAACTCCACGAACTGGGTGCCCTTAGTTCGATGCAGGTCTAAGTCCATTGCTTGGGTGGATAGCTGGCCGGTTGGCCCTGCAAAGAGCAGGTCGTCGGCAATCAGGGCATCTAGCTCAGCTACATCTGAGGTGAGCATGGCGGCGCAGAGTCGGGCCTCACAGGCGCGAATTTGGGCCTCAATGTCTGGGTTCATGGCACTGTCCTTCACATATCACCAGGCTACCCCTAAGCGTAGCGACATGGTCGCCGGTCAACGTTAAAGGCCCAAGCGTTGTCAACGCTTGGGCCTTTAGGAGGTCTCCAGGAAAGAAAATACCACCAGGTAGGGACGCAGAGCCTGCGTCCTTAGGAGGCCGCAAAATCCTTGGGTATTTTCGTTGCCAGAATTGTCCTTAGCGTCTCTTCTGGTGGTCTAGAGGTGCTGCTGTAGGAGTTCGGCGATCGCCCGGTGCTCGACCGGCGGCATCAGCGGAAACTGCTGGCGGGTATCGGTAATCAGCCAGTCGAGGGCGGCGGCCTTCATGTCGATCGACGCGCCGGTTTTATCGACGCAGTAGCGCCCAAACACCAGCTTGTCGACCAGGCGCACGCCGGGGCCAATGCGCGAATATTCAAAGATCACGCTCTTGTCGACAATCGCTCCGCTGCAGATCGAGCAGTTGTTGCCAATGGCGCTGGGGCCAATGATGGTGGCTCCGTCTTCGATGTTGGTCATGCCGCCGATGTAGACCGGGCCTTCGATATTGACCTTGTCCCAGTTGGCCTTGACGTTGAGACCCGCGTACACGCCGGGGCGAATCTCTTCCCCAGGGATATCGACCAGGTTGACCACCCCGGTGAGCACGTCTTGAATGGCGCGCCAGTAGTCGGGCACCTTGCCGATATCAACCCACTCAAACTCCATGGGAATGCCGTAGAAGGGGGCATCGGCCTCCACCAGCTTGGGCAGCAGATCGCCGCCAATGTCAAAGGAGCAGCCCGAAGGAATGTAGTTAAATACCTCCGGCTCAAAAATGTAGATGCCGGTGTTGATCTCGGTGCTGAGGGCCTCTTCGACCGAGGGCTTTTCTTGGAACGATTGGACCTTGCCTTCGGCATCGGTGACCACTACGCCGTAGCTGGGCACCTGCTTGAGGGGCACGGTTTTGGTGACAATGGTGGCGATGGAGCCTTTCTCGCGGTGGCGGCGCACGGCCTCGGTGAGGTCGAGGTTGATCAGGGCATCGCCGCAGAGCACCACAAAGGTGTCGTCAAAAAAGGGTGAAAAGTCTTGAATTTTGCGCATGCCCCCGGCGGAGCCAATGGCGTCGCCCACCAGTTCACCGTTTTCTTCAATGCGGCCCTCAAAGGAGTAGGCAATTTCTACCCCAAAGCGCTGCCCATCACGAAAATAACCTTCAATTTCGTTGGCTAGGTGGCTGACATTCACCATAATCTGGTCAAAGCCATGCTGGCGCAGCAGCTCTAGCAAAAATTCCATCACCGGCTTCTGCATGATCGGAATCATCGGCTTGGGGATGGTGTAGGTGATCGGCCGCACCCGAGTACCTTTGCCAGCAGCCAGAATCATGGCTTTCATAGAAATAAAGTCCTTTAAGTTGCGAAAAATAGGTTTACAGCAGATCAGTTTTGTTTATTCACCCAGCCTATTGGCCCAGCGTGCCCGAGAAAAGATCGGAAAATAATTGCCATCGGAGGCGATGGCCCTCTTGGGCCGGTCTTTGACCATCGCACCCAGCCATGCTAACAGCGCCTCCCACAAAGCCACAGATCACCCAGAGAGCCTTCAAGGAGTCCTTACATTTCCTTTAGAGTACCCCGGCAGCTTTGGAAGCGATAGATCTGGCCCGCGAGGCCTAGCGCGCGGGGTTTTACCTGGGCAGATTCCATCTCAACCTAATCAGGCAGCATAAATGCCGGCAATTCGGCGTCTTCTGCGGTGATGGGGGCGCGGCTCAGGTTTCTGACCCGCAGGTCGCCATAAAAATTGTCTTGGGCCATCTCCACCTTTGACTGGGCCGAGAGAAACAGCAGCCCCCAAAATACGCCTACTTTCTCGTGCACCGCCTCGGCATGGGGGCTGTCAAACTCGTGGGCGTCTTCTAGATCGGCGGGCTTAAACTGGGGCCACTGGCTGATCAGCAGCTCAAAGTCAATCCACAGCAGCTCTTCGCCCAGCTCATCCCAATACTGGTTGAGAAAGGTTTCGAGGGCGGCGGCGATTTCGGAGAGGTTTTCTTGGTGGGCCAGCTGGGCGATGGCGCGCACCGCCTGGCGCTGGGGCTGGGGCCTGGCCCGCCGCGCCCGAATGCGCGGCTGGTGGTCAGACATGACCGTGGCCATGGTTTCGAGCTGCTGAATCAGCTCTTGCAGGGTCACCTGCCGCCGCTGGGGTATGGGGGCTACGGCCCGGCGGTGCAGGTGTCGTTCCAGGTTGCGGGGCAGGGGCACCAGTTCAGGCAGCTCTTCTTCCCAGACCTCTTCTTCGCTGGTTTCGGCCTGGGCCTCGGCCTCGGCCCGCACCATGGTGTCGGCCTTGAGCAGCACCAGCATGGAGGCATAGAGAAACCCCTGGCCCGATTCGGAGAGGTTGGCCTCGTAGGGAGTGCGACCCTGGCTGGCCAGCGCCTCGGCCTGGGTTTTGAGCAGCGACAAAAAGCGATCAATCACGTCGATCACCTTGACATCCCACGGGTCGATTTCGCCCTGATCGGCCAGGTCGATGAGAAATGCGATCGCGGTTTGAGCCAGGGATGACGACATAGAGGAATGTGGGAATTGGGCCTATCTTAACGAACTATCACCGTTCCCTTCGTCCGCCATTCCCTTGATCAAGCTGGCCGACCCCTAGGCCCCGGCTAGCTCTATCGCTCAGCCCCATCGAGGGGCGCTGGCAGAACGCTATTGGGCAAAGGCTTCGCCCCCCTCGCCATCGTCAACGGCGGCGGCGGGCAGCAGCAGGCTTTGCTCTTCGAGTTTGACCTGGTAGCGCTGCACGTCTTGCTCTAGCTTCTGAATGCGAACTTCGCGCTGCTGCACCTGCTTGCCGACGGACATGTAGCCCTGCACCTGGGCCCAGACGTTAAATACCCAGGCAAACACGGCACCAATGCCCATGGAGATAATTAGCTCGACGCACAGGGGCGACTCTACATCTAGCCCTGGGGCGATATGGATAATTACCGGCTCGGTGTTCTCAATGCCAAATAGCACCAGGGCTAGGGCAATCACAAAGATAACGACGAAATTTATCTGCCTCATGGCTCTGGGCCTCCCATCGCTTGGTCAAATTGATAGGTCTATTTAACCAGGCAGACTTTAACTTTGGCCAAAGGTTTTTAGAAAGAGGGTGAGAGATCGGGTCGGGGCGCACTGCTGTGCGCCCTTACATGAGGAAGACACCGAAGGATTAGGGGTGGGTGGGGGACTTGGGCTTGAAGATTCGGTAGCGGAGGCCATAGCCCGCTAAAACCAGGGCCGCGATCCCAACGGTGCCCAGGGCGATGGCGTTGGGCAGCCAAAAGACGGCATCAATCACTGTAATCTGTCCAGGCTTGAGCGACCAGGTGGCCCCAGTGGAGTCTTGGGCCAGGGGCGCAGTGGCGGTGGGGGCAATGTCGGCTAGCCCCCAGGGCACCTGAAGGCGAAAGCGCAGATCTGCCCAGGCGGCCTCCGCTGGCTCGTTGCCCGGTCGGGGTGATTCGAGGGGGAACTGGCTCAGGTCGAGGCTGTAGGTGAGGTGGGTGCGGCTGGCCAGCAGCCAGTTGGTTTGATCTAGGGCCAGGGCAAAGGGCACTTGCCCAAAGCCGGGGAGCTGTAGATAGGTGGGTCTGTCTTTGGGTCGATCTTCTTTGGGTCTCTCTACAGAGAAAACATCTGGATCGGTGACGGGTGCAGCCACCGCCGGGGCGGCATCGGCAAACAGCTGCTGAAAGCGATCGCCCAGGTCGGCGGCGGTGCCAAAGGGAACAGTCAGGGTAACGGTTTGGGGGCCTTGGCTGAGCTGGCCGCCGAGGGGGCGCGATCGCACCTGCAACGCCTCTAGCCAGGGCTCTAGGGTGGGCTGGGCCAGGGCGGCCCCGCGCTCGCTGAGGTCAATGGTTTGCGAAATCTGCCCGTGGGTTTGGTGGTCAAAGCGCAGGGTGAGGTCGTAGCGCAGGCAGCCGCTCAGGGCCAGCGGCAGCACCAGCAGAGCTAGCCGCCGCCCCCAGAAGCGCCCCCCGCACCGCCCCCAGCAGCGCCTAAAAATA
>QBMN01000216.1 GCA_003241845.1 Shackletoniella antarctica | reverse complement strand
GGGCAGGGTCGGGGGCGATGGTCGAAGACCGGCCAGAGGCCAACGCTGGGGCCACCTGGGGGGGCAGATGGCAGCTGAGCTGGGTCTGACAGAGGTCGCGCACCTGGGCCTCAGACAGCAACCCCAGGCGCAGCCAGGTATCCAAGCCTTCTAGCAGCCCCGACTGGTTGGGCGACAGATCGAGCTGTAGTCGAATCGTCGAGTCGCGATCGTCAGCCATAGCCTGCCAAATGGGAGATTTCCTTGCATTATGTTGGTTTATGCAACATGTGAAGCTTGGAAACTGAGATTCTTAACCTCTAGAGAAAAACTATCAAAAGTTATTGCTTCTCCAAAAATTCCCTGTTTTCAGAATAAAGCTTGCCCTAAAAGCCATGCTCTTCCATTAGATCTAACATAACTGTCACCGTCTTTTCGTTAACATAAAAAATCTTATCATTTTCATTTACCTTCCGCTTGTTCCAACCATGCTTCTCGTAATGACCTCCATTTCCATAGTATCCAGGAATCCAAAGAACTATGTTGTTTAATATATTTCCATCCATATCTAGAGTAACCCTGTCATTAAATATCCAAGAAAAATCCTGTGAAATTCTTTCAGAACGGTTTTTCTCAATTCTCAGGATGCCAAGATATTTTCTGATGCAGTCATTGGGAAGAGTTAATTCATAAATTTTATGCTTTGTCATTTGCAATAGGCAGTAAAGAGCGTATTTTCTGTGAACTCTTCCGCACATTCTTTCATACAGTTCTGAAGTCATTTTATTCCCCACAGCATTAGAAGGTTTATTAAATCTTAATTTAGCACCAGGTTAATCCGTAAGTAGGAAGCTACTTTTCTTTAGTTTTATTTATTAGCCATAAACTTTAGTGGTTATAAATACGCCCCTGCTTGCCCAGGGTAGTGGCCAGGGTGTAGACCGTGTAGAGCCACCCGGCCACAAAAAATATCCCCCGGCTCACCACCTTGAGCGGGTGGCCGCTTTTGTTGCAGGGTGGGTGCCCCAGCACGTGGCAGTCAAACAGGCGGCCATAGAGCCGCAGGTTTTGCCCCAGGGTGAGGTTTTTCAGCGCCAGCAAAAAGTGGTTGTGGTAGAAGTGCATTTGGTAACGCAGCGATCGCGTCGCTATGTCGTGGCAGCCCCCAGTGGCTTCCCCCAGATGCACCAGGTGGGCCTCGGGGTTGTACCAAATCATGTAGCCCGTAGAGCGAATGTGCAGGCAAAAGTCCGACTCTTCCCGCACGGCGCTGCCGTAGAAGCGCTCGTCAAACCGCAGCCCGTGCTGGTCGAACAGCTCGCGCCGAAACGACATATTGCACCCCCGCGCCGTCAGCACCCGCTGGGGCTGGGTGGTGTGTACCAGGTCGAGGTGGTACCAGGCAATGCCGGGGTCCATGGCTGCGGGCGGTAGATACTCAATTTCTAGCTCCTTTTGCTCCGCCAGCTTCATGCGGTCAAACACCCGCCCCGCCACCGCGCCCACCTCGGGCCGCTCTAGAAACGTGCGGGCGTGGGCAAAGAGGTAGCCGGGGGGCAGCACCACGTCATCGTCGATAAAAAGTACCAGATCGGAGTGCGATCGCTCGATCCCCAAGTTTCGCGCCGCTGGCAGGCTCGCCCAGGGCACCGAATACAGCGAAATTTCCCCCGTCGCTGCCCAGGTTTCCAGCGATCGCTGGGTCTCCGGCTCGTGACGCTGGGTCTGATCGACTACCACCACCTCGTAGGCCGGGTAATCTTGCGCTAGCACGCTGCGAATGGTGTCGCACAGCACTGCCTCCCGCTGGTAGGTCGGAATAATCACAGCAACGGTAGGCCAATCCATAGCGCTTTGGGGGTAAGGGCTGACAGCAGTATGCCCACCGAGGGGTGACGACTAAGCCTAGAACCTGCCTGGTTCGCAGGACTCCGGCCACAACCACCAGGGAGTAAACTCCCTGGCTCATAGCAAAAGTCTGCGAAGGCAGACTAGGGAACTCGGCTCCCAATCCTCTTCAGAGGATTTCAGCTTTGAGCCTTGGACTTCTAGTCCAAGGCTCAGCCCCCTCACCCACTCCCCCTACGGCAGCTCCACCGACGTCGGCTTGGCAATATGCGGCAGCCCCCAGCCCAGCTTCTCTCGCAGCACCGTAAAGAACTCCGGCGGCTTCAGGCGAATGAACCGGGCCGGATGGGGGGCGCGGCAGGCGCTCACCTGGTCTTTGGTCATCACGTAGCAGCCCGCGTTGCCGTCCACAATTAGCACCAGGGGGTCGGGATTGGCCGAGCGAATCACCACCGGCTCGTGGTCGGGAAACACCAACCCCCGCGACGCCAGCGAGTGCGGACAAATAGGGATCAGCTGCGTCACCGACACCCCTGGGACAATCACTGGCCCCCCCGCCGACAGCGAGTAGGCCGTCGAACCCGTAGGCGTTGACACAATAATGCCGTCGGCGGCGATATCCACCGGGGAGTGGCAGCCGATTGCCACCTCAAAGTGGCACATGCTGGTCAGTGGCTCCCGGTGCAGCACCATCTCGTTGAGGCACAGCGCCTCCCACACCAGGTCAGAGTCGTGGAAGAGCCGCACCGCCAGCATGCCCCGCTCTTCAATTTCGTAGTCGCCCGCCAGCACCTGCTCCATCGCCTGGGGCAGCTGGTTGAGGTAGGTTTCGGTCAAAAAGCCCATGTGGCCCGTATTCACCGTCAGCAGCGGCACCCCAATCGGGGCCAGTTGGCGAAAGGCCGACAGCACCGTGCCATCGCCCCCCAGCACCACCGCAAAGCTCATGTCGGCGTCAAAATTGGGCGGCACCAGGCTGTCGAGGGGCGTGTAGCACATGGGGCGATCGGGCTGAGAATAGCCCAAAATGCCGCCCATGCCGGTGGCCAGACTGACGGTGTAGCCCAAGCGAATCAGCTTTTCCTGCCATTCGAGAGCCACCTGGTGGGCCACAGGCTTAACGTCGTTATAGATAATGCCAACCTTAGGCACAGGCAGGGTCCAACCTTACAATCGGGAAGATGGTTAAACAAAACGTGCTCTTCACCCGCAAAGATGCCGAACACGCCGAGGGGATCACAATTTAGCGCTTCCCTAGGCTACCGTTTTTTCGTCTAGGGTAAAACAGCCTGGGGGTGAATTGCCCCGCTGCGGTATGCAGCTCGGGCGCTGGGCCGTAGCATTGCCCACAATATCGGGGTAGACCACAGCCTACGCTACGGTTATCTTACCTGTGGGGGTTTTGCCCAATACCTGCCTTGGATAGCTGCCCGGTTGTTTATCGCTCTGATTTTTACCGCTGTGACCCGTCGCCATTCAGAAACCACCGCCTACGTTCGCATTACTCACCAGTCGTGGAGCCAGGGACGCATTGAAGGTGAAGTGCGGGCCAGCACCTACGAATGGCAGTTTCAGTGGCGCTTTCGCCAGGGCAACCTCAGGGTCGAGCCATCTCTAGGCCGGGCGCTGATCTGTGAACCCCTCAGTCGCTTTTTAGAACGCTTCGACTACCAGCTCGAACCCGGCGGCGACTACTCGTTTACCATTCGAGCCAAGCTTTAGGGAAGTTTGGGTGATTTGAATTGTGATTTAAGTCATGTTGAGTGCCTTGAATAGTGGCTTGAATACAGAGGACGGCCCAGACCCAGACTAGGGTCACGGGAGCTAAATTGGCCAGGGGCGGGGCCAGCTCCAGCATTTGGGGAACCATAACAGAGTGGTTGTGACCGGGGTGGCTAGGGCAGTCAACTCTGTTTTTTACCAGACTAAGGCAGGGGCCTAGCGGCCTTCTGCTAAGTTTCTAGGCGGCGGATCTCCAGGCCCGAAGGTGCGGTTGGGTAAACCCGGTGTAAACGTTGAAGAATATAGCGTGAACGCGCCAGCGCTAGGGCCGCCGCCGCTGCCAAAGCTGAGATTATAGGGTGATAGTAATCAATGGGAGCAAGTTTGTGGTGACGCATCGGGGTTGGGGTACGTTAGAGAGCCGATTGGAGTTGGCCGAGATACCGAGAGGAGATAACCCATGAACTCCCCTGATCCCAGGGCAGGACAGACTAGCGCTGCCCAAAGCGACATTTTGATTGTCGATGACACCCCCGACAATCTGCGACTGCTGTCGGCGATTCTCAGCCGCCACCAGCTCAGCGTGCGGAAGGCGCTCACGGGGCAATGGGCGATTACGGCGGCCCAGGCCGCTCCTCCTGATTTAATTTTGCTCGACATTAAAATGCCGGAGATGAGCGGCTACGAGGTCTGCCGGCGGCTCAAGGCCGACCCTGCGACTCGAGCAGTGCCGGTGATTTTTATCAGCGCCCTTGACGATGCCATTGACAAAGTTAAAGCCTTTGCCGCCGGGGGTGCCGACTACATTACCAAGCCCTTTCAGGAGGCCGAGGTGCTGGCCCGCATTGCCCACCAGCTTGAGCTGCGGCGGCTGCAGCGGCAGCTAGTGGATCAAAACCAAGAGCTACTGCGCTCAAACCGAGAGCTAGAGCAGTTTGCCTCGGTGGTATCCCACGATTTGCAGCAGCCGCTTCAGAGTATTTTGGGCTATGCCAAGCTGATTACCATGGCCTACCCAACGATTCAGCAATCGCCGGCCCAGCCCTACCTAGAGAGCATTACGGCGGCGGGCGATCGCATGCAGCAGATGATTCAAGACTGGCTGACCTACGCCCAGGTGGGGCAGGCCCAGCCTGAGCTGACCCCCCTGGACGGCAACCGGCTCTTGCAACAGGCATTGCTCAACCTCAGGGTGGCCATCGCCGAGGCGGGGGCCGAGCTGACCTACGGCGAGCTGCCCACGGTGCTGGGCAGTGCTGGGCAGCTGGTGCAGCTGTTGCAAAACCTCATTGGCAACGCCCTCAAATTTACCCCGCAGGGCACGGTGCCCCAGATCAACCTCACGGTCGAGGCCGAGGTCGAGGGGGCGGTCTGGCGGTTTGGCGTTCACGACAACGGCATTGGCATTGCCCCCGAGCACCTGGGGCAAATTTTTGAGTCCTTTCATCGGCTCCACGATGCCCAAACCTACGCTGGCAGCGGCATTGGCCTGGCCACCTGCCAAAAAATTGTCGAGTGCCACGGGGGCCGCATCTGGGTTGAGTCGCAGCTGGGCCAGGGCAGCACCTTTTACTTCACGCTGCCCGCTGCCCCGCTGTCAAAGACGGCTTGCGTCTCATCTCCTGTGGCTAAATACACCTGACCTGTCACCCCATGTTTGATCGCCCCATGTTTGATCGCCCGCCCTATCGTTCCACTGGGAACTATTTCTGAAATCTGCATGTCCACAGACACCATTTTCTGCGTTAGTGAACAGCCCGCCCAGCGGTCGGCTTTGGGCAATCAGCTGGCGGCGGCGTTTGCAGATTACTCCCTAGTGCTGGCGGCTACGGAGTCGGCGGCGATCGCCTATCTCAGTGACCTGGTGAGCCAGGGCGCTGAGGTGCCCCTAGTGATTGTCGACCAGGCCCTGGCTGAGGCCCCCTGGATGCAGACCCTCTATCAGCATTTTCCCGGCGCTCTGGCCCTGGTGCTCAGCCCAGACCTCGACACCCCCCTCAAAACGGTGATGCCGCCAGAGCAGATCTATCGCCGCCTGGCGCTGCCCTGGGCTGAGGCTGACCTGCTTTTTACCGTGGGCGAAGGTCTGCGACGCCACCGGCAGGATCAGCAGCTGGCCCAGATGCAGACGACCCTCGCTGCGACCCAGGGGCAGGGCGAGACCCGCTTTCAGCAGCTAGCCGAAAGCCTGCCAGGGGTGGTTTATCGCTACATTCTCCACGCCGATGGCAGCGACAGCCTTACCTATCTCAGCCCCCGCTGTCACGATTTGTTTGGCGTCGCCCCAGAGAGCGCTCTGGCCCAATCTAGCGCCCTGTGGGAGCTGATTCACCCCGAGGATGCGCTGGCTCTCAAGACTCTAATTGCAGCAGCAGCTCAGCAAACCGACCCGGTGTTTGAGTGTGAGTACCGCGTGGTCACGCCTGACGGCGCGTTGAAGTGGGTGCGGGCAGAGGCGTCGCAAACCGAGCGACTCGCCAACGGTGATGCCACCTGGAACGGGTTTGCCTACGACGTCACCCAGCGCAAACAGACGGAACTGGCTCTTAAGCAGCTCAATGCTGAGCTAGAGCAGCGGGTCAAAGACCGTACCCAGGCGCTGCAAGAGTCGCGCAGCATGATGCATCTGGTGCTCGACACCATCCCCCTGCGGGTATTTTGGAAAGACCACGACTCTCGCTACTTGGGCTGTAACCTGGCCTTTGCCCGCGACCTGACGCTCACCCTCGACCAAATTGTGGGCAAAACCGATGCCGAGCTGCCCTTTGTGGTCGAAGCCGCCCGCTACCGAGCTGAAGACGCCCAAATTTTCTCTGCCCAATCTCTAAGGCTGAGCTACGAAGAGCGGCTCTCTACCCCCCAAGACGGCGAGATCTATGCCCGCACCAGCAAAGTACCCCTGACCAATGCCGACGGCGCGGTGATTGGGGTGCTGGGCTGCTACGAAGACATCAGCGACATTAAACAGGTGGAGGCGTCGCTGCGGCAGCTCAACGTTGAGCTAGAGCAGCGGGTGCGCGATCGCACCTGCGAACTACAGCAGGCGGTCGAAATTTCAGAGGCGGCCAGCCGGGCTAAGGGCACTTTTTTAGCCCATATGAGCCACGAGCTGCGCACCCCCCTCAACGCCATTCTGGGCTTTTCTCAGCTGCTGGCCTGCGACGAAACCCTCAGCTACGACAGCCGCGAAGCTATCGACATTATCAATCGCAGCGGCGAGCACCTGCTGAATTTAATCAATGACATTCTAGAGGTGACCAAAATTGAGGCGGGCCAGGTCAGCCTCAAGGTAGCCAGCTTTGACCTCGATGACCTGCTCGCCAGCCTGGTCGATATGTTTGACTTCCGCGCCCGCAACAAGGGGCTGCGCCTGATAATTG
>QBMN01000215.1 GCA_003241845.1 Shackletoniella antarctica | reverse complement strand
GCGTTGGCAAAGCCGCTCTGAAAGAGCATCGCACCGCTTTACGACCCGGTGGGATGAATTGGTGATGGCTCAGTAGGGCGATGAGCTGCGATCGCTACCCTCAACCTGGGCACACTAACCCCACAGCAGACGAGAGCGGATCGCTACCCGTAGCCGATCTGCACCCTGAATTTGTAACCTCCATGACTGTCGCTGGTCTTGGAGGTTTTGTTTTGGATGAGAGTCAGAGGCCACACCTTTGGTTACGGCATTGTGGCATCGCTTACGGGGACTGAAATTTATGCGGTGCAGATGTTTAGTTTTCCGGCGCAGTAGGCAAGGGTGACGACTCACTCTTCCACTACCTGCTTCCATTCCGCTAGAGCCAATGCAACCAGATCTTCAGCTGACTCAAACTGTGGTCGATAGCCCAGTAGTGGCTCACAGAGCTTGGCATAGCCCCCATAGGTGAAATGGTACTGGGTCAGACCAGCACGACTTTTCCCCAAATAGAAGGTGACCGTCTTTTCTTCAGACCACAGTGAGATATTAGCCCAGGCCAACCCTTTCACCCTTTCTTGTTTGTATCGATGGCCTGGTGCCCCAAACTCTTTTTTGGGGTAAGGCAGCATTAGGTACAGTACGGGTAGGTTGAAACCTCCAGGGGGAAAGAACTCGGCGCACAGCTTGGTTTTGTAGACCTCCTTCTCGCCCTTGGCCAGACCATACTGGGTTCGACTCGATCGGCCAACTTCCCTCATGCGGTCGTCAAACTCAAGGATTTGGAGCCTCAAGACTGAAGCCAGTTCGGCTCGTTCTGGAGTCATCTGCTCCAGCTGCGCCCGCAGAGACTTGGGTGGCCGCCCAATGACCCGCGCAGGCGTGGGCGCTGGCTCCCCATCGATGGGCTGAAGGAAAGAATGAAATCTGGCATCTATCTCAACTGCTGAGTCAGCGCTGGCAAGCTTAAAGCTGAAGCGATCGCCATCTCCAGCAACAGTGAACTGGCAAAACTCGAAGTCGAGGCGGCTATGCTCTCGATCAATGTGATTGTGGGCGTGGAAGGTAGGGGCGATCGCTATCAGACGGATAGGCAAGCTGTAGTCTACCTGGTCAGCAAAGGGCTGAGCTTGGCGCAAGCTGGCGTAGTACCGGGTGAGCTGCTGCACCACATAGCGATCTTCGACGTTCTTTAGTTCGAGGACGACAAGTTGGTGGTCTGGAGTGGTGGCCAGGATGTCGCAGATCTGGCCCTTGATGATGTACTGACGGGCCAGGGGCTTGAGGTTGAATAGTGGCTCTAAACTGGCCCAGATAAACTCTTCTAGGTCGAACTCACGGGTAAACACCCAATCTGTCATAGCTTCTCTTGATCAATGAGTTGTCAATCCCCTGACTTGCAGCGCACCCGCGAACCCTCACCGATCGCATTGGTGGGGTAGGTCTGAAATACTCGCTGTACCCCCAACTCATAGCCTTCAAAGGTATAGGCTGGGGCGGTGGTCAGCAGCGCCTCGATCAGCTTCTGGGTAAAGAAGGGCGACACGGTAAAGAACCGCAGGGCTTTGACTGTCATCCCTGGCCAGTCGGTCAAAATGACGGTGATGCTAAGGCGGGCCTCGGGGGTAGTCCTAAACTCGTCAAGGTGGGGTAGAGCCTCGGGGTGAAAGCGGGACAGGTGGAAAGGGCATTCATGCCAGGGCAACACCACCTTTCCCTGCTGAGGTTGACCAAAGCCCTTCGCGCCCACTACCTCAAACACTCGAAAGCAGACAAAGGGCATGGACTCAACCACGTTCAGCCCAAATTCAAAAACTCCGTGTTCTATACCTCTGATTTCTGCTGGGCGTAGCTTGCTGAGGCTGATCATCAACTCACAGGAGTCATCGGCCCAGCTGAATCTTGCTCCCTCGGCCTCCTGGGGGCGATCTAAGCGCTCTCCTAACGCAATATGCTCTAGCTGGTCAGCCATGGGGGTCTAAAGCTTTCAGGGGTACTTATAGTTACAGTTTACGGGGGCCTGGGTGGCGTCAACTTCAGAGCCCCAGCAGGGCAGACTGCTATCCTATGGCGATCGCGTTGGGGGCTTTTGCTTTCCCACCAGCTGTCACTAGCAATCCCTGCCCATGCGATCCCTTCTTTGAAAACGGCAACACTGCTTCCGATATCACTCGCCTCATGGGAGTTTGTATACCGCTATAAATTTATTGACTGCTATAATTGAACTCATAGACCATGCCGTTACCGTTCAACTGCCGATACCCATGGCCTCTCTATCTCAAACCTTCGACACAACCCGCGCCGAGATCGTCGCCGCGATGGAACAGCGCATCGAAAACGGCGATCGCACCAAACTGACTAAAAAAGAGTTGGAGGAGTTGATCGCCATCTTGGTGGCTCAGCTGGTGGAGATGAATGCCCGTGGCACCGACACGAAGGCGGCGATTGACCGTCTCTGTGCGGCGGAGCAAGTGCTTTTGGAGAGGGCCTATCCCCCTAGCAGTATCAATTCGGTCTATTTCCCTCGCTACACAAAAGCCATTAAGGCCGCGATTGAGGCGGGGCGCATTTCTCTCAATGGCAAAAATTCGTACCCTCGGCGGTGGACGAAGCGCAATCCGCTGCCGGGGGAGCCCAGCAGCGGCTCTGAGTCGCGGCACTATGCCTTAGACGGGTTCACCTACCCGATTGAGGTGCAGGCTCAGCTCAGAGCCGCCACCACCCAAAACGCCAATGCTCGCCAGGATGATCGCCAGCCGGTTGACCTCGATGCCTATCTGGGCAAAATCAATCTCCTGTTGGCCTCGAATGACCCGATCGACTTAATCATTGCGATCGCCGCTGTCACGGGGCGACGCCATACGGAGGTCGTCAGCCTGGGGCAACTCCAACCGCATGTGAAACGTCCTCAACACGTCTCCTGTATCCCCGCCGTTACCAATGCGGAAGCTTAACCGCTGAGCTGATTAGCCAATCAATAAATTAATCAGCTAATCAGCTCAGCTTGCATGTCACCAGTTTTCTCTCAGAGGGCTAGTCTGACTTAAAGACTGCCTAGAAAAACCATCAATAGGCTGATCACCGCCAAAAACAGCCACGAAAGCCCGGCTAAATATATTGGCCTCAGGCCGAGCTGGGTCAGGTTAGTGATATTGGTCTCTAGCCCCATGGCCACCAGCGACATACAGAGCAAAACTTGGTTGCCGCTGAGTACGACAGCTTTGATGGGGGCCGCCACCAGGCCCAGGCTGTTGACTCCCACCAAGAGACAAAAGAACAGCACAAACCAGGGGATGGGGAGCGGGCGAGCCGGTTGATTGGCCTGGTTAGGGCGATGGGTTTGCCAGCCCAGGCTGAGAATAATCGGCACGAGCAGCAGCACGCGAGAGAGCTTGGTGACGGTGGCCACCTCGCCGCTGAGGTCGCCGTTTTGAAAGGCGGTGGCAATCACCTGGGCTACCTCATGCACCGAGGCCCCACACCAGATGCCAAAGGCCTGGGGGCTAAGCTGCAGCAGGGTGCCCACGAGCGGATAGATGAGCATGGCCAGGGTGCCAAAGCCGGTGATGGTGGCGATCGCATAGGTCATATCTTCCTCAGAACCCTCGATCACCGGGTTGGTAGCCACCACCGCCGAGGCCCCGCAGATCGACGTACCCGCCGCAATCAGCTGGGCTAGACGAGGGTTAACCCCCAGCCACCGACCCAGCCAGCAGGTCAGGTAAAAGGTGCTAATTGTACTGATAGTGACCAGGCCCAACCCCCAGGGGCCGACCGCCAGCACCTCCGTCAGGCTCAGCCGCAGGCCCAGCAAAATCACCGCCAGTCGCAGCACCCGCTTCATGGCAAACTTGACGCCGGGGCGATAGGCGGCGGGCACCACGCCCCACTGCCGCCAGCCAATGCCTAGCAGGACGGCAATTAGCAGCGGGTTGAGGGTGTGCAGGTCGCTCAGCCGATCTACCCCCAGGGCCACCGCCGCAATTATCGTCGTCAGCAGCAGCCCCGGCAAAATTGATATGCCCTGGGTTTTCCAGTCACTCGTCACCCGACCCAAGGTAGAAGCCCCTGGGTCAGCCTTAGAAGATAGTTTCATGATTTAAAACCGTTTATAGGGTGAGATCAGGCCACTAAAGCCAGCACCGCCACCGTCAACAACAGACCTATTACAAAGCGGCGAAAGAGCGCTTCGTTAACCCGTTTAAAGCACAGCTGCCCAAGCAGCTGCCCCAAGAAAAACGCCGGTAAAAAGCGGATAAATAGGCCCCCTACCGCTACCGATATCAAACCGCTGGCCCAGTAAGACCCCAGGGCAATCAGCTGGATGAGCGCAAAAAATACGATAAAGTTGGCCCGGTTGGCGGCAGCAAGGTTGCTGCTAGACATCTGGTAGAGCACGATGGGAGGCCCACCAATGCCGGCCAGGCCGGTCAAAAAACCACTCAGAGCACCGACCCCCGAGGTCAAGGCCAGGTGGGGATGGGTGTAGCGGCTTTTGCCGCTCAACAGCAGCAGCACAAACCCCAAAATTAGCCCGCCAATAATGCGCCGCAGCAGGGTTGGCTCTAGCAGGGCCAGAAAGTGCGCTCCCACCGGCACCATCACCGTGGCGCTAAGCACCAAAGGCAAGACCTGCTGCCACTTGGTCTTTTGCACGGCTCCGGGTACTAACCCAGCCCCAGCCGTGATTTCGATCAGGAGAACGGTCGCCACCACCAGCTGCGGATGGAACAGCAGACTCAGGGCAGGAGCGAGAATTAACCCCGCGCCAAAGCCAGAGAAGCCTCGGGTAAAGCCTGCGATCGCCACCACCCCCAGACTAATGAGCCAGATCTCGATGCCCATGGGCTTGTCTCCTGCCAGTGCAAACATTAGAAAAAGATCCCCCGATTGACCAGGTTAAGTCAGGAGTGAGGTATCGGTGGGGATCCAGAAGAGGAGATAGGTGGATGGGCTGCCCTGAACACCTGTGGGTCGTCAACAAACCGTTGCCAACGCCGCCGCCGCCACGCCAAAGGTTGCATTCAACCCCAGGGCAATCTGGCCAAAGATCTGGCTCAGGGGGGCGTCGGGCAGCTTCATCGGCAGGGGCACGCCCGCGTCGCCCTGTTCGCAAATGCGGGGGTCGATGGGCACCTGGCCCCACAGCGGCACCGAGAGTTCGGTGGCGATCTGGGCACCGCCGCCGCTGCCAAAGATCGGCGTCGGTTCGCCGCAGTGGCCGCAGAGCAGATAGCTCATATTTTCGACCAGGCCCAGCACCGGCACCCCCACCTGGCGAAACATGTGGACGCTGCGGCGCACGTCGGAGACGGCCACCTGCTGCGGCGTCGTCACCATTACCACGCCGCAGATGGGGCTTTCTTGCACGATAGTGATCTGGGCGTCGCCCGTGCCGGGGGGCAGGTCGATCAGCAGGTAATCTAGCTCGCCCCAGTCCACCTCGTGGAGAAACTGGGTGAGAATCTTGTGCATCACCGGGCCGCGCCAGGCCAGGGGATGGTCTCCCTTAGCCAGCAGCCCCACCGACATCAGCTTGATGCCGTGGGCCTCTAGGGGCACAAACCGCTGGCCCTCGGGGGTGTCGATCACGCGCACTTCCGAATGCCCCAGACCCAGCATTTGGGGCACGTTGGGGCCGTAGATGTCGGCATCGAGCAGCCCCACCTTGGCCCCGGTTTTGGCCAGGGCCGCCGCCAGGTTCACGGCGGTAGTCGATTTGCCGACGCCGCCCTTGCCGCTCGACACCGCCAGGGTGGTGCGCACCCCAGGGATAGTGCAGAGCTGGGCGTAGGCTTTTTTGCACCAGGGCAGCTGCCCCAGAATTTCTTGCACCTGGGCTTGCAGGGCGAGCTGGTGGCGGCCCACGTAGAGCCGCAGGTAGACGTGATCGCCCACCACTTGCAGATTGCGCACCATGCCCAGGCTGACCAGGTCGTTGTTTAGGGCGGGCTCGCGCAGGGTTTTGAGCTGGGCGAGCACCTCGGCTTTGCGGGCGATCGCCTCGGGGCTGGGGGGGGCTTCGGCGGGGGCCTCAGCAGCGCGATGAAACGGGGAAGTGTGGCTAGACATTGGAGGTTTCTGGCTGAGACTTCTGGATGGCATCGATCGCCCGCTGGGAAAAAATCCGCACGTCCATATCGGGGTCGTTGAGGGTCTGTTGCAGGGCGGGCAGGGCATTGGTGTCGGCCAGTTTGCCCAGGGCGGTGGCGGCATCACGACGCACGTCAGAGTATTCGTCGGCCAGGGACTTGATCAGCACTGGGAGAGCCTGCACGTCCGGGGTTTTCTGCAAGGCCCGAGCGGTGAACTTGCGCACCTGCCATTCGGGGTCATCCATGGCCTTGACCAGGGATGCGATCGCCGCCGGGTCAGCCAAAATATCCAGCGACTGGGCCGCATTGCGCCGCACCTGCCAGTCGGCATCGCTGGTCAGCAGTTCGCACAGCAGCGGCACCACCGCCGCGTCGCTGAGGTGGCCTAGGGTCAGCACCGCCGCCCGCCGCACCGCCGCCACCGGATCTTTCGCCAGGGCCAGGGCCGGTTCGCAGCGCACCACCTGGTTCAGGTAGCGCAGGGTGATCACCGCCGCCTCCCGCAGGTCGGGGTTCTCCGACTCAAAGAAAGGCATGATATACGGCAGCGCCTGGGCATCGTGAATTTTGCGCAGCAGCACCAGCACGTTGAGCTGGGCGTAGACATTGCCCACCTGCAACACATCCAGCAGCTTCATCAGGTCGTTGGTCGAAACCAGCTCCTTCAGGGCCGACAGCGCTTCACTGCGCACCTTCTCGTGGGGCGAACTGAGGCACTCGATCAGCGGGTTGATGGCGACCGGGTTGGCAAATTCCCACAGGGTGGTGATGGCAATCTCTTGCACCGTAGGGTTTTCGTCGTAGAGCGCCCCAATCAAGGGCTCGATCGCATCTTCATCGCCCAGGTGTTGCAGGGTTTTGACCGCAACCAGGCGCTCGTCTAGCTGGGGCGATCGCAGCAGCTCAACCCACTGGGCTACTTCAGGGTCCATATCGGTGGTGTACATGGGGAAGGG
>QBMN01000214.1 GCA_003241845.1 Shackletoniella antarctica | reverse complement strand
TGGTCTCTGGTCTGCCTTGCCTTCAACCTGAGGCGATTGCACGGTCTCATCGGGACTGACTGGGTTTCTCCGACAGGCTGCTAGGGGCAGATCAGGTTTGCCCTGTCTCATGGCCTGGGGCTGCCCCCAGCTCTCGCCTCAGGCTCAGGTGGCCCAGCCTAAAAGCTGGGCCACCTGTTGCCATATGGTGATGGGGTCAAAGGGTTTAGCAATCACCCCGGCTACCCCCAGGCTCGTGAAGCGATCGCGATCGGCAGCCAATACCTTGGCCGTCAGCAAGATCACCGGTATAGGCTGAGTTTTGCGATCAGCCTGAAGCCGCCTATAGACCACTAGCCCATCCATTTCAGGCATCGACACATCGAGCAAGATGCAGTCCCAGGGCGCAGCCTGAGCTTTGCCTAGCCCTTCAGCCCCCGAGCCAGCACTCTCGGTGTACCAGCCCGCAAACTCTTCTAGGCTCAAACACACCACATCGCGAATATCTAACTCGTCGTCGATGACTAAAATTCGCTTGCTCATAGTTCTTTCAGGGGCAGCGTAAAGAAAAACGTGCTGCCTTGCCCCAGCTGGCTCTCTGCCCAGATTTCCCCACCGTGCTGCTCGACAATACGTTTGCAAATGGCCAAACCTAAACCGGTACCCCCCCGGCATCGCGAGTCTGAGACATCTACCTGCTGAAACCGTTCAAAGATCACCTCCAGGCGGTCGGCCGGAATGCCCCTGCCCTGGTCTTGTACGGCGATGCGCAGGTAGGGCTGGGGCGATCGCTCGCCATCATGTGTGCCAGTGCCATTCATGCCAGCGCCATTCACATCAGCACCATTCACATCAGCGCTTGACGCTGGCAGCCTCTCTACCTTCAGCCAGATTTTCTGGCCGGGGTCAGAAAACTTGATGGCGTTCCCCAGCAGGTTGGTCAGAGTCTGGACAATGGCGTCTGGATCCGCCAGCACCAGGGCCGGTTCCGAGGCAATGTGCAGGGTGACCTGGGCTGCTTCGGCGATCGCCGCCAATCCACTGACCGACTGATCGATCAAATCATCGATCTGGCAGGGTTCTAGCCTTAGTTCTACCCGCCCGGAGGCCAGGCGCTCTAGATCGAGAATGTCGTTGACCAGGCGAATCAGCCGCTCGGTGTTGTTGAGCGCCATGTGCAGCATTTGCTGGGTCTTTTGAGGCCGGTCTTGCAACACCCCCGCCGCCAAAATGCCCAACCCCCCGCGAATGGCGGTCAGGGGCGTGCGCAGCTCGTGGCTGACAATCGAAATAAACTCATCCTTAAGGCGGTCAACTTTATAGCGATCGCTGATGTCGCGCACCACCACCAGCACCTCATCCTGGGTCACCGGAATAATGCGCGCCTCTTCGCAGAACGTCTGCCCCCGGCTGACAAACTCGTATTCCTGCCGCTGAATGGTGCCCGTAGCCAGGGCCTGCTCCACACAGCGCTGGCGCTCTTCGGCGACTGGGCCTGGCAGATTTTGATACATGGTGGCCTCGTAGGGCTGAGCTTTGTCGCCCAGCCAGTTGACCGCCTCTAGGTTGTAGATTTCTAGCGGCAGCCCGTCGCGCCCCAGCCGCATCAGCAGATCAGGAATCGCGTTGATTAAGGCCTGTTTGGTGGTCTCACTGGCCACCAGCGAGGCGGTTTGGGTCGCCACCTGACGCTCTAGCTCCTGCTGGTAGTTGGCCCGCAGCCGCTCGGTTTGGCGACGCTCGCTGATATCTTGAAACGTGTTGATCGAATAGATCACCTGCCCCAGGGTGTTAAACACCGGAATCGTGTGCACCTCTAGGGGAATGCGGCGATCGCCCGTCTCGATCTCAACATCGTCGGTGTAGTCGGTTTCACCCCGCAGCCCCCGCACCACGCGCAATTCGTCGGTAGGGTAGAGCTGGTCGCTACCCGCTCGATACAGCTGGTAGGTTTCGGCCAGGTGCCCGGCATCGGCCAGGGCAATGCCGTTGACCAGCAGCTCTTTGCCCTTGGCATTGAGAAACAGCATCTGCCCCCGCTGGTCGTGGACGCTGAGGGCCACCGGCACCCCGTTGAGAAAGGTGGCCAGGGTGTTCTCGCGATCCTTGAGGTTTTGAAATGACCTCACCAGCTGACCCACCATGTGGTCAAACCCCTGGCGCAGCGCCTCCACCTCCTGAATGCGGCTGGGCTGCGCCAGGGGCACCATCGCCATGCCGTCGGTAAAGGCCTGGGTAGCCCGCTGGAGCGAAAGAATCGGCTTAGTAATGTAGTCTGCTGTCCACAGCCCTAGCCCCACCGACCCCAGCAGCGCTAGAGCGCAGAGAAGAGCCGTACGGGCCAGATTGCCATAGATATCCGCCATCAACTCAGACGTGGGAATGACGGTGACCAAAATCCAGCCGAGGTCTTGCCGCAGGGGGGTGGCCTCGACAAAGTACCGCTGTCGCTGGAAGCGTAGGTCAGAGAACTGAGCCTCCTGAATCGCGCCCAAGCTGTCGTGCTGGGCCATGAGGCTAGCCGCCACGGCCCGAGTCAGGGGGTTTTGGCTTTGGCTCACCGGGAGTCGCCGAGGCTCTACCGCTACATTTTGGGTCGGGTCGGGTCTAGCCTGCTGATCAAACGTCAGCTCCCCCGTGGAGGTGGCGACCAGATTTCCCCCTGGTTCGACCAAAAAGACTTGTCCCTGGAGGCTGGGGGCCAGGTCGGCCAAAAACTCCCCCAGCTGGGTCAGCAAAATGCCGGTGCTAAATACGCCCTCAAACTCGCCTGCCGGGCTATAAATCGGCACAAATCGCACCATCACCAGCCCCGGCTGATCTGCTCCCTTTCCCAGGGTGACAACCAGCCGCCAGAGGCCATTGGGGCCGCCTGGGTCGCCGGGTACCAGGGGTCATCGGGGGGTCGCGGTGGGGGTCATAGTTAGATCTAGCTGGCCCCTCAGCGGCAGCATTCTGGCCGTTGCTGTCAGTTCGGTAACGATATAGCAATCCATCGGTTGCGGTGACGTTGCGCTGCCAGATGGAGAACCCGCCGTCGTCTGAGCGGGCGACGTTGAGAAAGGCCCCAGCTTCATTGGCGATCGCCAGCCCGGTCAGCTCCGGAAACAACCTTAACTGTTCAACAAAATGGCCGTCCAGCGTAGACAGATCGGTGCTGCTGAACTGCCCCGCCCGCAGCAAATAGGCATTGGTGCGGGTCACCAACTCGGGCACTTGCAGAGCGCTGCGGTGGGGGTCGTGCCACCGATACCCAGACTGATGGTGATGTAGTCTGCCACGGGGGAGCTGGGGTGAGGAATTTGGAGATCGGTGACCGCCTGCTGCATGCGCGCGACGACCCGCAGCGCCCCGTCTAGGTTGGTGTTGGGTAGCACAATACCAAATTCTTCGTCGCCGCAGCGGGCCACCAGGTCAATGTTGGGGTTAATGGTGTGGTGCAGGGTGCGGGCAATGCGGCGCAGGGCGGCATCGCCCGCCTGCTGGCCGTAAATTTTGTAGTAGGTGCGCAGATCGTCGGGGTTGCACAAAATTAGCGAGATCGGGGCCTGATCTTGGCAGTGGCGCTCCCACTGCTGCTGCAAGAAGGCGTCAAAGTGGAGGCTGTTGGCGACCTGGGTAAGGGGGTCGGTGGTGTCTTGCTGGGGCCAGTACAGCGCCTGGCGGTGGCGCATCTGCTCAATTTGCTGGCGCAGGCGCGATCGCTCAATCCGGCTGAGCACCCGAGTTACCAGCTCTGGCCCCACGATGGGCTTGCCGATCAGGTCATCGCCCCCCACCTCAAACACCTGGCGCACGGTGACGGTGTCGGGGTGGGCCGCCACCATCAAAATCGGCAGGTTGCCAAACTGCGCGTCTTGGCGCACCACCTGGCACAGGTCAATGCCGCTAAAGGTGGGCATCTCTAGGGCCAGCAGCAGCAGGTCGGGCTGGGTTTGGCGCAGCACCTCCCAAAACTGGCTGGGGTCGCCCAGTTCGCTCACCCGCAGCCCCCAGGGGGTGGGCAGTTCAGTGATCACGCTCCGGGTGATCGGGTCAGTATCGACCACCATCACCTTCGACTCTGGGGCCTGAGACTGGGGCAGCAACTGGTCGAGGGTATCTAAGATTTGGCCGGGTGTAACCGGGGCCACCAGGTAGCGATCGCCCCGCAGCCGCGCCACCTGCACCCGTTCTTCTAGGCTGTCTTGGCTGGTGAGCACCAGCCAAGACAGCTGCGGGTAGCGGTGCTTAATCTCCCGCAGGGGGGCCAGCTTTTCTACCAGGGGGGCATTTTGATCGAGGGCCAGCACTGCAACTTCGGCAGTTCCCTGGGCCAGAGCGGTCAGCACACCGCTGAGGCCAGGGGGCCGGTCTAGGTTCCACCCCCGGCTAGCCGCGTCTGTCTGAAGCCGATTGACTAGCTCTGGCTCTAGGGCCAGGGCTAGCTCCAGCACTACACCTTGATGGCGGGGTAGTGCTGGGGAGGGCCGACCATGGCCCTGGGCGCTGTCTAGGGGTTTGGGCGGTAGGGCTAGGGTCTGCTTGAGGGCCAGCAAGCTGCTCGACAATTGGTCAACTTTAGGGCCGTCTAGGGGGTAATTTGCGCCCAGTATCTGCTCGATCTGGCGGGCCTGGGCCGAGCCGTCTTCATAGCCAAAGGTGCCCAGCCCCCCGGCCAAGCGGTGGGCTTCTGCGCGGGCGATCGCCCGCTGCTGGGTCGGCAGGTTGCCCGCCTGGAGCGATCGCACCGCCCCCTCCACCACCGCCAGCCGCTGCTGAATCGACGCCTGAAACCGAGCCGCAATGGCGTCTAGGGATCTAGGAACCGCTCCCCCTGCTGTCTCTTGGCCCAGAGCCGCCGCACCCAGAGTAGCCGCACCCAGAGTAGCCGCTGCTCCATTGGTGGCTGAGAGTTGGCTATCTCCGTCGGCGATCGCGGCCTGGGGAGGGGACTGAACCCGCCCCCCCGCATAACCAGAGACCCCAAAGTCAGAGGCCTCAAACCCAGAGGGCATATCCCGCAGACGATAGCCCAGCCCGTACACGGTCTGAATGACATGTTCGACCACACCGCTGCGCTTGAGGCGGTTGCGCAGGTCTTTGACCAGATTGGTCACCGCGCCTTCGGTGGGCGAATCGTCAATCGTCCAGAGGTGGTCGAGAATGGTGCTGCGGCTAAACACCCGCTGGGGATGGCGCAAAAACAGCTCTAGCAGTCTATATTCCTTCGGAGTGAGGGGCACCACCTGGCCCTTGTAGGTCACCTGGGCCAGGGTGGGGTCAAGGCACAGCTGCCCCCACACCAGCGATGGAATCGTGCTGGCCTGCGCCCCGCGCCGCAGCAGCGCCCGCACTCGGGCCAGCACCTGCGACACCTCAAAGGGTTTAGTCACGTAGTCATCGGCCCCGGCGTCAAGCCCCGTGATCACCTCTTCATCGCCCGCCTGAGCGGTGAGCATCAAAATGGGCGTAGATGCCCCCTGCTCCCGCAGCTGACGGCACAGGTTAATGCCGTCAAGGCGAGGGATATTGATATCCAGCATGATCAGGTCGTAGTTCCACATCGCCGCCAGCTCCCGAGCGATGACGCCGTCAGCGGCTTGTTCGACGGTGTAGCGAGCCGCAGTCAGGTGAAACACCAGCAGATCGCGGGTAGGTAGGTCATCCTCAACAAGCAAAATTTTCATTGGTGAGGAACCTTCCTGGCGTGTAGAAGCCGCGTCATACCAAATCCGAACCGCATCCCCCCATTCGACAGCGGCCCAGTTGCAGGGGCTTAGGCATAGCTAGGCCAGAGGCTTGATGGCATTGCCCAGAGGAACCGGGGATAACCAAACAAGATTTAGGGCTAGACAGTAGGTATTACCCCCTTGCTAGGCTGCTTAGCATATCGTTAACTTCAAATCTTCTCTACCTGGTGTTTGCCCTGGCACCCACGGGCCAGTGGGTTTGCCACCGATAGAAACCGCTACATGCCTGATTTAGAGAAGCTTGCTGCTGGATCTCTTGATCTGGATCTCTTGATCTGAATCTCTTGATCTGAATCTCTTGATCTGAATCTATAGAGGAGCCTGCCAGGTACCCCGCTGGAGCGCCGTCTGCACTGCCGCCTGCTGGTCGCGGTGGGTGATCCAGCGGTGGTAGGTGCGGTTGTGAATCGCCACCGAGTGGCCCATCATGCGGGCCGCCACGGTGTCGGGCAGGCCAAAGTGAATGGTACGCACGGCCCAGGCGTGGCGCAGATCGTAGGGCGAAAAAGGCACCCCGTAGCGCTTAAACTGAATCGCCACCTGCTGGCCAACCCGCTGGAGGGTAGTGGCGGCCAAATCAGTGTTGATCGGCGGTAGAACGCCCTGGCCCAGATCAAAGCGCTCTACCCATTCGGGATAGAAAGGCCACACGTCGTGAAGTCCGGTTTTCGTGGTTTCGAGCACGGTAATGCGGCCTTCCGGATCTCCCTGGCGCAGCGATTGGTAGTCGCAAAAAAATACTTCGTGGTTGCGCAGGCCGTAGGTGGCCATCACCCCATACACGTAGCGCCAGGCGGGGTTGGGAATGCGATCGCACCACTCGACAATGACCTCGTCTGAGGGCAGCAGTCGGCGCTGGGCCTTGCTGCTGCCGTAAGCCCCCCCGAGTTTATCGATCCCCTCGGGCAAGGTCACCCTCTGAAAGTCGGCAAAGGCCTTAAACGCCGTAAACGCCACCTGACGGCTGCGAGAGTGGGGCGGTATCGCCTCTAGGGTAGCGACGATGGCAGCATCCAGCGGCTGCCGGGGGTGCTGCTCTGTCTGAGCCAAGAGTTTCTTGAGGTAGGGGGCGTAGGCTTTGTCCCAGGTGGTTTTGCGCGAGGCCAGAGCGGCGACATCGGGGCGGCGCTGGGCCAGAATGTGCGCCTCAAATCGGGCGATGCAGTCTGGCAGGGGCAGACTCTCGGGCGACGTTTCCTCCTCCTGACTCAAATAGCTGGCCCAGCTAAAGCGCCGCTCGATCAGCTGGGCGGCAATCACCTTGGCCTCTCGCTCGATCTGCCTTAGCCCGGCGGCGGTGGCGGGCAGTTTCAGGGGAATGCGCTGCTGGTGGGGCCGGGCTTTGCCGCTG
>QBMN01000213.1 GCA_003241845.1 Shackletoniella antarctica | reverse complement strand
GCTGATAGCGTTCCTCGGCTCTGGCTTGCAGCACGGTCTCGGCTTGGGCTAAGTGCTCCGGCGGTAGGCACTCTCGTATACTGACGGTCTGATCCAGGGTCGCTTCATAGTCAACGGTCTTAAATTTTCGAGGCATGGGGGCGATGATCAATGGCCTACCTTATTATGGCCAACACAGAGATTACTCCGACAAGCTGCTAGGCCCTGACATCGGGGCTCACAGATACAAACAAGCAGGAGGGGTCTGATACAGACCCCTCCTGCTTGTTTGCGAGTTATGCGATCGCGCTAAACCTAGCCCAGCAGAGCCTTGGCTTTGCTCACCACATTCTCAACGGTAAAGCCAAACTTCTCCATCACCAGGCCGCCGGGGGCAGAGGCCCCAAAGCGGTCAACGCCGATCACATCGCCTTCGCCGCCCACATAGCGGCACCAGCCCATGGTGATGCCCGCTTCCACCGCCAGGCGCTTGGTGACGGCCTTGGGCAGCACCGACTCCTGGTAGGCGGCGTCTTGGGCGTCAAACAGTTCCCAAGAAGGCATCGAGACCACCCGTACTTTGGTGCCCGCCGTCCGCAGTTCCTTGGCGGCCTCCACACAGAGGCTGACCTCACTGCCGGTGCCGATCAAAATTAGCTCGGGGGTGCCGTCGCAGTCATCGACGGTATAGGCCCCTTTGGCCACGCCTTCGACCGAGGCACCAGGCAGGTTGGGCAGGGCTTGACGGCTAAAGGCCATCAGGGTGGGGGTCTGGCGGTGCTCGATGGCCACCTTGTAGGCCCCCGAGGTTTCGGTGCCGTCGGCGGGGCGAATCACGATCAGGTTGGGGATCGCCCGCAGGGAGGCGATGGTTTCCACCGGCTGGTGGGTGGGGCCGTCTTCGCCCAGACCGATGGAGTCGTGGGTCATAACGTAGATCACCCCGGCCTGGGAGAGGGCCGACAGACGAATGGCTGCCCGCATGTAGTCGGCAAACACCAGGAAGGTGGCGCAGTAGGGAATCAGCCCCGAGTTGTGCAGGGCGATGCCGTTGCAGATCGCACCCATGCCGTGCTCGCGCACGCCAAAGCGCAGGTTGCGGTTTTCGTAGGCCCCCTTCTGGAAGCTGCCGGAGATTTTTAGCTCGGTCAGGTTCGAGTGGGTGAGGTCGGCGGAGCCGCCGATTAGCTCGGGGATGGCGGACGCTAGAGCGTTGAGGGTGACCTCGGAGTTTTTGCGGGTGGCCAGAGCCTTGTCGGCGGGGGTGTAGGTGGGCAGCGCGTCGGCCCAGCCCTCGGGCAGCTGGCCCGCGAGCATGCGCTCAAACTCGGCGGCTTCGGCGGCGTACTTGCTGCGGTAGGTAGCGAGAACTTCATTCCACTCAGCCTCGTGGCTGGCACCGCGCTCGATCGCCTGGCGCATGTGGTCGAGGGCGTCGGCGGGGGTTTCAAAGTCGCCGTAGCTCCAGCCCAGGTTTTCGCGGGTGGCTTTGATTTCGTCACCGCCCAGGGCGGCACCGTGGATGCCGGCGGTATTTTGCCGGTTGGGGGAGCCGTAGCCGATGGTGGTGGTGACTTTGATCATCGAGGGGCGATCGGTGACGGCCTTGGCGGCCTCGATCGCCGCCGCAATGCCCTTCAAATCGTCATTCCCGTTCTCCACGTGCTGCACGTGCCAGCCGTAGGCCTCAAACCGCTTGCCCACATCTTCGGTAAACGAAATATCGGTAGAGCCGTCGATGGAAATGTGGTTGTCGTCGTAGAGGGCAATCAGCTTGCCCAGGCCCAGGTGGCCGCCCAGGGAGCAGGCTTCACCCGAGACACCCTCCATGTTGCAGCCGTCGCCGAGAATGGCGTAGGTGTAGTGGTCAACCAGGGTGGCGTCGGGCTTATTGAACTTGGCGGCCAGATGAGCCTCGGCCATGGCCAGACCGACGGCGTTGGCAATGCCCTGCCCCAGGGGCCCGGTAGTGACTTCGATGCCGGCGGTCTCAAAGTTTTCGGGGTGGCCGGGGGTGCGAGCGCCCCACTGACGGAAGTCTTTAATGTCGTCAAGCGTCACACTGTCGAAGCCGCTGAGGTACAGCAGGGCGTATTGCAACATGCAGCCGTGGCCCGCCGAGAGCACGAAGCGATCGCGGTTAAACCACTGGGGGTTTTTGGGGTTAACCCGCAGAAACTTATCCCACAGCACGTAGGCCATGGGGGCCGCGCCCATGGGCAGACCGGGGTGGCCAGACTTGGCCTTTTCCACCGCGTCAATCGCCAAAAAGCGAATGGAATTAATACAGAGTTCGTCTAGGGATTGGGTTGCAACAGCCATAGGTTCAGCAGCTTAACGACGGGTTTTCGGAGCAGCGCACGGGGTAGCCCAGGGGCTAGAAAGTTAACCGGCCTTGATCGCTCAAGGCCACACATTGCCTTCGCTCTTCAGCAGACCCCGCAACCAGACGAATGTCAACATCCGCTGGGTAAGCAAGGTTCAAAGCTGGCGCAATCAGGGACATTTTTTGAGGGCAAGCTTTAGGTCATTATACCTATCAATCTGTAGCTCTAGCTACGGTATTTCTTAAACACCAGGGTGACGTTGTGGCCGCCAAAGCCAAAGGAGTTTGAGATCGCCACCTCAATGGCCATGGGCCGACTTTGGTTGGGAACATAGTCGAGGTCGCAGTCGGGGTCGGGGTCGTGCAAGTTGATGGTGGGCGGGGCCAGGTCGTTGGCGATCGCCAGACAGGTAGCCACCGCCTCAATGCCCCCCGAGCCGCCCAGCAGGTGCCCGGTCATCGACTTGGTAGAACTCACCGCCACCCGGTAGGCCGCATCCCCCAGGGCGGTCTTAATCGCCTGGGTTTCGGTGGGGTCGTTAGCGCCCGTGCTGGTGCCGTGGGCGTTGACGTAGCTAACGTCACTGGGCGACAGCCCCGCATCCTTAAGCGCCAGCTGAATGCAGCGGGCCGCCCCGGCCCCACCGGGCACCGGGGCCGTCATGTGGTAAGCGTCGCAGGTCATGCCGTAGCCTACGATCTCGCCGTAGATCGTGGCCCCCCGGCTAACGGCGTGCTGTAGCTCTTCGAGAATTAGAATGCCTGCACCCTCACCAATCACAAAGCCGTCGCGGGTTTTGTCGAAGGGGCGGCTGGCGGTGGCGGGGTCGTCGTTGCGGGTCGAGAGGGCGCGGGCTGAAGCAAACCCGGCCACCGACAGAGGGGTCACCGCCGCCTCGGTGCCGCCACAGATCATCGCCTGGGCATAGCCGTTTT
This sequence comes from Shackletoniella antarctica, assembly GCA_003241845.1. Classification (GTDB taxonomy): domain Bacteria; phylum Cyanobacteriota; class Cyanobacteriia; order Phormidesmidales; family Phormidesmidaceae; genus Nodosilinea; species Nodosilinea antarctica. The sequence continues at coordinate 3,851 of QBMN01000213.1, read as the reverse complement.
GAATCAGGCGAAAGGCATCGCCAATGGCGTTAGATCCCGCCGCGCAGGCGGTGACCGGGCAGGTGCTTGGCCCCTTCGCCCCGGTGTGGATTGCCGTCAGCCCTGCCGCCATATTGGCGATCATCATCGGAATCATGAACGGGCTACAGCGGCTGGGGCCACGGGTGAGATAGATCTCCTGCTGGTCTTCTAAGACCTTGAGGCCGCCGATGCCAGAGCCAATGCAGGTGCCGATCTGCTCGGCGTTGAGGTCGGTAATCTCTAGCCCCCCGTGCTTGAGCGCCCGCTGACCGGCAATTACCGCAAACTGAGAGAAGCGATCCATGCGGCGGACTTCTTTTTTGTCGAGAAAGTCGCCTGGGTCAAACCCTTTAACCTCCGCCGCGATCTGCGAGGCGTGCTGAGAAGGGTCAAAGTGGGTGATGCGAGCGGTGCCGCTGCGCCCGGCCACCAGCCCCGCCCAGTATTCCTCCAGGCTGTTGCCGATGGGGGTTATGGCATCCATGCCCGTCACCACAACACGCTTTGAGTCAGAGTTTGCCATAGCAGATAAATCAGGGAATTAAAAGAAGAGTAGAAAGGGTCTAAGGCAGCGGGTATCAGGTATTGGGTACCGGGTAGACGGTGCCAGGCAAAACCGTGAACCGTGAACCGCATACCCTCAACCCGAAGCCCTAAACCCCTTCTGCTTTACATTGGCCGACATGCCCATGGTCGTAGGCTAGGCCGGTGCTTTTTCTTCGATGAAGTTGACGGCGTCTTGCACGGTGGCAATGCCCTCAGCCGCTTCGTCGGGGATTTCAATACCGAATTCTTCTTCTAGGGCCATGACTAGCTCTACGGTATCGAGAGAATCGGCGCCCAGGTCATTGGCAAAGCTAGCTTCGGGCTTTACGTCAGCCTCTTCAACCCCCAGCTGCTCGGTGACAATTTTCTTGACCTTCTCAAACGTCTCTGCGCTCATGGTTTCTCCAACGCCTTTTTTATACGGATTAATCGACAACACAAAACCTTACCACTCTGCGACCCCATCGAGACGAGGATCTGACGTCGAGCCCCAGCATAAGGACACTCGTTTTCGAGCATTTCTCCATAGTATCGGAAAAGGAACCCTACCAAAACTCCGTCGCCCGGTAGCCCAGTTCTTCTAGCATGGAGCGCAGCAGCGGCAGGCTGAGGCCAATCACATTGCTGTGGCAGCCTTCAATTTTTTCAATCATCAGCGCCCCTTTGCCGTCGCTAGAAAAGGCCCCAGCGCAGTCTAGGGGTTCTCCGGTGCTGACGTAGGCGGCGATGGTGGCGTTGTCAATGTCGGCAAAGTAGACGCGGGTGACGGCGCTGTGTACCAGAGTGCGCCCACCGGGGGCAATCAGGGCATGGCCGGTGTGAATTTCGCCCACCTGGCCGCGCATTTTTTGCCAGCGGGCGATCGCATCTGCTTTATTGGCAGGTTTGCCGTAGATCTGGTTGCCAAAGGCCATCACCGAGTCGCACCCCAGCACCAGGGCACTGGGAAACTGGGGTGCAACCACCTCCGCCTTGCAGCGGGCCAGGGTGGCCACGTAGCTGGGCGGGTCAGTGACCTTGACCTGGTCTTCGTCAAAGTTGCTGGGATACACAAAGGGTTGAATGCCCGCCCCCACCAGCAGCACGCGACGAGCCTTTGAGGCCGAGGCCAGGACAAATTGAGGACGAGGCGAGGTAGGCATGGCTGAAATCAGCGGTGGTTAAAGGGAGGGCGGCGGTCAATTGATGACAGCTCCTAGGACACCTTAAACGAAGCCACCGACTGCTTCATCATGTCTTTGACCTTTTCCCAGCGGCCCTCGTCGGTGGAGGCGTTGAAGGTGTAGAGCTTGCCCCGGCGCACAATGGCGCTGGCCAGGTTGTGGCGCGGCCCGGCGGGCAGGTCGGCCAGGTATTCGAGAATGTAGTAGGTCTTGTCGTCGGCGGTGGCGATGCGCTGGGCGCTGAGCAGATCGACGCTGCTGTCATCGCCCGCCAGGGCGCTAAAGCTTTTAGACAGCTTGTAGCCCACTTCGGTGGGGGTGCCGAGGGCGTCAAGATCTTTGCCCTCGGGGACTTCGCTAATCACCACGCTGACGTTTTCGGTCTCGTGAATGAAGTCGTGGAACACCACGTCGGCGGCACTGGGCACGTTTACTTCAACCCAGCCGGTGGGGTACACAAACTCGTAGCCTGAGGACTGATCGGCGTAGGCCTGAAGCCCACCACCGCTGCCCACACAGCCCTGGAGGGTGACAGAAAAAATAATCAAAAGCACTGTGGCCAGCCGCTTCAGCATGGGTCGAGGTCCTTGAGGTCGAGGGATCAGCAATGAATGACTTGCATTGTCTCATTTTATGTCCCAGTGACCCAGACCTAACCTGGGTCTAGGGCGGGCAGGCGGCAAGGCTGGCTAGAACAACCACATTGGTAAAGGTTGGCGCCGCCGCCAACGTGTTGGTAGCCAGCACCCCGGCCTGGCCGCCCACCACCGCCAGGCTGCCGCCGCTGCCGTTGAAGGTGGACGCCTCGACGCTGTTGCCCGCAAACCCTAGGCACAGGACGCTGACGGGGGCGATCGCCGAAACGTTGTCGCCCACTACAGTGTTGTCTCGCACCTCCAGCACCATTCGGGCACCGCCCTGGGCGCGTAGGCTCAGACCCTCGCCGTTGTTACTGTCGATCTGGTTGCCCTGCACTAGGGCGGCATTGAGCCGTGAGGTGTTAATAAAGGTGATGTCGATGCCTTCGTCCTGGTTGTTGGCGGTGGTGTTGTTGGTGATGGTGAGCTGGTTGACGGTGTAGGTGCCCGTCCCGGCCACCTGGATGCCGTCGCCCCTTGGGCTGCCCGCCTCGACGGTGCCGCTGTTCTGAACCCTGTTGTTAACGATGGTGATTTGCGCCGCCTGGCCCGCCGCGCCCAGCAGCCCCACGGCAATGCCGTTGCCGGTGTTGTTGGCGACGGTGTTGTTGGCGATGGTGAGGCTGTCTAGGTTGCGGTTAGTTAGTAGGCCAATGCCGGTGGCCTGAATCCGCCAGAGCGGCAGGGGGTTGGTGACGGCGTTGAAGGCTGGGCCGGTGGTGCCAGTGACGGTATTGCCAGAAACTACTACGGTGCCGCCCACGTTGCTGAAGGCGATCGCCGCTGGCTGTTGCGCCGTGGTCACGGTGTTTTGCACCAGGTTGTTGCGTACCGTGAGGTTGTCGATGTTTTGCCCCAGGATGGCGGCCCCAGCTAGACCGCTAAAGGCAAAGCCGTCGAGCAAGGTGTTGTTGCCCAGGGTGGCAGTGCCCCCCAGGCTGGGTCGCAGGCCCGTGCCGGAGCCGGGCAGGGTGACACTGCCGAGATTGCGCGAGGGCAGCGTCACCGCCGCAAACTCGGAGTAGACCTGCACTCCGTCGGGCAGGGTGGCGGCCCCACCGGCATTGCCCGCCCGCACAAAGACAATGTCGCCGCCGTTGGCGACGGCCAGCGCCGCCGCTAGGGTTTGGCGCGGTGTGGCGATCGCCGCCTCTGCCCCGTCGATGGTGCCGGTGGCGGGGTCCACGTGGCGAAAAATATAGTCATTGCCAGTGGCGTCCTGGGCGGCCACGCCGAGTTGCACCGCTGTGCCCTCGGTCTGAGCGGCCACCAAAATCGTTGGCTGCCGCTGGAGCGGTGCGACGGCTCGCGCCCAGAGGCGCTGATCGAGAGTCAACGGCGCTGTTGAACCGGAGGAGGCCCCGCCAAAGCCGTAGCTCGCAAAGAAAGTGGCGCTGGTGCCAAAGCGCTCGTCGGTTTCGACGCCCACCCCCAGGCGCAGGTTGCGCTGCCGCCGGTACTCCAGCCCCAGGCGGCCCCCCAG
>QBMN01000212.1 GCA_003241845.1 Shackletoniella antarctica | reverse complement strand
GAAGTTGGACTTTAAACGGGGGATAGGGTGAGGGGGGTGAGGGCGCGGTGGAGCACCTGCCGCAGCACCATCGCCGTCCAGTCTATATCGGCGGCGGTGGTGTCGCGGCCTAGGGTAAGGCGAATGCCGCAGGTGGCGGCGCGATCGCTGTAGCCCATCGCCTTGAGCACCGGGCTGGGGCTGAGCTTGCCGCTGCGACAGGCGGAGCCAGCGCTGATGCCAATGCCCGCCAGGTTCATCTCGCGCACTAGGGTGCGGCCGCTGACCAGTTCGCCGTCGGCGGCGGTGACGCAAAAGCTGGCGTGGTGGGGCAAGCGGTGGCGGCGATCGCCGGTTGGCTCCAGTTCGGCGACAGCGGCCAGCTGGTCGAATAGGCGATCGCGCAAACCGATCAGCCGCAGGGTTTCTGTGGGCATTTCTGCCGCCGCCAGGGCCGCTGCCGCCCCAAACCCCGCCAGGGCAGGCAGCGCCTGGGTGCCCGATCGCAGGCCAAACTCTTGGCCACCGCCCCCCAGCTGCGGCCGCAGCTCGACGCCGGGCCGCAGGTACAGCGCCCCGGCCCCCTGGGGGCCATAGATTTTGTGGCTAGACATCGACAGCAGGTCTACCGGCAGGGTCTGCACGTCTAGGGGCAGTCGCCCCGCCACCTGCACCGCGTCGGTGTGGAACAGCGCCCCGTGGTCGCGGGCAATCTGGCCTAGGGCCTCAATCGGTTGCAGGGTGCCGACCTCGCTCTGGCCGTAGATGATCGACACCAGCACGGTGTTGTCGCGCAGGGCCAAACGCAGATCAGTCGGGCTGATGCGGCCCTGGGCATCGACCGGTAGCCGGGTCACCCGCCAGCCCAGGCTCTCCAGCTGCTGCGCGGGCTGCTCAACCGCCGAATGCTCGATCGCCGAAATAATCAGGTGCTGGGGCACGGGGTAGCGCTGAGCGATTCCCAGAATGGCCAGGTTGTCGGCCTCGGTGCCCCCCGCCGTAAATATCAGGCTATCCACCGGGGCATTGATCAGATCCGCCACCTGCGATCGCGATCGCTCTAGCACCGTCGCCGCTCGGTTGCCCCACTGGTGCAGGCTAGAGGGGTTGCCCCACTGCTCGCCCAGGGCGGCCTGCATGGCGGCGATCGCCTCGGGCCGGGGCGGCGTGGTAGCGCTGTAGTCTAAGTAAATTTGCATGGTCTGCGCCCACAAGAAAACATCGCGCCCGAACGCCCAAACCCGAACGGCACAGCTTTTATCCTAGCAGGGAGCGCCGTGGCGGCTGGCTGTGGCGACTAAATCGCCCCAGCTCCTTCACCAGAGAATTCCCCAGAGAAATAAATATGGAGAACGGGCAGTGAGATGGGGGCTTCTATGCCGGCGATCGTCACCAGAATTTCTCCCTGGATTTCTCCCTGAATCTCCCCCCACATCTCCCTGGGCGCCGGGGCTGCCTGGGCCTGGGGAATCGCCGCCGCCACCTCGACCACCCGCTCGCGCCCCGTCTGCTGCAGGGCGATCAGCCAGGCCCAGCCGCAGTCGACCAGGCGTTCGACATCGACCCCGGCGTAGGCTGGCTCAAAGCGGCGCAGGCGGTTGACCCCTTCTCCTAGTAGAATGCTGGCCCCCTGCCAGTTGTGGTTGCCCAGGTGATATAGCCCCACGGCAACCTGCAAAATTCCCTGATAAAAGGGCTTCTCCAGGGTGTTGGCCTCCATCCAGATCGCCTCCAGCAGGTCGTGGCAGGCGTAGTAGTCGCCCCGGTTAAACAGGGCAATACCTTCCCCTAGACGGGGATCAACACTTTCGGTAGAGGCATCAAAGGCCATGGCAGAGACAGAACTGGCCTAGGGGGATAGTTCCATCCTAGAGCAGAGGTGCTATCCTCCACTGAGTGTGAGGTGTGAGGAAAATTAACATGGTTAGTTCCCCGGTGAGGCCAGCGGGCACAGTACCCGCAGAGCTACAGCGCAATGGCGCAAATGCAGCCTTTAATGAGACAGGCCTTGACGAGAAAGGCCCTGGCGAAACAGGCCTTAACAAAGCAGACCTTGACAGGCCCAGTCCAGAGCGTCGTTCCAGCGGTCTGGGCAGGCTAGATCTTCCCCCTGGGCCGCTGTTTGGCACCGACGGCATTCGCGGCAGAGCTGGGGATCTGCTGACGGCCCCCCTGGCCATGGAAATTGGCTACTGGGCCGGGCAGGTGATGCAGGCCCAGGGGCTGGCAAGCGGGCCGGTAATTTTGGGTCAAGATTCTCGCACTTCTGGGCATATGCTGGCCACCGCGCTGTCTGCCGGGCTGACCTCCGCCGGGCTAGATGTGTGGCACCTGGGCCTCTGCCCCACCCCCGCCGTGGCCTACCTGGCCGAGTCTTGTCAGGCCACGGGCGGCATTATGATTTCGGCCAGCCACAACCCCCCCGCCGACAACGGCATTAAGTTCTTTGGTGGCGATGGCACCAAGCTCAACGGCCAGGTGCAGGGCCAGATCGAAGCCGCGCTGCGCGGTCTGGGGATGGCTGCCGCCGCTACCACCTGGGGCCAGTGCTACTACCGCCCCGAGCTGGTGAACCGCTACGCCAGCTTTTTGCATGAACCCCTGATGCCTGGCCTCAACCTGGCGGGTCTGAAGGTGGTGCTCGATATGGCCTGGGGCTCGGCCACGCGCCTGGCCGAGCAGGTGTTTCTCGATGCCGGGGCCGAGGTAATTGCCCTGCACGGTGCCCCCGACGGCGATCGCATCAATGTCAACTGCGGCTCGACCCACCTGGAGCCGATCAAAGCGGCGGTTAAAGCCCACAGCGCTGATCTGGGCTTTGCCTTCGACGGCGACGCCGACCGGGTGATGGCGGTCGATGCCCAGGGCCGCGTGGTCGATGGCGACTATATTCTCTATTTTTGGGGTAAGCGCCTGCAAGCGGAGGGGCGACTGCCCAACCAAACCCTGGTCTCTACGGTGATGGCCAACCTGGGCTTTGAGCGCGCCTGGGAAAAGCTGGGCGGCACCCTGGTGCGCACCCAGGTGGGCGACCAGCATGTCTTTAGCGAAATGGTCAGTCGGGGCGCGAAGCTGGGGGGCGAGCAGTCGGGCCACATTCTCTGCCACCACTACAGCCTCACGGGCGACGGCATCCTCACCGCTCTGCACCTGGCTACCCTGGTGCAGAGCCTGGGCGGTTCGCTGGCGGCCCTGGTGGATGACAGCTTTCAGACCTACCCGCAGAAATTGCAGAATGTGACGGTGGTGGATCGCGATCGCCGCCTCAACTGGCAAAGCTGTGACCCAGTCTGCCAGGCGATCGCCACCGCCGAGCAGGCGATGGGCAGTGAGGGCCGCATTTTAGTTCGCCCCTCCGGCACCGAACCCGTAATCCGCGTCATGGTGGAAGCGGCCGATGCTGGGCTGGTTGATCGCTGGACTCAGCACCTTGTGCAGGCCGTCACCCAGCACCTGGCGGTTTGAGGATTGAGGAATATTGAGGAGGATTTAGAGTTACATTAGGCAATCATTGGAGCGTCCCCATGGCCAAAATCATCAGCCGTCAATCGTTGGGTGTGCAGCCCGTCTACGACATTGGGGTAGCCCGCGACCACAACTTTTTGCTGGCCGACGGTCAGGTGGCCGCCAACTGCTTCAACAAGTCTCACTCCACCGCCTACGGGTTTGTCACCTTTCAGACCGCCTACCTCAAGGCCAACTACCCCGTGGAGTACATGGCGGCGCTGCTGACCTCCAACAGCGGCGACCAAGACAAGGTGCAGATGCATATCGCCAACTGCATCGCCATGGGCATTGAGGTGCTGCCGCCCGACATCAACCGATCGCTGGTGGATTTTACCCCGGAGGGCAAGAGCATTTTGTTTGGTCTCTCGGCAGTGCGCAACGTGGGGCTGGGGGCGATCGAGTGCCTTCTCAAGCACCGCGAGGCGGAGGGGCCGTTTGCGTCGCTGGCAGAACTGTGCGATCGCATCGATCTGCACTCGGTAAACCGCCGCGCCCTAGAGGCGCTGGTGCTCTCCGGTGCCCTCGACCCCATCGACCCCAACCGCAACCAGCTAATGCAAGATCTAGAGCTGGTGATCGACTGGGCCCAAGGCCGCGCCAAAGACCGCGAGATTGGCCAGGGCAACCTGTTTGATATGATGCTGGGCGGCGGCGACAGCCCAGGAGCCTCCCCCTCAGCGGGCTACGAAACCGCCCCTAAAGCCTCCCCGGTAGCCGACTTTGAGGCCCAGGAAAAACTCCGCCAGGAGAAAGAGCTGCTGGGCTTCTATATTTCTGACCATCCGCTCAAGTCGGTGCAGCGATCAGCGCGGGTGCTGGCCCCGATCAACCTGGCGGAGCTGCACGAACAGCCTGACAATGTGACCCTGAGTGCGATCGTGATCTTGGCGGCGGTGAAGCCCGTGGTGACCAAAAAGGGAGACAGAATGGCGATCGTCCAGCTCGAAGACCTCACCGGACAGGCCGAAGCCGTGGTCTTCCCCAAGTCTTTTGAGCGCATTGGCCAGCACATCGTCGCCGACAAGCGACTGATGGTCTGGGGCAAGGTCGATCGCCGCGATGATCGGGTGCAGTTCATCATTGACGATGCCGAGTCAATTGAAGACGTGCGCATGGTCATGGTCGAGCTAGACCCCCGCCTGGCGGGCGATATCGAGCAGCAGCACCGCCTGCGCAACGTGATTCGCAACAACCAGGGCGACGACCCCAAGTACGCGCGGGTGCCGGTGATCGCGGTGATTGGCGGCAACCAGCAGCGCCAGTTTGTGCGGCTGGGGGCGCAGTTCCGCGTCAAAGACCCCGAGGCAGCGGTGACCGCTCTGATGAATGCCAACTTTCAGGCCAAGGCCACGCCGCTGATCAGCGCCTGAGCAGCTTGCGGAAAGGAACCCGATTGCCTTCAGTTGGTGTCCAGAGTTACTGGAGTTTAGACTAAGGCCATAGAAAAAAGCTGCAGAGCAAGGCTCGAGCCGCTTTTTAGCCGAAGCTGAGAAAGTACAACCAATCTCGGCAAAGGCCTATGACCTACGATAGCTTGTATGGATTTCGACAACGCGCCCATCAGTATCTGGGCCGGGCGCACGATGCGACCTTTGAGCTGGTCGATGCGGTGCTGACCACCCGTCATGTCTATAGCTTTGCGGAACTCTCGCAGTCGCCCCTGTTTCGACGGCAGTGGTCGAGTGCGTATGAGGCCTTACAAGACAGTCGCCCGCAACGGCAACGGTTGATGCGCCTCTATCTTGAGGAGATTCCAAACACTGGCCCGATTGTCCTGGCGGGCGACCACACCGGATGGCCCCGCCCCGAGGCCAAGCGATTACGAGAACGCACCCATGAGCATCAGGCCAACAGCGGCGGGAGTCTGGGTCCGGTGAGTCTCGGTCAAGGGTATAGCACCCTAGCCTGGATCCCTGAGGCCGAGGGCAGTTGGGCGCTGCCCTTACGCCATGAGCGCATTACCAGTTGGGAAAGCCCGATTAGTTTAGCGGCCTTTCAACTCAAACAAGTGTGCCAGCACTTACCCCATCGACCATTGAGCCTATGGGATAGCGAGTATGGTTGTGCCAGCTTTGTGCTGAAAACAGCGGACATCAAAGCCGACAAACTGATGCGCCTGCGCTCTAACCGTAATCTCTGGGGGGCACCGCCCCCCTATTCAGGTCATGGACGACCCCGAGTCCATGGCCACTGTTTCAAGCTGAATGCCCCGACGACCTGGCGAGAGGCTGACGCTGAGCTAACCGCCATGCATCCAAAACTAGGCTCCGTGCGGGTGCGCGCTTGGCACCAGATGCATTTTCGCCAGGCGGCTAACCATCCCATGACCCTGATTCAGGTGCAACGGCTGGACGAGGACGGCCAGCCACGCTCGACTCGCCCGTTGTGGTTGGTCTGGGTCGGCGATACCTGGCCCGACCTCGAACACCTCTGGCAACAGTACCTCAGACGCTTTGCCCTAGAGCATTGGTACCGATTCTTGAAGCAGCGCCTCCACTGGACGGTGCCCAAACTCGGTGAACCCAAAGCCGCCGAGCGTTGGAGCGATCTGATGCCCTTGGCCACCTGGCAACTCTGGCTCGCCCGAGACCTGGTGCAGGATTCCCCCCTGCCCTGGCAGAAAAACCTGCCTATCCTGACTCCCGGACGGGTCGCTGATTCCATCGCCACACTTTTAGCCCGGTTGGGGTCTCCTGCCCAGCCCCCCAAACCCCGGGGAAAGTCCCCAGGCTGGCCTAAAGGCCAAACCCGTAACCGCAAACCTCGCTATCCCACGGTCAGAAAACGGGCGAGTCGACCTAAAAAACTGTCAAAAACCGTCGCTTAGCTCCCAAATCATCCTTAAGGCGTCACTATTTTCCTTCCCTGACGACAGGGGAGAAATTTGCCTTAGTCTAAACTCCAATTCTTATGGCACTCCACTTATTGTCGAACTCAGGTAAAAATACTACGAGTAGGAGGAACTCAAAGCCTACATCGACCAGATGCTCGGCGTTGACGCCATCCCCCATTGCCCTGGGCATCTACTTTGTCTTTCGCGACGAGGCCCAGGCCGAAGCCTTTCGCGCCTCTCGGTTTCGCTCTCGCGCTACCGCTCCTCGCATTCGCCTCAAGGTCAGCAAGTTTGAGGAATACCGCGATCGCCTCCAGCCGCTGATGGATTTCTACACCGATCGCGGTCGCCTGCCCACGGTGGAAGAAATGGCAATACAGGTAGGGGCGCACAGCTGTGCGTCCTTATAGGAAACCTTCGGCAGCATCAGGCGAGCCTTCACCGTCGTTCTGCAAGCCACCGATGTGGGGGAATGGGATGCAGACCTGCTCGTCTACCTAGCCCTCAGCCACTTTGGCCACCGCCCAAAGTTCAAAGACCTCGCGCCCTCGGTGCAGGCGGATATCAAAGCCCTGTTCGGCAGCTACCAGCAAGCCTGCACCGCCGCCGACCTGATGCTGATGACCCTGGGCCGCACAGAGATGGTTGAGCAGCGCTGCTGTCAGAGTGCCATCGGCCAGCAGCGGCCCAACTCTCTCTGGGTGCATGTCTCGGCTCTAGACCAGCTCGACCCATTGCTGCGTCTCTACGAAGGCTGCGCCTCCCGCACCATTGGCCGACCCGAAGAAGCGACGGTGGTGAAATTCCATGTGCAGAAGCC
>QBMN01000211.1 GCA_003241845.1 Shackletoniella antarctica | reverse complement strand
TGTCTCGGTTGCGCGGTGATGGGCAAATTCCTCCGTTGCCGGATGTGATTAGAGCCATGACATCAAGTCTGCGACCGATAGACAGCCCTACCTAAAGCCCAAGCTGTAGCTCGTGGGCTAACAGCACTTTTTGAGAAGTTGCGTCCTTTACAAGAGGTAAGAAGTCTTTGTCGCAGGTGACTAGAATCAAGATGTCAGGCATGCCCTGAATATTACAGCGTTGTTTGCTTGAGAGCTAGGGGAGTATCACGTTTGCCTCACAGGCGATCGCTCTCATAGCCGATCTCAGTGGGGTAACCAAACTAAGGAGACAGCATCCAATACAAACTAAGGATCCAATAAAGACAGAGAATTGACCTCAAGGACTATCTTCCAGAGGTGAGTTTTCGGCCAGCAGTGAGCAACTTTAAGATCGAAACTGGATCGAAGACTTTTTTGAGAAGCCTGAAAGTCCTACAGTATAAAGGCTATAGGGTTTAGACATCTACCATCGCACCGCAGAGGTCAGGAGTTCGAATCTCCTATTCTCCATTCTCTCGAACCCCATGAGCGCATCACCAGTGGGGAAAGCCCGATAAGCCAAGCCGCCTTTCAACTCAGACAAGTGTGCTTGCACTTGCCCCATCGACCGTTGAGCCTACGGGATAGGGAATATGGCTGTGTCAGCTTTGGGCTAAAAACAGCCGACATTAAGGCCGACAAGCTGATGCGTCTGCCATCTATGGGGTGCGCCGCCGCCCTACTCGGGGCAGGGGCGGAATCTATTCTACGGGGCCTGTTTCAAACTCAATGCCCCCACAACCTGGCGAACCGCTGACCGAGATCTAACCGTCGTGCATGCCAACCTGGTCTCCGTGCGAGTGCGTGGCTGGCACCAAATGCATTTTCGCCAAGCCCCTAAACTCCAACAATATAAAAACTCACTAAAGCAATCTAAGCATGGCCTTCTCCACTATGCTGGAACCAAGCTTTACCTCCACAGGTTTGTTCCGGCTGGCCGTTCTTTCTCGTGCCCATGACCTCTGTACTGCGCCTCAAGGCAAAACTTCCGCCCCCCCTAGTGGCCCTGGCTGACCTGGCCTACAACTACTGGTGGAGCTGGACTGAGGAACGCGTTTCGCTATTTAGCAGTCTCGACCCGGCTCAGTGGCAGGCCTGTGGCCACAACCCCGTGGCCCTGCTCGAAGCGGTGCCTGACGAGCGCCTCTGGCAGGTGGCCGAAGACCCCCACTACCTCAACCGTCTCCATCAGCTGGCCCGCGAGTTTGTTGCCTACTGCCGCGACCACCATCCCTGGGCTAGCCAGGTGGCCCCTAGCCTCAGCCCCGATCGCCCGGTGGCCTATTTTTGCACTGAGTTTGGCCTGCACGAGTCGCTGCCGGTCTACGCTGGCGGTCTGGGGGTGCTGGCGGGCGACAGCCTCAAGTCGGCCTCTGATCTGGGGGTGCCCATGGTGGGGGTGGGGCTGCTCTACCGCCAGGGCTACTTTCACCAGCGGCTTAACCGCAGCGGCTGGCAAGAAGAGCACTACACCCACTGCGAGGCCGACCACCTGCCCATGGAGCTGGTGCGCGACGAGTTTGGCCAGCCCGTCACGATCAAGGTCGACATTCGCCAGCGGCCGGTGCGGGTGCAGGTGTGGCGGGTGCAGGTGGGGCGATCGCAGCTCTACCTGCTCGACACCGACCGCAGCGACAACGACTCCCTCGATCGCCGCATTGCCAGCCAGCTCTACGGCGGCAACCCCGAGACCCGTCTGGCCCAGGCCCTGGTGCTGGGCATCGGCGGCGTGCGCATGCTCCACGCCCTCGATATTGAGCCTGCCCTCTACCACCTCAACGCCAGCCACGGGGCCTTTGCCCTGCTAGAGGTGGCCCAGCGAGAACTGCGCTACACCGACACCGGGTTTGAGGAAATGGCCCACCAGGTGCGCCAGCGCAGCGTGTTCACCACCCATTCGCCGGTGTCGGCGGCCAGCAACGTGTTTTCTGCCGACCTGATCGAGTCGTTTTTGGGCAGCTACTGGCCCCAGCTCGGCCTCTCGCGGGACGAATTTCTCGCCCTGGGCAACCGCCACGCCGACGACCCCTGGGGCTTGTTTTCAATGACGGTACTGGCCCTGCGCCTGAGCGGCAAGGCCAACGGCGTCAGCCACCGCCACGGCGAGATTTGCCGCGAGATGTGGCAGGCGCTCTACGCCGATCAAGCCCCCGATCACCGTCAAGTGCCCATCGGCTCGATCACCAACGGCGTCCACACCTGCACCTGGACGGCCCCGCTGATGATGGATCTCTATCGCCATCACCTGGGCCAAGGCTGGCCCCAAAAAATCGCTGAACCCAGTCTCTGGGCCAGGGTAGACCAGATTCCTGATGATCAGCTGTGGCAGCGCCACGGCCTGCTAAAAGAACGGCTGATTGCCTACACCCGCGATCGCGTGCGCGCCGCCCGCCACCACCGGGGCGAAGCCGCCGATGAGATCGCGGCGGTGGACAAGCTGCTCGACCCGGCAGTGCTGACCATCGGCTTTGGCCGCCGCTTTAGCTCCTACAAGCGCGGCGAACTGCTGTTTAGCGACCTGCACCGAGCAATTCGCATTTTGGCCCACGCCCGCCGCCCCCTGCAAATTATCTTTGCGGGCAAGGCCAACCCCGCCGATGACGAGGGCAAGCGCATCATTCAGCGACTGATGGAGTGGTGTCGTCACCCGGCCCTGCGCGATCGCGTTGCCTTTATCGAAGACTATGACATGGCGGTGGCCAAGCTGCTGGTGGCGGGGGTCGATCTGTGGCTCACCCACCCCCGCCACCCCGAGGCCTGCGGCACCAGCGGCCAGAAGGTCGCCCTCAACGGCGGCCTCAACTGCAGCACCCTAGACGGCTGGTGGGCTGAGGCCTATCAGGCTGGGGGCGCGGGCCAGGTGGCCAACGGCTGGGCGATCGGCCAGGCTAGCCCTGAGCCTGAGCCTGACCCCGACCGCCAAACCCAGCAGGATGTCGACTCTCTCTACAGCCTGCTAGAGCACCACATCGCCCCGCTGTATTACCAACGCGACCGGGCCGGGTTACCCCGTCAGTGGATCGCGATGATGAAGGCGTCCATTCGCTCCTGCGCGCCTCACCACAGCAGCGATCGCATGGTGGCCGAGTATCTCACCCAGATGTATGCTCCCAGCCTTGCCCCCGTAGCCGCAGGTAGCCTATGACCCGCTGGCAGGCCGATCTGCACCGCCCGCCCCTGGCCAGCCCCAGCGGCGAACCCCTCTGGGAAATTTTGCTTTGCAGCGACGATTTTGCCTTTAGCTACGGGGCCACCGCCCCCCAGGCGGCGGTAAACAAGGCCTGGGTGAGCGAGCAGGTGAAAATCGCCCTAAAGAAAGCGGGCACCACCCCAGAAAAAATTCAGGTGTTTCGTCCCCAGGCGCTGTCGCTGCTGACCGTTGGCTGTGAACTCCTGGAGATTGCAGTCGAGCCGACCCGCCACACGCCTACCCTGCACCAGTGGCTTCAGCAGCGGGCCAAGTGGTACCCCAGCCAGCCCCACGCCATCCCCATTCCCTACAACCCGCTGCACATTGAGTCGCCGCCGCCCGTGCCTCTGCCCGAAAATCTCTGGGGCGAGAGCTGGGGCTTTACGGCGATCTCCGCCTACGACTTTGAGCAAACCCTGCCCTACGAACCCATCCCCCTGCGCTATCTGCCGCCGGATCGGATGCCGTCTCGCCTAGGACTCGCCAGCACTACACCCATCCCCGGCATTGTAGTGGATGCCGGACGGCAGGCGATGGCCCTGGGACAGTGGATTCAGGCCAACCATCCCGCCTGGCTGAGCTACCTGCGGGGCGAACCCGACGGGCTGATTTTAGAGGCAGGCTTGTGCGATCGCTGGGTGTTTACCACCTTCAGCGATCCCGATGTCGCCACCGCCGGCCAGCGCTTTGAACAGCGCAAACGAGACAGCGGTGGCCTCCATTTTCTGCTGGTGCGCCCCGACAATTCCGGCATGACCACTACCGGTCTCTGGCTCCTGCAACAGCCGTTAGGATGAGAATATCGAGTTACGGTTCCGGGTTACGGTTCATAGGAGGCGATCGCAGCACTATGGTTTCATCCGCCATTCGTACAGGCTTAACCCTAGAAACCTTTATCGCCGACTATGGCGATAATGAGCGCTATGAACTGATCGATGGGGAACTTATCGATATGGAGCCAACGGGGCCTCACGAGCAGGTCGCAGCGTTGATTGGCCGCAAGCTCAATGTAGAAATTGACCGCATGGGGGTGCCATACTTCATTCCTTACCGCTGTCTCATTTCTCTGTTGGGAACTAGCACCGCCTTTCGTCCAGACCTAGTTGTATTAGATGAAACCAAACTCGCCCAAGAGCCACTCTGGAGCCGCGAGCCTGTAGTCAGTCGAGGAGATACGGTCAAACTGGTGGTCGAAGTGGTCAGCACCAACTGGCAAAATGACTATGCCCGCAAGTACGAAGACTACGAAAATTTAGGCATCGAAGAATACTGGATTGTTGACTATCTGGGCCTAGGAGGCAAGCACTACATTGGCACACCTAAAAAACCAACAATAACCATTTGCCAGTTAATCAACCAGAGCTACACCAAGACTTTGCTGCAGGATCCAGATTCTATAGAATCTGCTATTTTTCCTGAACTTGAGCTATCTACAGATGCCTTGTTTGCCTTTGGTCAAAACCGATAGATCAGTAGCTGTCCCTGGGCAGCAGCTGTCCAAGGGCAATGCAGTAGAGCTGTTCATTACAAACTCTGAAGCACCGAATCCATCATTCCAAATGGCCTTACAAGCAACAGGGGGCCTATGATAGTGCAGTCCAGCTTTAGACAGTAATCACCATGGCGGCACAGGCACAGATTGGCATCATCGGCGGCAGCGGCCTCTACCAAATGGAAGCTCTCACCGACATCGAAGAAGTACGCATTGACACTCCCTTTGGCAGCCCCTCCGACGCCATTATCCTCGGTACGTTGGATGGCACCCGCGTGGCTTTCTTGGCCCGTCACGGACGCGGCCACACCCTGATGCCCACCGAGCTGCCCTTTCGCGCCAATATCTACGCGATGAAATCCCTCGGGGTGGAGTATTTGATCTCTGCCTCCGCCGTGGGCTCGCTCAAAGAAGCCGCCAAGCCCTTAGATATGGTGGTGCCCAACCAGTTTATTGATCGCACCCGCAACCGGGTCAACACCTTCTTTGGTGAGGGGCTGGTGGGCCACATCACCTTTGGCGACCCGGTGTGCAACGCTCTAGCGGGCGTTCTCGCCGACGCCGTCGAAAGCCTAGAGCTGCCTGACATTGACCTGCATCGAGGTGGCACCTACGTCTGCATGGAAGGGCCAGCCTTCTCAACCAAAGCCGAGAGCGAGCTGTACCGCAGCTGGGGCGCAACCATTATTGGCATGACCAACCTGCCCGAGGCCAAACTGGCCCGCGAGGCCGAGATCGCCTACGCTACCCTGGCCCTGGTTACCGACTACGACTGCTGGCACCCCGACCACGACAGCGTTACCGTCGAAATGGTGATCGGCAACCTGCAAAAGAACGCCGTCAACGCCCAGCGGGTGATTCGCGAAGTGGTCAACCGGATCGCCGCCAACCCGCCCGAATCAGAGGCCCACTCGGCGTTGAAATACGCCATCATTACGCCGCTTGATAAAGCGCCCGCCGCCACCCTGGAGAAGCTCAACCTGTTGCTAAAGAAGTACCTGCCCTAAGCATCCTTCGACAGGAATCTCGGTTTTTCATGACACTTATCACAGAGTGTTCTAGCCAGATGCTTATCCGGGAACTCGCCGCAACCGGTCCAACGGGCCGAATTCCTGTCGTTATATTGCCCAGGGGCGCAGAGCCTGCGTCCTTAGAATGCTCGCGATATTCACCTCAGTAGGCCACCCTTGGGACGGCCCTAAGGCGGTGGCTAATGCCGAAGTCGACCGCCAAGCCCAAGCTGATGCCAAGATTTGCAATGCGGTTGAAGGTACGTTTGGCCAGGGCAAACGCCGCTTCTCCCCCGGACATGTCATGGCCAAGTTGGCCCATAAGTGCTGAAACCGCGATCGCCATCACCTTTCTTGGTGACAACGCCTGGAGCGCTCCCTCCAGGCGTTGTCACTCTTTTTTGGCCACCGTTACCCAAAAAATCACTTTTTCAGCAAGCCCTAAGTGAACTACACCGGCAAGCCTCTCACCTCATGACTACTGGCTTTATTTATGCCGTCGAGTACTAGGCGTCTATGGAAAAATGGGGCGATCGCCTCTCGTAGGCGTTGGTTTTAACGTTGGGATAGGTCGCTGCGATCGCATGACGCTGCTATACTTGTTGACTGTAAATATCCATTGCCGATGTGGCTCAGTGGTAGAGCACTCGATTCGTAATCGAGCGGTCGCGGGTTCAAATCCCGCCATCGGCTTAAAAGCTGTACGTTCACACATTAAATGTCGCAGTTCGCAGATTAGTGTCTTTTTTCGCATATTCATGTCGTTTTGGCGGAAACTACGGGAAAAAGTTAGGTAAGATGCTCTTCGCGAATTAGATATCGCAAAATGGTGTCAGGCTAACCTCCTGGGCACCATATATTACGAATCGAGTGCTCCTTTCAACCCTCCAAGCTCAAAAACAGCCGCACTCCGACGTGCCTAGGCAGAGTAGGGTTTTTAATCCCCCTCTCGCTAGGGAGACATGCAGCTATATCGGCAAAAATCTCTAAATATGGGAAAGCTGCTTTCAACCCGCCCATTGCTGGGAGGGCTGATGCGACCCCGGCCCTGCTGATCTGACAACGTCCGTTCGGGCTTACTTTCAACCCGCCCATTGCTGGGAGGGCTGATGCGACTCCGCAGCTCAAAATCCTTAGTGTGAGCGGGTTCTAGACCTTAGTTTGGCGAACCTACTCTTTGCGGCTTTGGTCTGAGGGGGTAGAGATTGTTAGGTCTAACCAAGAATCCCTCAAAGACAGTTCAGACAAGCCTTTCAGGACTTTGGCAAACCCCCCAGGGATTTCGCCCTTGCTTAGGTTTGCCAGAAAATATTGGGGGAGGGTTCCTCCTTGATCGGAGGCGATTCGGTAGCCACCACTCCAGTTGCCCTAGATTACTAGGGATATAAAGATCCTGTACCCTCACGAGGTGAAGGCTTTACTTCCTTTGCCGGGTGCGCACCTAAGCTACATTAGAAGAGAGCACTCAACTAACCTAGCAGCCTGTCGGAGAAACCCAGTCAGTCCCGATGAGACCGTGCAATCGCCTCAGGTTGAAGGCAAGGCAGACCAGAGACCACTCCCCTTGAACGTTTTGC
>QBMN01000210.1 GCA_003241845.1 Shackletoniella antarctica | reverse complement strand
TAAGAAGGCGACCGATGAACTCAAAGCCAGCATCCAAATCGTCTTCGATGATGTCTTGCCCAAATGGAATTACACTGCCCTGGCAAATCTAGCCCAAATTGGCTCAACTATTTAATCCTCGATCCTAAGTTTGATGAGCTGTTGCGCCTGCCTGAGCAGGGTTACTCAGCCGTAGTGCTCTGTGCTGTGGGCTATCGAGCCGTTGACGACCAATATGCGTCGTTGCCAAAGGTGCGCTACTCTCCTGAAACCGTAGTTGGCTACTACGATTGAGTCTACGGTTCTCAAACTTGAGAACAGCACTGTACAGCGGAGGTCAGTTAAAGCGCCGCCAGCTTCGCCAGGTAGGGTTTTGCCAGGTAGAAGCTGGCAATTGTCTTGGCATCTACGGCCTCCCCTGACAAAATCGTTTTTTCTAGCTGGGCTGGAGACAGCAAAACAACTTCTATGTCCTCGTCAGCATCTGCATCGGGGGGAGACTCGATGGGATCTAGATCCGTGGCTAAGAAAGCATGGATAATTTCGTCAGAATAGCCGGGCGCTAGAGAAAAACTGCCGATGGGCAGCCAGGTCTGGGCACTGTAGCCAATTTCTTCTTGAATTTCTCTGCGGATTGTGTCGGCGGGTGACTCATTCGCCTCGATGGTACCTGCCGGAAACTCAAGCAGCCGCCCCATTACCGCAAAGCGATATTGACGCACCATAATCAGATTGCCGTCGGCGGTGATGGGGACCGCCAGGGCACCCCCTGGGTGGCGAATGCATTCCCAATCGCCTTCCGCTCGGTTGGGCAGCCGCAGTCGATTTACCTCAAAGTTGAACTTGCGCCCTTCGTAAAATAGGCGCTGTTTTAACAGTTGGGGAGGCTCTTGACCAAGGGGCATAGTTGAGACTTAGAGAAGGCACAAGCGGTCTGCCCATTGTAGCGGGCGGAGGCTGAGAAGATTAGGCTTTGCCGCTGATCTGGCCAAGCCGTTGCACCCCGGAGCGGTCAACGGCTTGACAGAGGATCTGCACCGATTGACCACTGACGGGGTCGCGCCAGTGGGGGGCAATCTCGGCTAGGGGAACAAGCACAAAGGCGCGCACTCGCAGGAGCGGGTGGGGAATATGCAGGGCTGGCTCGATAATAATCTGTTGTCCATAAAATATCAGGTCCAGATCGAGGGTGCGTGGCCCCCAGCGATCGCGGCGAACTCGCCCAAATTGCTGCTCAGTCTCCAGCAGCTGATGGAGCAGCGCTTGAGCTGACAGGGTGGTATTCAGCAGGGCGCAGGCATTTAAAATATCGGGCTGCGGGGGGCCAATGGCAACGGTTTGGTAGACACTAGACTGGGCCACCAGTTCTATGGTGGGGGGGTTGTGGAGCGTGCTGAGGGCCTGATGCAGAATTTGCCGAGAGTCGCCTAGGTTGCTGCCCAAGGCGATCGCACAGGGTATCGCAGCCATGCCCTAGGCCAATTGAGGCCGCAGCCGGGCCACCAGTTGGTCGGCGGGCACCACGCCTTCGATGCGGTCTACGGGCTGCCCGGCCTTAAATAACACCAGCGTAGGCAGGGCCGCGATCTGATGTTGGGAGGCAATTTGAGGATATTTGTCAGTGTCGATTTTAACGATTTTAAGCTGCCCTTTGAGCTGACTGCTAACGGTGCTCAAAATGCCCGCCATCATCTGACAAGGGCCACACCAGGTGGCATAAAAATCTACCAGCACAGGCGCTTCCGCCCCAGCCAACAAGTCTTCAAAACTTTGAAACTGTTGCTTAGTTGCCATCGCCTACTCCTTTGGAATAACCCTGTCGCCTAAGCCATAACATTGCCCATGTACTCAGCATAAACTAAGCGCCTTGAAACAACGCCACCGCCTTACTTGCCAGCCACAGCCTTGTGTCTCACTTGTATTTCAGAAACTTGTGTTTCAGTCGGCAGGTGTTGGGGAGCCTGACTGGCAGTGACGGTTACCGCGCAGCCTACACCGCCATCTGTCGCAAAAAGTTGTCGAGGGCAGCCGCTACCTTTTCAGCCCAGTCTTCTTGAGCATAGTGACCAACTTCGTCTAAGGTTTGCAGTTCACCGTTGGGCAGAGCTTGCACCGCTGCCTCCGCTAGGCTCACTGGCAACCAAGGGTCACTCCGCCCCCAAAGGACTAGGGTGGGATGATCCCAGGTGGGCAATGCGGCGGCGATCGCCTGGCTGCTTGCCTCCAAATTCATCGCTCGCACGGTGGTCATCAACGCCCGGCCCACGCTGGAGGTTTTGAGAAAGGGGCGGCGATACACATCGAGGTCAGCGTCGGCGATCTGGTAGGGGCCAGCCCCCTCCAGGGTGCGATCAACCAGGGTTGGGTCTTGGGTGATCATGTCGCCGGCCAGGGGCAGGCCCATCTGGCGAATTTTCCAGGGCAGCTTGGCCCCAGGCCCTACAGGAGCATTGATGATGGCCAGGCGGTCTACCCGCTCGGGGTGCTGAAGGGCATACTGAACCCCGACTGAGCCAAGAAACCCCTGGGCCACCAGGTGTACCTGGGATAGCTCCAAAGCATCTAAGAAATTGCCAAGGGCGGCAACCAGGGCCTCAGGCGTGTAGGGAAAGTCGCGCCGGTCAGGTTTATCAGAAGACCCATGGCCAATCCAGTCGGGGGCGATGGTGCGAAAGCCCTGCTGGGCTAGGGTGGGCATCACCTGACGCCAGCTGTAGCTCTGGGAAACTAACCCGTGGAGCAGCACCACCGGCAGGCGGGGCGCATCGCCGATGGGCTGAAGCTCGCGATAGAACCAGGTCAGCCCGTTGGCCGATATAGTGTGCTCTGCGATCGCGTTTCCCTGTGCCATAGCCACTCCCAACATCAGCCCATTGAGCTTACTGCCCCGGCAAACCAGAAGACAAGGGCAACCGTGGAAGGCGGCTATCTCTACCGAGCGCGGTTAATTGCCCTGGTGAAACTAGCTACATTAATATAGGCGGACGACTCAAACACAAACAGGGCGGCCATATCCTTCAATCACCCCTGGGCTGACCGTTAAATTAACCGTTCTTGATCACGCAGACAGAACTACAGGCAGCTATGAACTGGCAAGAGGTATCTGGTAACTGGATTTTGGTGCCCCCCAACCCCGTGGCAATTGTACATTTTCTGGGCGGTGCCTTTGTGGCAGCGGCCCCCAGCGTGACCTACCAGTGGCTGCTCGAAAACCTAGCTCATCAGGGCTATTTGGTGGTCGCGACCCCCTTCATCAATACCTTTGACCACACGGCCATTGCCCAGGAGGTGCTGATTACCTTCAACCAGGCGATGCGCTATCTCGATAAACAGGTGCTGACCAACCGCCAACCCCTGCCGATCTACGGGCTGGGGCACAGCATGGGCTGTAAGGTGCACCTGCTGATCAATAGTCTGTGGGAGGTAGAGCGCCTGGGCAATATTTATATGAGCTTTAACAACTACCCGGCGCGGCGATCCATTCCGTTTTTAGAACAGGTGGTGCAGTTTAACCCGGCCTTTAACGTCGAGTTTACCCCCGACCCCGAGGCCACCCTGGCTCTGGTGCGCGATCGCTACCCCGTCCCCCGCAACCTGCTGATTAAATTTCGCAGCGATACCATCGACCAAACCCGCCCGCTGTCGGAGGTGCTGGTGCGGCGCTTTCGCGAGCTGACCACGGTGCAAATTCTAAAGGGGTCTCATACCACCCCCATCGCCCAGGAGATTGGCTGGCAGCCCGGTGAGTCGTTTAGCCCTATCGATGCCCTGGGGCAATTTATGAAGCAAGAATTTTACCGAGATCTAACTCACCTACGGCACAACCTACTGGCTTGGTTGAGTGAGCCCGCGCAGGGCAGACCCCTGAGGCCACTCTGAGCTACTCTGGGCGACTGCCTCGTTCAAGATAACGGTTGTGCAACCTACCGCCGCCGCCGATATAAAACTCTTGTCTTGAGAGCGTTTACCACGGTAGGCTTGGCCCTATGATGCAGAGGTGAGCTAGCTAGCCATTATCAGCCTTGACCTATCAGCACACCAGCCAGATTGAGACCCAGACCGATGCCAACGCGCTAAAGTCAGTGCTAGCCTGGTTTGACCAGTTTCAGTCGGCCCCTATTCCCCACAATATCTGGCTCCAGTGCCAGCTGGCGCTGATTGAAGGCTTTACCAACGCGGTGCGTCATGCCCACGCCGGGCTACCGCCAGAAACCCCCATCGGCATTGAGGCATCTGTGAGCGATCGCGCCATTGATATTCGCATTCGGGATCATGGCCCAGGCTTTGACCTGACCTCGGTGCTGCGCCACAAAATCACCGTAAATGACCCTGACTCTGAGGGAGGCAGAGGCCTCAAAATCATGTATTTGATCGCTGATCGGCTGACCTACGAACCGGCTGATGATCGGGGCAACTGCCTACACCTGCACAAAGCTTTCGATCTCTAATGTCGACAATGTTGACATTAGAGATCAACATCTAAACCAACCGCCAACCCCAGGTAGATCTATGGTCTCAGCATCGGTACTAGCAGTTCCCCAGGCCATGGGATGGCTGATCGGTGGAGTGATCAATACGGCCCTACTGGCGATCGCCTGGCGGCTCCCCAAAAAACTGCTTACCCCCGCCGGCTATCTCCACGCCTGGGCGCTAGGCGTGCTGATCTGGGGCTGCCTGGGCTGGCGCGGCTACACCGTGATGATGGCCTATTTTTTAGCTGGCTCAGCGGCAACCCGCCTGGGCAAAGCCCGCAAAGAAGCCGCCGGCATTGCCGAGGGCCGCTCTGGGGCCAGAGGGCCAGAAAACGTATGGGGATCGGCCCTGGCGGCGGCGGTCTGTGCCGGGATAATTGCCTGGCTACAAATGCTCGGCAACCCGGCCCAGGCCGACATGTGGATTCCCCTACTGGCATTGGCCTACGTCAGCAGCCTGAGCACCAAACTCTCCGATACCACCGCCAGTGAAGTGGGCAAGGCCTACGGCCAGCGCACCTTTTTAATCACTACCCTAAAACCTGTGCCCGCCGGCACCGAAGGCGCGGTCAGCCTCGAAGGTACCCTGGCCGGGGTCATGGGGTCGGTCGTCATAGCCCTGGTGGGCTGGGGGGTCGGGCTAATTAGCCCCTGGGGCATTGGCCTCTGCCTGATAGCGGCCTTTATAGCCACCACCATTGAAAGCCTGATTGGCGCCACCCTTCAAACGAAGCTGACCTGGCTCACCAATGAAGTGGTCAACGGCCTAAATACGACCGTTGGAGCCATGCTGGGGCTGCTGCTGGGGCTAGCCAGTCAGCGATTGGGTTAATGTCAGACGTTCGATAGGGCAAGATATCGGCAAATCCGTAGGTCTACGGATGATTTATCCCTAGTTTTGACTGGAGCATTGAGCCACAGAGACAGCACCTCCCGCAGGTATTCCTCAAGTTGTGGAGATTTCACGAAGATTTATGCAAACTTCATAGTTTTTATCCGGATCAGTCGGGGAACTCAGTAAAACCCCGCAATCCCGACTTCCGTAGGTCCTCTGTCGATGATCGCTGTTAGCTTCAGCCTTAATAGATTTGGGCTTCGAAATAAAAAGCCGTGGTCTGCATCTAAGCCGCGGTCAAAGAAGTCAGGGTCATTCTTGTTGTTTAGGGAGCGTCTACCCTCAGGGTTAATATTTTGATCCTGGGGCCACAGCGATATTAGTTATGCAAACCCCGCTAGAGCAAAGGTTTCGTTCGGGCTACTCAGTTTTTGCCGTTGGCGCACTGTCGCTGGCCATGATGGTTTTATTTCAAGCCTTTGGCCTACAGTCAATTGCCAGCGCCAATAGTCGAGACGAGTTTCCAGGCCGCCGCCAAGGGGGCGGCACGCACTGGGTTAGCCCCATCGACGTGGCAGAATAGCACCCAGCCCATTGCCCGATTACTTCACTGAGATACCTCAGCAGGTTAAGACTAGAGAAATGCTAATTTGTGTAACGCAGTGGCGGCCGTTCCCGAGGGGAACGGCCGCCACTGCGTTTTTGGTTCAAGGTCGTCACAGCTGTGGCAGCCCTAGACAGAGCAAGGGTTCTGGCCTCTGACCACAATGCCGCAGGTCGCCCTGAAAGCAGCCCTTGGGAAATAATGACTGGGTAGCGATGACTGAGCTGGGCACGCTAGTTCATTGCTATTCTTTGGGCATGCTTAGCAACAGCACTCTACCCCAGTTTACGCTCCAGGGGTAAGGCGCTGGGTGTGCTGCCTGAGACGTTCTCTATTGTCTAGTTTTTGTAGTCAAAGGCCAAACAAGCGTGAAAGCGGCAATCAAAACTATCCATCACCGACTACAGCGTCGGGTATTACCTCGGGTCTTCCACTGGTGGGGCATGGCTCCCCTCAGCACCGGCAGCAAAATCGTGCTGTTGGCCAGTCTCGTAGCCAGCGCCCTGGTAACCGGGGCCAAGGTTTTGAACCTGCTTGAACCCGCCGAGCTGTTTTTGTTTGACCATGGGGTGCGATCTCACCCCAGTGAAGATCTCGACCCCCGCATGCTCATCGTGGGCATGACCGAGGCCGATATTCGTCAGTATGGCTGGCCCCTCAGCGACCAGCTGTTAGCCCAGGCTCTCAACCAGATCCAGAGTCACCAGCCTCGGGTAGTGGGGCTCGACCTTTACCGCAGCACCCTGCGCCCGCCAGGTTCTGCCGAGCTAGTTGAGGCGCTGGCAGCCCCAAACCTAATCGGCATTAAAAATGTGGGCAGCACCGAGGGGCAGGGAGAGGTGCCGCCGCCCCCCACCGTGGAGCCAGAGCGGGTGGGTTTCAACGATTTCCCCACCGATTCCGACGGCATCATTCGTCGCAACCTGATGTTTGTGCGCAGCCCCGAGGGCGGCTACTTTTCCTTTACTCTGAGGGTAATTATGGCCTACGCAGGCTACCCCGACGAGGCCCTGAGGGCAGAGGCCAACCACCTATATCTGGGCGATCGCACCATTCCGGTGCTCTCGGGCCAAGAAGGCGGCTACCAAAATGTCGATAGCAGCGGCTACCAGATACTGCTGCGCTACCACACCGCTCAGATGCCCGCCCGGCATATCTCCATTAGCCAAGTACTCAGCGGCCAGTTTGACCCCGACTGGATGACCGACAATATCGTGCTGATTGGCACCACCGCAGCCAGTCTTAAAGATCGGTTCTACACCCCCTTTAGCTTTAACCAAAATGACGAATTGACTATGCCGGGAGTGGTCATCCATAGCCAGATGATTCGACAGCTGCTCGATGTTGTTGCCGGGGGGCCAGCACTCTATCGCTTTTTGCCCGCCTGGGCCGAGGGGCTTTGGCTATGGGGCTGGTGTTTGACGGCTGGTAGCTTAGCCTGGGCCATCAGGCGTCCCAGTCTATTACTGATCTCGGCTGGGCTGGTGGGGGCTGGGCTGGTG
>QBMN01000020.1 GCA_003241845.1 Shackletoniella antarctica | reverse complement strand
CCCCATGACCCTACCCTCCCTGGTCTACGCCCTGTTTTTGCTCAGCGTCATCGGCGTGTTTTGGACGCTGGAGTCGCTCCAGGCGCGGCTGTGGCTGCTGGTGGTGGCCAGCCTGATCTTCTATGCCTCGATTCAGGTGCAGTATCTGCTGCTGATGGTGGTGGTGCTGCTGGTGACGTTTTTTGTCGGCAATGCGATCGCCGCCCCCCTCGACTGGCGCATTCCCAACCCTCGCTGGCAGCTGGCCGAGCGCGGCTGGAACCAGCGCCGCACCCGCCTGCTGTGGCTGGGCATTGGTATCAATGTGGCGCTGCTGCTGGGCTTTAAGTACGCCGAAGGGCTGCTGCGCTGGCTGGGGCTAGAGCTGCCCACCGGCTCCGACAACACCCTCACCCGCATCATCATGCCCCTGGGGCTGAGCTTCTTTGTGTTTGAGTGCATCGCCTACCTGGTCGATGTCTACCGGGGGTCGCCCGCAGCGCTCAATTTCTCTGACTTTGCCGCCTACAAGCTCTACTTCCCCAAGCTGATCTCGGGGCCGATTACCCGGTTTCACCCCTTCATTGACCAGGTTGAGCAGCACAATCCGCCGGGCCTCAACACCGCCGTCGAGGGGCTGTGGCTGATCGCCTACGGGGCGATGAAAAAGCTGCTGATCGCCGACCACATCGCCATTTTAGTCAACCTCAGCTTTGACAACCTGCCCCGGGCGGGCAGCGCCGATATCTGGTTGGCCACCTTTGCCTACGGCCTCCAGCTCTACCTCGACTTTAGCGCCTACGTGAATATTGCTCGGGGCAGCGCCCTGCTGATGGGCATCAATCTGCCGCAAAACTTTGACTCGCCCTACTTCACCACCAGCCTGGCCGACTTTTGGCGACGCTGGCACATGACCCTGGGCGACTGGCTGCGCAACTACCTGTACTTTCCCCTGGGGGGGTCGCGTCAGAGCCTGGCCCGCACCTGCCTCAACCTGATGGCGATCATGCTGATTGCAGGCATCTGGCACGGCAACAACTGGGGCTTTTTGATCTGGGGTGCCCTGCACGGGGCCGGGCTGGTGGTGCACCGCCTCACCCAGCTGTGGGGCAAGGCTAGCCCCCCGATCAAAGGTTTTTGGGCCACGCTGCCGGGCACGGGCCTGGGCTGGCTGCTCACCCAGGGGCTGGTGTTCTTTAGCTGGCTGTTTTTCCGCCTGCCCGACCCGCAGCAGTATACGCTGGCCTGGCAGCGGCTGTGGGGCACCCCGTCAGATGCCCAGTTTAGCCAGCTGGTCTATTTAGAATCGCTTGGGTTTACCTTTACCCAGCTGCTGCTGCTGCTGTGGGGCTTGGTGGGGCTAATGGCCGCCAGCTACGCGGTGAAGCGGGGGCTAAAGCTAGAGCTGAGCTGGCCGGTAAAGCTGCTGCTAGTGCCGCTGTTTAGCGTGCTGGCCTGGCTGCTGGCTCCGGCGGAGACACTGCCGTACATCTATTTCGACTTTTAGAGTCTTAGGGAGGTCTTCAGGAAAGAAGATACCCCTAGTAGGGGCGCAGAGCCTGCGTCCTTAGGAGACAGCAAAATTCTTGGGTATTTTTGTTGCCAGAATTTTCCTAGAGTCTTGTGGGGGGCGAGTGGATGGGTAGGGCTGGTTGGCTGACGCAAGTCTCGCAAGGCTTGAAAATACGCTGCCAATTATGCCTTTTGGTAAAACCGGATGACGTTGCTCCATAGCGCCCCAGCGGGGAATGGCTGACAGCCCCTAGCTGCGAAACAGCCGGGTGTATAGGGCTTCGTGCTGCATCGTCGCCAGCGAGGTGCCCCAGCTGCTGAGGGAGATTTCGTCTAGGGCTTGGGTAGAGAGGGCGCGATCTCCCGCCGCCTCCAGCGCTGGGTATAGCCCCAGCAGCATCTCTTGCCCCACGGTCTGCCCCAGGGGCACCAGCTTCACGGCGCTAGTGATCAGGTTCGCGGCCCAGCTGTGCAGGTAGCCCAGCACGGCCGATCGCCCGTCAATCTCCCACCGGGCCGCTACTAGGGCAAAGGCCACGGCAAAGTTGCAGGGGTTGCCTGCGGCGCTAAACCAGGGCTTGAGGTCGGGGTGCAGGTGGGTGGCCATGCGCACCAGCGATCGCCCCATGGCCAAACTTTGCTGACGGGTTTCTTCGCTGTCGCGCAGGGCCGAAAGCTCGTGGTTAATCGCCGCAATGGCTTCTCCATTGGCAGGCTCCCCCGTAGAATCCAGACCACCGTGGGTGGCCGCTTTGTAGATCAGACCCACGGCGGCGCTGTCGATGGCCACCATGCCAGAGGCCAACTCCTGCTCTAGCCAGGCCACCATATCTTTTGGTGTGGCGATCACCCGCTGCTCGACCAGGGTCTCTAGCCCTTCAGAGTAGCTGTAGGCCCCCACGGGCAGGGCTGGGCTGGTGAGCTGAAGCAGCCGCAGCAGGGCCTGAGCGCTAGTTGTGGTCATGGTCGTGGCTGTGGTCATGGTCGTGGCTGTGGCTCTGGGATACCGAGCGATAGGCTCCGGTTTCGGGTTCAAAGGGCAGGGTGGCGGTGGCTAGCTCTAGCCCGCCTAGCTGAGTCAGCATGGCTTCTAGCACCGGATCAGGCTCTAGACTGAGGCTCTCTGGGGCCAGCTGTAGGGAAACATGGCGGTTGCCCAGGTGATAGACGGCCCGCATTAAGTCAAAGCCAGCTAGGGCGGTGACGACCACCACCGGCTCGGGCTTAGCCACCACCCGAATCCAAACATCGTCGTCGCTGCCCAGCAGATCGCCGCCGCGCAGCATCGTGCCCCGAGGCAGGTTTAGGTAGACTGGGGTGCCCCCATCAGCGGTGAACCGATGGCGCGACTTAGCGCGATCGCCCGCCGCCAGCGACAGAGTCGCCACCACGGGGGCATCGGCATTGGGGGGCAGCAGACGGGTTACAGTCAGCAAAGTGCTCAGGCCAGAGAGAAGACAGTCTTTTTCTTCTACCACAGCAACCGGTCATACCGACCAACCTGTCGCTCAATAGCTGCTCAATAGCCGTTCAATAATAGACACAAATCCATTACTCAATCCATTATTCTGGGGGGCAAGCCCAACGCTAGCCTCATCTCCCCTAACTCCTAACCTATGTCCGCCATTGCCCTCGAAAGTCTATTCATTCTGCTGCTGATTGTAGCCAATGGGGTGTTTTCAGGCTCAGAGATTGCGCTGGTGTCGGCCCGTAAGGCCCGCCTTGAGCAAAAAGCGCGGCAGGGCAATGCCAAGGCGCGCCTGGCCCTCAAGCTGGCCAACAACCCCAACAATTTTTTGTCAACGGTGCAGATTGGCATCACCCTAATTGGCATTCTCAGCGGTGTCCTGGGGGGTGCCACCGTGGCCAACAACCTGCGCCTGATGCTAGACCAGGTGCCTGCCATTGCCCCCTACAGCGACCTGCTCAGCCTGACCACCGTGGTGGGGACGATTACCTACCTGTCTCTGGTGGTGGGGGAGCTGGTGCCCAAACGCATTGCCCTCAGCTATCCCGAGGCGATCGCCTGTCAGGTGGCGGGGCCAATGCAGAAGCTGTCTCGGCTGGCCGCTCCGCTGGTGGCGCTGCTGGGGGTCTCGACCAGCTTTCTCGTCAACCTCATGGGGCTTAAAGAACGCCCCGAAGCCGCTATTACCGAAGAAGAGCTGCGCCTGCTGATCGACCAGGGCACCGAGGCCGGTAACTTTGAGGTGGCCGAGCAAGAAATGATGGGCCGGGTTTTGCAGCTGGGCGATCGCCCGATCCGCTCGATTATGACCCCTCGCACCGACATTGAATGGCTCAAGGTAGACGCCTCCTTTGCCGAACACAGCGAACTGGTCATGCAGAGCGCCCACTCCCACTTTCCGGTGTGCAACAACGGCATCGACGACTGCGTGGGGGTGGTCTCGCTCAAGGCGCTGCTGCCCAACTACCTGAGCCAGTCGACCCCGCCCGTCACCCTGCTCAGCCTGGTGCAGCCCCCCCTGTTTGTGGCCGAGAGCACCTATGTGCTCAAGGTGCTAGAGCTGTTTAAGACCTCTGGCACCCACTTTGCCATGGTGCTCGACGAGTACGGCGGCGTGGAGGGGCTAGTCACCCTCAACGATGTGGTGGAGGCGATCGTCGGCGACCTGCCCTCAATCGAAGACGCCAACGACCCGATGATGGTGCGGCGAGAAGATGGCTCCTGGCTGCTCGACGGGCTGCTGCCGGTAGACGACCTCAAAGAGCTGCTCAACCGAGAGCAGCTCAGCGAAGACGAAGACAACTACCACACCCTAGCGGGCTTTATGATTCGGCATATGGGCCGCATTCCCAACTCGGGCGACTTCTTTGAGTGGCAGGGGCTGCGCTTTGAGGTGGTAGACATGGATAGCCGCCGGGTCGATAAGGTGCTGCTGGAGAATCTGCCGCCGCGATCGCCCGATACCGAACCCTCTGGGTCAGCGTTATGAACCGTTCGGCGAATGCGTTGGGCAGCGAGCTACACCCAGTCCCGATCAGGATCTGTAGTTTTCCTGCCGACAGAACTCTTCTTCTGAACTTGGATTTGATCGATTTGCCGGGTGCATCCCAGTTGTGTGACCCTCACCCTAAATCCCTCTCCCTGAGGGAGAGGGACTTTGAAATCCGGCTCCCCTTCTCCCTGAGGGAGAAGGGGTTGGGGGATGAGGGGGCGAAATTTGCAAAAGTGGGATGCACCCTGGATTTGCCTTGATGCTAGGCCGTATCTAGAGTCTCTAACTCGTCGCGAATCTTAGCTCGCTCGCGCTCCAGGGCCATTTCGGCGGCTATTTCTCGATCTAAGAAGTAGTTGAGAAAAGTGCGAATGACAGCAATCACCCCTAGCTTGATCAAATCTTGAGTGGTAGGTGCCACGGTAGTCGATAAAATATCGGCCCCCAGCTGAAACTCTAGGGCCAGGGCCAGCCAGGTACCAAACCGCAGCCGTACCTGGTTAAACGGAAAATTTTTTTCCCGGCGATGGCGATTGAGATTGAAGGTCATGCGAGCGGTTTTGAGTAACCCCATTACCACGCACAGCACCGAAATTGCCTCTAGGCAAAAGGTAGCGACTAAGACAATGTCTTCGAGCAGCGCCTCTAGGGTTTCAATCCACGCCATAGCCATTCTCAAGCACGAGCAGCATTAGAGTGTTCCAGCTAAAACTTATCCAGCGTTTTACGGCAACAGGCCCAACGGGCCGAGTTTGCGACCTCGAAGGGGACGTTTATTTAGCTGGAATCCTCTCAGGGATATATTCTTCCACGAAGGCCAGGGGATTGGCCATGGTCTCAGCAAAGCCAAGGATGCCGCGATCGCGGTATTCATACAAGATTTGCCCCGAGGCATCAAACAAAAATGTGCCGCCCCGCTGGGTCAGGTAGGCGGCATTGGGTACGTAGGCGCCCCAGTGGCTCAGCACCTCGGTCATGTTGCGCAGGCGCAGGGTGGCCAGCTCAATGGGCCGCTGAAAGCCGTCGCCGCCAACGATGTCAAAGGCTTTGCCGGTCAGCGGCGGCAGCGGCCCGGCTTTCACCACCTCGTCGCTGCCAATCAGCTGGGGAGCAGTGCGATCGCCCGTATACCCCCGCAGCACTTCCTTGAGCGTGCCGGGGCTTTTGATGCCCGCACACATCAGCATCAGATTTAGCCAGGCGGCCTGCCCTGGCCTTAGCCCCGGCGGTTTCAGCGTCAGCCCTGCGTACAGCCCCAGCTCTCGGTGCAGGGCGGCGGTTTTGTCAATGAACAATTGCTCTGGGGGAAAGCCAGTGTAATCGCAGAACTTTTGGCCAGAGGTGCGATCGCCAATGCCCACCGCCCGCACCGCAATCCCTCGCCTTTGCAGATCCGCAGCCCCCCGCTGCACCCACCAGGCATACTCCAAACTGTCGAAGTCGCCCAGCTGCGGCCACACTAGCACCAGTAGCTGAGCGGCCCCCTCGCACCCCGTCAGCAGCGGTAATGTCTCGCCGTCGCTCACCCGCGATCGCCGGGTCTGAGACAAAATTGTGTAGCTGTTCATTGGCAGATGCCCCAGGGAATTGTTTAAAGCGGGTGATGGAACGGGGAAAAACCCAAAGGGGTTGACTGGAAGCGCTGGGTCGATGGTGGGCAGTGCCCACCCTACCAATGATCTACTCCCCACCTCCTACTGGAACCCGGCCCCCAGCCACGGCGCCGGGTCTACCGCCACCCCATTCACATACAGCCCCCAGTGTAGGTGCGGCCCCGTGGAGGCCCCCGTGTTGCCCACGGCTCCAATCGTCTGCCCCGCCTGCACCAAATCCCCTTCACTCACGTCGATGCGGCTGAGGTGAATCATGATGCTCAGCACCCCCTGGCCGTGGTCGAGGCCAATGGTGTTGCCATGCAGCTCAAACCCGTCCGAGACGCGTCCCACCAGGGCAATGCGCCCACCAGCGGGGGCCATCACCGGAGACCCCATAGGGGCGGCGTAGTCGAGACCACGGTGGTAGTAGTCTTGGGCAAACACGCCGTTGTAGTAGCGGCGCACGCCGTACTGGGTGCTAGTGCGACCTGCGCTGGGTCTCTGCATGGCACCGTTCCAGTAGCGTTCAGGGGTAACCAGGTGCTTAAAGACAGCGACCCGGTCAAACTCGTGCTGGGTGCCCAGGCTACTCTGGCTGGGTGACAGGGTAATGCGCTGGGTGGGAAAATTGCGGTTTTTTAGCCCCACCGCCAGGTTGCGGGTCTCGCCCGTGCCGATCACGCGAATTACCATGCGCCCTGGTGGGTCGAGGGGGCTGGTGGGTATCAGCGCCCGAAACTGGTTGTTGCCGATGGGAAAGGTGGGGTACTCGGTGCTGTCGTTGACCGTGACCATCGGCTGGTTGGAGGCCGGGGTGCGGGGAATGGCGATGACCGAAATGGTGTCTCCCAGTTCAGGAGCGGTGGGGTTGAGCACCACATCGTAGGCCTGAGCCGGGCGACCCAGCAGCACAACGACCGACCCCGTAGCTGCTGCTGCCAGCAGCGATCGCCGAGTCAGCAGGGGGGTGTCTCGGGTAGGCTCCATGGCTCCATCCTCATGAGTAATTTCTAGTGAGTGGCTTCCTATGGTAGACGCTTGGTAGACGTTGTGATGAACCCTAGGATTCCGGCGATCGCAATCATCTCTGCGTCTCAACCGCTATATTTCAGCCAAAGAGTCATTTCACTACTCTTGATTAGCCCTGGCATCTTTGACCGCCCCATAGAATAAAACCGCCACCAGCGGCAGGCAAAGCCCCAGAATGATGGTAGTAGGCACTGTGCCCAGTTCGGGACTGCCAGAGGACAGCTCGAAGATAGAACCCACCGCCGCGATCGCCGCCACGCAAGAACCACCCAGTAACAGGCTACTTTTCGGGGTCACAAAACCATCTCCTAAACAAGGCCAGGATGGGAAGCTAGCCCCCTATCCTCGGGGCAGTTTAGCACGTCCCAGAACACGTACCTAGAGCGTTACCGCCTGCACGTCTTTGGCGTAAAAGCCGTTCTTTTGTAGCTCTTGGTTAAGGGCCAGGGCATTTTCCACCCGGTCAACAAACAGCACCCCGGTGAGGTGATCCATCTCGTGGAGAATGCAGCGGGCCAGCAGGTCGTTGGCCTGAAGCTTTTGGGGTCGCCCGTTCTCATCTTTGTAGGAAACTTCTAGCGCCACCGGACGCACGACGTCAAGGTATACGCCGGGGATGCTGAGGCAGCCCTCTTGCCCAGTGGCCAGCTCCTTAGAAACTCTAATAATTTTGGGATTGACCAGCACCAGGGGCTGGTTAACGGCATCTTCTGGATCGATATCGACCACCAGCAGCTGCTTGTTGACCGCCACCTGGGGAGCCGCCAGGCCGATGCCGTCGGCACTGTACATGGTTTGCAGCATTTCTCGCACCAGGGCACGAATCTCATCGTCGACCTTGGCCACCCGTTTGGCAGGCTGGCGCAGCGCGCGATCGCCCAGGGTATGAATTTCCAGAGGCGGCTGCTTGAGCTTGGTTTTCTCGACTTGAATGGCGACAGGCATAGGATGCGTTCCAGGCGTACTAAATCTTGCTGTGATCTATCCTAACAACACAGACTCACTTCGACATAGCGGATAGCCGCCACCGCTGGGGCTAGATCAATCGCCGTCGGGCAAAATCTGTTGGGTCTCAGCGGTGATATCTACTACATCCACGGCGGTGACATCGATGGTGCCCGCCTCGGTCAGCCGGGCGAAGCCATCGGCCTCGGCCCGTAGCGGGGTGCCGCAGCTCAGGCAGGCAGTCTCGGCTCCCTTAATGCCCGTGAGGGCGCTGTTACACACCGGGCAAGGCCCCTGCACTAGGTTACGCCGCAGCCAAAACCGCAGCCCCACAAAACCTAAAACCGGGGCCGCTAGCGCCAGCACCACCAGCACCGCCAGCGACTTCACCACCCAGCCCAGGCCTACGGCCCCCAGCAGCCATATGGCCCCGAGAATGGCGACCCAGCAGCCCAGGCCCGAAAAATTGAGCTGAAGTTGGTTAGATCGGTTGGGGTTCACAGGGGGTCGATCTCCGGGCAGCAACGACGGGGCGCGCTGCGATCAGCGGCGGGCCTCACCCCGTATTGTAGCGCCGGGGCTAGGGCCTCTGACCGGCACCTAGAGCTAGGGTTAGCTGCTCGGCCAGGGCGCTGGGGCTAAAGGCTGCCAGGGTTTCTTGCCGCAGCCACGCCCCCTGGCAGCGGGGGTCAGCCCCCTGCAGCATCTCAATACAGGCGATCGCCACGGCCTCGGGGTCGCGGTGGGGCACTCGCCAGCCCAGACGACCATCCTGTAAGGGGTCGGCAGAGCCATCGCGATCGCCCGACAGCACCGGCAGGCCGCAGGCCATCGCCTCCAGATAGACAATGCCAAAGCCCTCCTGGGAGGGCATCACGTAGGCGTCGGCTAAGCGGTAGTGGGCCACCAGGGCCTCAGTGGCCACAAACCCGGCAAACACAACGCGATCGCTCACCCCCAGTTCCTCAGCCAGGGCCGCCAGACGTGGCTGATCATCCCCCCGACCGATCACCAGGTAAGTCACCTCGGGCACCACAGCGGCAATGGCAGGCAGCGCCCGGATGGTCACGTCTACCCCCTTATAGATATCTCCTGACCACAGTCGGGCAACGGTCAGCAGCACCCGCCGACCGGCCAGTCCATAGGTTTTCACTAAGGCAGCATTTCTAGCGCCGGGGGTAAAGATATCGCCATCGACGACGCAGGGCACCCTATAAACCTTGGCCAGGTCGAGGGCGTTGGCGGCGCAGGCGCGATCGCGGCTATAGCGGCTGATGGCCCAGATCTGGTCGGCCCGACCCAGCGCCCGCTGATCGCGCAGCGGCAGCGGGTCCCACACCTCTTTGCCGTAGGTGACAACGGTATAGGGCAGGTTTAGCCAGCGGCAGAGGGGGGCCACCAGGGGCAGCAGCAGCACATGGCCACACACCACCTGCCGGGGACGCCGCTGCACCAAATGCCTTAGCAGCGCCGCGAAAAGCCTAGCCCGGCCCCACACCGCGTTGCCAGAGGCCAGGTAGTGAAACCGCAGCGCCCCCTGACCATAGATATTGTTGGCTGCGTCTTCAGCGCCGTCCCGCAGCAAAAAAACATCCGCCGGAGCGGGCTGAGGCTGGCTCAGGTAGGCCCTAAAAATATCCTTGATATAAGACTGAATGCCCCCCTCACAGGAGAAAATCTCGAGGAAGACAAAGACAACTCTGTCTGGGTGATCGACAGGAGACATTGTCAACATCTGTGGAGCCGACATATCCGCAACAGATGAATGAGTGGTGGAAGAACCCATCGCCAGCAAAGCTAAGACAATACTGTGTCTCTAGACTACCCACTCGCCCGGCGACAGGCGCAGGGCAGGCTTCACCAGGTCGCCCACTGGGCAGCACAGGTGCCGTACTTTATAAACGACAGGCCACAATTGAAAGGCAGTTGCGCCCGTCCTGGGAACGCTGATAGGTCACCTTATCGGCCAGGCGACGCAGCAAAAACCAGCCGTAGCCGCTGTCTAGCAGTTCCCCTGGCTGGGGTTCGGGCAGCAGTTCTGGGTTGAAGGGATCACCGTGATCCCAGATGCGAATCTCGACCTGATCGGTGCCTAGGGCCAGGTCGATGTCAATGCCAGTTTCGGGGGGCAGGTGGGCATGGGCGTGGCGCACGGCGTTGGTGAAGCCTTCGGTTAAGGCTAGGCCCAGGCGATCGCAGTGGTTGCCTACCCAGGCCGACTCACCCTCTAGCGAACGACAGGTATCCCGAAACCAGAGCTGCACCTGGGCCACCACATCTAGCTTGCTCACCACCTGCAAATGTTCTCGCCGGGTCTTCGTCCTTGCCATACCCTACTCCTGTGTCAACGCCTGCCGGAACCCCTAAATTTAGCTTAGCGAAAGAGTACACCCACAGCAAAAAGACCTGCGTAAAACGATACAGTTTTGCGCAGGTCTTGTATAGATCAAATCCAGACGTGGGGTTTTGCCGGTGGGAATCCCAAGCTGGACTTGGTATAGCTAGTAAAATCAATTGCCTAGAACAAGCCCAGGGTCAACGATTCTTGAATGGGTAAAGTAGCGCCAATACCCAGCCACATGGTTACAGCCGTGCCAAACAAAAACACGGTGGTGGCCAAAGGACGACGGAAGGGGTTTTGGAACTTGTTGATGTTTTCGATAAAAGGCACCAGCATCTGCCCCAGGGGAATAGCGATCATCGCGCCAATACCCAGCAGCTTGCTGGGCACAATCCGCAGAATCTGGAAGGTGGGGTACAGATACCACTCGGGCAGAATTTCTAGCGGGGTAGCAAAGGGGTCAGCGGGCTCACCCACCAGGGCAGGATCTAGCACAGCCAGCCCCACACAGCAGGCGATAGTACCCAAAATTACCACGGGGAAGATGTAGAGCAGGTCATTGGGCCAGGCGGGTTCGCCGTAGTAGTTGTGGCCCATGCCCTGCTTGAGCATTTCTCTTAACTTAGGATCGCTTAGATCCGGTTTTTTAATGGTCGCCATTGAAAAAACTTCTCCTGTTACAGCCAGTTGGGCCAGGCCCAGAGTCTAAATCATTCAGCCAGGGCAATCGGTATAGCCAAAACCAACCGTCATGCCCCCAAACACCAGGACTCAGGAGCCTGCCTCAGCAACGACTCCATCGACCCCGCAAATCCTTAAAGAGGACCCGAAATACCCTGCTTGCGAATCATCAGGAAGTGGAGCAGCATAAACACCGCGATCGCCCAGGGCAGAACGAAAGTGTGCAGGCTGTAGAAGCGGGTCAGGGTCGATTGCCCAACGGCTTCACCGCCGCGCATCAGCTCAACCACGGTAGAGCCCACCACAGGAATTGCGCCCGGCACCCCAGACACAATTTTCACCGCCCAGTAGCCCACCTGATCCCAAGGTAGAGAGTAGCCGGTAACGCCGAAGGTCACGGTGATAACCGCCAGCACCACACCAGTCACCCAGGTCAGCTCACGGGGCTTCTTAAAGCCGCCGGTGAGGTACACCCGAAACACGTGGAGAATCATCATCAGCACCATCATGCTGGCGGACCAGCGGTGGACAGACCGAATCAGCCAGCCGAAGTTGACCTCGGTCATCAGGTACTGCACAGAGCTAAATGCTTCGGTGACCGTGGGCCTGTAGTAAAAGGTCATCGCGAACCCAGTGGCAAACTGGATTAGGAAGCAGGTCAGGGTAATACCGCCCAGGCAATAGAAAATATTGACGTGGGGCGGCACGTACTTGCTGGAGATGTCGTCGGCCAGGGCCTGAATCTCCAGCCGCTCGTTAAACCATTTGAAGGTCTTAGAGTCAGTAACTTGCTTGGTAAACATGAAGCGGTTAACTCTATATATCTATAATTGCCGTCAATGAAAAATGTACCATAGCCATAATGGCAACGTTCATATCTCTAATTAAAGATTCTAAGCCCTGGAGAGCATCCTGCTACCTTGAGGACCGGCAGCTGTTTCAAAAAGCCTGTCCCAGGCCACGAACCAGCCCTAGGATAGAGACTAGAGTTGCCCAATTTCACTGTAATATTTTGTTACGAAATATTTCGTTATGAAATATTTCGTTATGGTCTGGAGTTGTCGGCTGGGCAGTGCTGCTGCGCCTGGCCTCAAAGACCCTGGCTAAGGGTTCAGAATGGCTTTGAGTATCTGCGGTAGCCAAAACCATCAGGCGGCCAGCAGTTCTGTCTGGGCCGGCGCAATTGAGAAAAAATTGGCCACAATAAACTAATGTAAATCGCCTGCTCCATGGGGAAGAAGATCGTGGATTCTGAAGTCCATGTCGTAAAAACTCACATAAGCGAGTGCGTTTAGCTGCCGTGGCCGTTTGGGAACTCTGTCCGCCGTCAGCTACCCTGTGCGTCATCTGAAGCACTTAGCCCTCAACCTTTTGCACTCACCGCCTGCCTCTGCCTTAGCTCCTATGATCAGACATCTTTTGCGTCTCAGTATTCTCTGCCTTTGCCTGTTTGGGCTGGTGGTGGGCGGGCTATCGACAGACCCGGCCCTAGCCCTGACAGAAGAGCAAAACCTGATCGCGGAGGTATGGCGCATTGTCAACCGAGCCTATGTTGATGAAAGCTTTAACCATCAGAACTGGTGGTTTATTCGCCAGCGTGCCCTAGAGCAGCCCCTCGCTAGCCGAGACGACACCTACAGGGCCATTCAAGCCATGCTGGCCAAGCTAGACGACCCCTACACTCGGCTGCTGCTGCCCAGCCAGTACCGCAGTCTCCAAACCAGCACCGCTGGTGAGTTGACCGGGGTCGGTCTGCAAATTTCTAAGGATGAGCACCCCGGCTGGCTGCGGGTGATTGCCCCCATTGAAGGCTCACCAGCAGAGCAGGCGGGCATTCAGCCCCAGGATCTGGTGCTGGAAATTGACGGGTTTGCCACCACAGACCTCACCCTAGACGAAGCCGCTGCCCGGATGCGAGGCCCGCGGGGCACCGCTGTCACCCTGGAGCTGCGCCACCCCGACGAGGCGACCCCTCGGCAGATGTCGCTGACCCGCGATGTGATTACGCTAAACCCGGTGGTGGCTGCGCTCAAAACATCGCCCACCGGTCAGCAGGTGGGGTACCTACGGCTGAGCCAGTTTAACGGCAACGCAGCAGAGAAGCTGGCCGAAGCCATTCAAACCCTCAAAGACCAAGGGGCGGAGGCATATCTGCTCGATCTGCGCAACAATCCTGGTGGTCTGCTGCAGGCGGGGATTGAAATCGCTCGGCTGTGGCTCCCCCAGGGCACTGTTGTCTACACCGTCAACCGCCAGGGCATTCTCGACAGCTTTGAGTCGTTTGGTCAGGCCATTACCGATGCGCCCTTGGTGGTGCTGGTGAATGAGGGCACCGCCAGCGCCAGCGAAATTTTGGCCGGGGCGCTGCAAGACAATGGCCGGGCCACTCTGGTGGGCAGCACCACCTTTGGTAAGGGGTTGATTCAGTCGTTGTTTGACCTGTCTGACGGGGCGGGGCTGGCGGTGACGGTGGCCAAGTATGAGACCCCGGCCCACCACGACATCAACAAACTGGGCATTACCCCCGATCGCATTGTCGCCAGCGTGCTCCTTACCCGCGACACCGTGGCCACCGAGGCCGACCTCCAGTACCAGGCTGCGTTAGAAATGCTGAGCCAAGCCCCGGTGCTGGCCAGTGCTTCCTGAGGTGGGGCTACCCCAGGAGGGAGCGCCCCAGGGAACGTCGCCCAAGGCCAGCCGCTCTTACCACGACCCGCTCCACGGGGCGATTACGCTCCACGTCAGCGATCACGACGAGGCGCTGCTGACCCAGCTGATCGACACTCCGGCCTTTCAGCGGCTGCGGCGCATTCGCCAGCTTGGCCCCGCCAGCCTCACCTTTCACGGGGCCGAGAGTTCTCGCTTTACTCATTCTCTAGGGGTGATGGCGATCGCCCGTCGCGCCTTTGACCAGCTCCAGCGCCGCTACCCAGAGCTGGCCCCCCACCGGGCCACGGTGCTGGTGGCGGCCCTGCTCCACGACATTGGCCACGGCCCCTTTAGCCACACCGCCGAAGAGGTGTTTGGCCTAGAGCATGAGCAGTGGACTCGCCGCATGATTCGCGATCTGCCGGAGATCCACGCTGCCCTGGAGGCTCATACCCAAGGACTGACTGAGGCGGTAGATCAGGTCTACACCCACGAGCACCCCGTTGCCCTAGTGTGGCAGCTGGTGTCGAGCCAGCTCGACTGCGATCGCCTCGACTACCTGCTGCGCGACAGCTACTTCACCGGAGCCAGCTACGGCCAGCTCGACCTAGATCGCATTCTCATGGCCCTGCGGTTTGAGCCGGGCAGCGGTCGGCTAGTGGTAGCCCACAAGGGCCTGTCGGCGATCGAGCACTACCTGGTGGTGCGCCATTTTATGTATGTGCAGGTGTACAACCATCCCAAAAATATCTCCGTTACCTGGCTGCTAGAGCGGGCCTTTGAGCGCGCCCGCTCTGCCCTACACGTGGGCAAGCTCGAGGCCGACCCCACCGTCACCGCCTGGCTGCTGACCCCAGACCATCCCCTCGCCCTCGATACTTACCTGGCCGGCGACGATGTGGTGTTTACCTATCACCTTCAGCGGTGGCGACACAGCCCCGACCGGCTGCTGGCCGATCTGTGCCGCCGCTATCTAGACCGCGACCTGCTCAAGACTCTAGAAGTGACCAGGCTGGCCGAACAGCAGCAGCAGAGTTTGCTAGACACCGTGCGCACCCACCTTGAAGCCCAGGGCTACAGCGGCGAACATTACAGCGGTCTACGCCGCACCTGGAGCCGGGGCTACACCACCTATAACCAGGGCATCTGTGTGTACAGCGACAATGCCTTTGTGGATATTAAAGATCTGTCGCCCCTGGTGCAGGCCCTCAGCCAGCCCTACGAGCGCACCTGGCTATTGTACCCGCGAGAAATTCACCCCTGGGTGCAGCAGACCTGGGCTGCCTATGGGGCGAGGGGGTGAGGGGGTTTCCCCATGGGACACAGCGCCGGGGAACGATTAAATCAAGGGTTGGTGATTGTAGAACGTTTCCAGGTCTAGCTTTTGCAGCTTTTCGTAGGCGCGGTCAATGGTGCGATCGCCCCGCAGCAGCCCCGTACTGGCCCCAGGGCAAATGTGGGCCAGGGTTGCTGCCGTAAAGCGGGCCTTGAGCGCCTCGACCTGCTGAAGCTGGCGGGGCCAGTGGAAGGTTTTGGCTAGGCGCAGCGGTTCTGGCTCCCCGGCTCGACTGGGCAGCAGGTGCCGCCCGGTAAACAGCACCCCGCCGTAGGCGCTGTAGTACAGACAGGAGGAGCCAGGCGAGTGGCCAGAAGTCCAAAAAGCCTCGATCTGGGGGCTAAGCTTAAAACTATGGTGAAAGGTAGTCGTGGGGGTATCGGGCAACAGGTAGGCTTCTTGCTCTTGCATCACGACCTCGCAGCCCAGCGCCTTTTGAATCGTTGCCGATCGCCCCAACCCGCCCCGATGGGTAATCAATAGCCACCTAACTCCGCCCTGGGCCAGCAGCCATTCGCGGGTGCCCTCGTCCCACAGCGGGGCATCGATCAGTAGGTTAGCGGGCTGCCCCTCGGGTGTGTTGTCTACAATGAAATAAGCCGTGGCTCCCTGGGTGTCGCGGTTGGGGGGGAAGGCATAGACGCTGTCAAACACCGAGCGCGGTGTCTTGGATGTTTTAGGTGGTGGTGACTGGGGTGGTGGTGACTGGGGTGGTGACTGAGGGGAGGTCTGGGGCGAGGGCACCGGAGAA
The DNA here is from genome assembly GCA_003241845.1 of Shackletoniella antarctica. Taxonomy (GTDB): domain Bacteria; phylum Cyanobacteriota; class Cyanobacteriia; order Phormidesmidales; family Phormidesmidaceae; genus Nodosilinea; species Nodosilinea antarctica. The sequence goes on along the minus strand of QBMN01000020.1, from coordinate 21,308 downwards.
GACGCTGCTGTCATAGGGGCGTAACCGGGGGTGGAAGCATCTGTGAACGCCTATACTAACTGAACCACGTTCCCCATGCCTGAGCCTCCATATCTGAGCCAATTTCTATGGCAGTCTGCTCTGGAGTTGATCGTTGCAATCCAATGGCTATTTGATGGTGTTTTTTTGGCTCCTGGTTTTAGGTCTGCTGACCTATGTGCTGCTTCAGCGCAGCGTTAGCCGCATTACGCGTACTCCCGTGTGGCTGCTGTGGCTGGTAATGATGTTGCCTGCCCTGATTCTCACCGCCTGGGTCATGGTCAACGGCGGGGAAGAGTCGCCCCCCACCGCTCTGCTGGTGGGGTTACTTGTCGCCTGCCCGATGCTCTACTGGGCGCTGATTCAAAAGGGGCGGATTGCGCTGCCCCAGGGGGTCAAAGCTGAGGGTGAGGACAATCAGCCAACGGTGCCGCTACCCCCCAAGCCCGCCCTGCGCCCCATCGATAAAGATGAAGAAGCGATGCTCCAGGGCTGCTTTCCCTGGTCGGTGTATTACCTGCAAAATATTGAGTATCGGCCCCAGGCCATGATCTGTCGGGGCCAGCTCAGGGCGACGCCCTCAGTAGCCTACGACACTGTGCGAGAAAACATTCGCCGTCATTTTGGCGATCGCTTTTTAGTCCTGTTTCAGGAGGGGTTGCAGGGTAAACCGGTGTTTGCCCTAGTGCCCAACCCCCAGGCCGAGGGTGGCGCGAAATCTCAGGCTCAAACCCGACCGGGTCTGGCCCTGGGGCTGCTGCTGGTGACTCTGTTTACCACAACGGCGGTGGGCACCTACCTGGCCGGAGTCACTGAGGCCCAGCTTCAGGAGACGCCCACCCTGATTTTTAGCGGCTTGCCCTACGCCGTATCGCTGCTGATTATTCTAGGCTGCCACGAGATGGGCCACTATCTGACCGCTCGTCGCTACGGCATGCAGGTCACTCTGCCCTACTTTATTCCGGTGCCATTTTTTCTCGGCACCCTGGGGGCGTTCATTCAAATGAAATCGCCGGTACCCAATCGTCGCGCCCTGTTTGACGTGGGCATTGCTGGGCCGCTGGCGGGGCTGGTGGTGGCGGTGCCGCTGCTGCTGTGGGGGCTGGCCCAGTCGACGGTGGTGGCCATTCCCGAAACCGGCTCTAGCCTGCTCAATTTTGAAGCCCTCGACCCCAAGGCATCGCTGATGCTAACCCTGATGTCTAAGCTGGTGCTGGGATCGGCGGTGGCGGCAGACCAGGCGATCCAGCTGCATCCGGTGGCGATCGCCGGCTGTCTGGGTCTAGTGGTCACGGCCCTCAACCTGATGCCCGTGGGCCAGCTCGATGGTGGCCACATTGTCCACGCCATGTACGGCCAGCGAATTGGCGGCATTGTCGGGCAGGTGGCGCGGCTGCTGGTGTTTGGTCTGGCCCTGGTGCATCCTGAGCTGATGATTTGGGCGATTCTTCTATTCTTTATTCCGGCGGCCGACCAACCCGCCCTCAACGATGTCAGCGAGCTAGACGATCGCCGCGATTTTCTGGGTCTGCTGGCCTTGACGCTGTTGGTTATGATTGTGCTGCCAGCGCCGGGCATTCTCACTCGACTGCTGTATTAGCGGCTAAGCGTTATTCTGACCTGTCTATGGCTCTGTTCCTGGCCCTATTGTTGATACCCGCCATGTCCCAAGACCTCACCCAGTGGATTGCGGAGGTGCGCACCCTCCAGCGGCAGCTGGCCGACACTCAAAAAGAGCGCGACCAGGCCTTTAACAGCGCCGCCAACTGGCGTCGCCTCTACGAAACCGAAGCCCGACAGCGCCGCGAAGAAGCCGCTGAGTTTCAGGTGCAGATCGAAGCGATTCAGCAGCGCCTCGCGGCGACTCCCGGTGCTGTGTTAGAGAAAGATCTCTCCACGGTCAACTCCCTCCAGGGTTTGCAGCAGCGCCTTGACGGTCTGGTACAGCAGTGCGAAGACCTGACCGAGCGCTTGCAGGCCGAGCAAGCGGCCCACGCTCAAACCCGCCAAACCCTGACCGCCGCCCTCGGCGATACCTTTGACGCCTTGAGGTAGGGGCGCACTGCTGTGGGCCCCTACCTTGCGCCCCTAGCCGCCTGCGATGAAGATATACCGCAGCAGGAAGATAGCGGCCAAAATCCACATGCCGATGCTGGTTTGGCTGGTTTTGCCCTGAAACGCCTTGATCAGCGGATAGGCAATCAGACCCATGGCCAGCCCTTCAGCGATAGAGAAAGCCAGGGGCATCATGATAATGGTGAGAAAGCCGGCGATCGCATCGGCGGGTTCATCCCAATCGATCATTTTTGCGCCCGACATCATCAGCACCCCGACAATAATCAACGCCGGGGCGGTGGCAAAGGCCGGAATACCTTGAAGTAGAGGAATAAACAGCACTGAAGCGGCAAACAGCGCTGCCGCCACCAGAGCGGTAAACCCGCTACGGCCCCCTTCAGCAATGCCTGACGCCGACTCAATGTAAGACGTCACGGTAGAAGTGCCCAGCACAGCCCCAGCAGTAGTGCCTACCGCGTCGGCCATAAAAGCTTTCTCTACCCCAGGAAACTTGCCGTCAGCATCGATATAGCCTGCCTTAGAACCCAGTCCGGTGAGGGTGCCAATGGTGTCAAACAGATCCACAAACAAAAACACGAAGATGATGCTGATCATCTGCCAGAAGTTGATTCGAAATAGCTCCCCTAGCCCGACAAAGGCTTGGCCAAACAGATCGGTAGGGGCGCTGGGAATCGCCATCAGCCCCGTCGGCCAGGGCGCTACACCTAAGATCCAAGAGAGTGACGCGGTGCCCAAAATACCCCACAGCAGTGCTCCGGTTACCCGCCGTGCCCACAGGGCAGCGGTAATGACTAGACCCAGCAGCGCCATGGCCGTCTGAGGCGATCGCAAATTACCTAGGGTCGTAAACGTCGCTTCTGACGGCACAATGATGCCCGCCGACTTAAGGGCAATGTAGGCAATAAACAGCCCAATGCCCGCCGTGGTGGCATGCTTTACCGCATCCGGAATCGCCTCCACAATTTTGCTGCGCACGTTGGTCACCGTCATCATGATGAAGATAATCCCCTCGATGAAGACGGCGGCTAGAGCAACTCGCCAGTCAATGCCTAGACCCAGCACCACGGTAAACGCAAAGTAGGCGTTAATCCCCATACCCGGCGCTAGCACAAAGGGCAGCTTGGCGTAAAGCGCCATAATTAGCGTGGCCAGGGCGGCAGACAGCCCGGTTGCCACCACCAGTTCACCAAACAAATCTCCCGACTCGGTCAAGAAAATTGCGTTCGACAAAATGGCCGGGTTAACAATCAGAATGTAGGCCATCGTGACAAAGGTGGTGAACCCCGCCAGAGTCTCGGTGCGGAAGTTGGTGCGCAGATCTGCAAAGTTGAAAAATTCTGCAATTTTGTTCTCTGGCCTCGGGCTTGGGGGCGCCTGGGGCAATTGTTCAGTGGGCTGGGTCACAGTGGCACTCCTATATCAATGGAATCAATGGAATGGATGCAATACAACAGATGCAGTGAAGTGGTCAGGTGGCTGACCCCTCCCATTCACGGGGCCAATAGGCTTAGCCCTAGTCGACGCCATCTGCTCGGTTGAATCTGTTGTAAGCGCTACAAATGCCCATTTTTTGATTCACACTGTAACGTTTTGGCCCTCTACCCTCCGAGGGATTTAGCTCCACAAAACGGACGTGCCCCGACAAGACGAGGCGTGCAATTATTTTCGACGGGGTCAGCGATCGCCCATTTCTGTCGCCGCTGCCCAGCCCAAGGACAGCAGCAGCACAACGCCAACGATGAAAGAACCCATATCGTCGGGCATAAAAAAGTTATAAAACCACGGTACGGAGAGGGTGGGATTCGAACCCACGGTCCTTTTGGGACATCCGATTTCAAGTCGGACGCATTCGACCACTCTGCCACCTCTCCCAGGGGGGATGACCGTCGCCATCACAGGGCCTCTGATCTGTTATATCACCCCATCGGCCAGACTCGAAGACGTTTGGGCTGGTCACTGTGCCCAGCATCGGCCTCTACCAGCATCGGCCTCTACCAGCATCGGCCTCTAAGGATGTGACAGACAATTCACAGGCACAAGGCAGGTAAAGGAAACATAGCCTCTTCGTCACAATGTTTTACATTGATCGCGCTTGATTAATCACGCTTGTCTTTGGAGCCACAACACCACCTCAACGCAGGCCCCAGCGGTTTGCCGGTGGTCATGAAGATGTCGGCCTACTACTAGAAGTTATGAGTCAATCTATGTTCTCGACCTGGCCTGTTTCTCTCAGCGCCCCCGAGCCCTCTATAAAGCCTGAACAGTTGACCAGCACTGAACTGGTAGCTCTTTGCCAGCAGCGGCTACGGCCCGAACGGCTGATGTTTGCTGAGCTTCTGTGTCGCTATCAAAGTCATGTAGATAAGCTGCTCTACCACCTCGCCCCCGACTGGCCTGACCGGGCAGACCTGGCCCAAGAAGTCTGGATTCGGGTATATCGCAACATGCGTCGCTTAAACGATCCGGCTAAGTTTAAGGGCTGGCTAGGGCGCATTACCACCAATCTCTTCTACGACGAACTGCGCCGGCGCAAGCGTAACCGCGCCACCCTTTCTTTAGATGCCCCCCTCAACCTCGAGGATGGCACCATTGATTGGGATGTGCCCGCCAATGCACCCGGCCCTGTGGACGCCATGATGACCCAGGAGTTTTACGACCAGCTGCATCGGGCGATCGCCGATCTGCCAGAAGTCTTTCGCACCACCATCGTGCTGAGAGAGATTCAGGGCCTATCCTACGAAGAGATTGCCGATATGACCGAAGTATCTCTGGGCACGGTCAAATCACGCATTGCTCGCGCTAGACAGCGCCTGCAGTCTGACCTTCAGCCCTACCTGGGCCATTGATTTATCTATATCGCTCAATCCCTAGCCAGTCGGCAAAATTGGGCTGAGTCACACTTCCTAGGAAATCTATCTCGGGAAATAGATTCAGACTCTGTGAATTACCGTCAGGGGGATTACCGATTTCAGGGTGTTGGCATTATGATCAGTAGCGGCAGTTAAAATACTGCACCTGGAGTTCTGCCAGGTGAGTTACTGTCTGCCCTGATCGTTGTTTAGTTGCTCAATCCAGGTGTTGTTTCTGGTATGACTACCTCCTCTTACACGCCTAGCCAAGTTCAGTCGTTGTCCACCGAATCGGTGCAGGACGATGGCAAAGCATTGCAGCCCATTACATCCTGCGGTTATGGCTTAGATGCCACCAAGCGTGATCGCTTTGAATTGTTGAGCGCCTATCTAGATGGTGAAGTGACTCCCGATGAGCGCCAGCATGTATTGTCTTGGCTCAGAGACTGCGACGATACTCGCTGTCTTTACAATCGTCTGCTAAACCTGCGCCAGGGCATGCGTACTCAAGTTTGCCTACCCGCCTGTGACGCAGACGAGACTTTGGGCGGGGTGTTTCACCAGCTCAATCACCGCATTAGGCTAGTAACCATGGCCTGTGCCGGGGTGGCCGCCTTTAGCGTCATTCATCTACTATCTGGGGCTGGGGCTAGCAACGGAGCCTGGCGCATGGCCACGGGTTCACAGCCCGAGGCTCTGCACATCGCCCTAGACCAGCCTGCATTCCCCATTCCCGAAATATCGTCTGTGATCGATGTCGGTGGCCCCATCGACCCAGGTGGGCTACCGATTGATTCTGAGCTGTAGCCCCTTTTGGCCCCAGCTGTTGCTTTTATGAAAAAGCCCTGTAGAGACGTCTCTACAGGGCTTTTTCAGTTCTAAAAATCGATAGCCTTAGCCTCGAATACCTGGCCGGCTAAAATTTCTCCAGCTGGTCGAGGCGCAGCCAGATATTGGGGGTGGGCACTTTCCCAAATTTGACTAGCGCGTAGTCTTCACTGGTTTCTAAGATCTCACCCTGGGTTTCAAACAGATAGGGCGGAAACCGGGTATCGCTGGCGGTTGCCTCCAGGCTGTTTTCTAGCTTTTCGCGCACGGCCCGCACCATGTCGCCCCGCTTCAGAGTTGCTGCCATAGGTCTATTCTCTATCCGTTTCTGCCTTACTCTACACGAAATCTATCAGTCAAATATTCCCCACGCGCAGACGGCCTTGTCCTTTGCCCAGGCAGACACCCCTTGCTCACCGACCCTCCATCCCCTAACGCTGACACTGCGAACAGTAGTGGGCTGATCGCCCCGCTAGCTTGAGGCGAGTAATGGCAGTGGCACAAACCTTGCAGGGTAACCCCTCGCGATCGTAAACCCAGGCCACGCCGCCGTAGTTGCCGTTGACACCGTAGATATCGCGGTAGTCGCTAAAGGTGGTGCCCCCCGACTCAATGCTGGTAGTCAGCACCTCGCGAATGGCGCTGTGCAGACGCTGGAGCCGTTTGGGGCCAAGGCGATCGCACAGCGTTAGCGGCCTCACCCCGCTGATAAACAGGGCCTCGTCAGCGTAGATATTGCCAATGCCCGCCACCAGCCGCTGATCGAGCAGGGCATTTTTAATCGGTCGGCGGCTGCGGCCCAGACGCTGGCGTAGGTAGGCCACCGAGAAAGCCTCATCGAAGGGTTCTGGCCCCAGAGCCTTTAAGCCCGTCATAATTACTTCAGGGGCCACCCCTGGGGGCACCCACCAGAGGCGGCCAAAGGTGCGCTGGTCAACGTAGCGCAGTTCGTGGTTGTCGCTTAGCCAGAGCCGCACCCGGCAGTGGGTCTGCACAGGAGTTTTGGGGTCGAGCCACAGCAGTTGGCCGGTCATGCGCAGATGCACCCCCAGATAGCCACCAGGGCTGTCGTCGGGCTGGGTAAGCTGGCCCAGCAAATATTTGCCCCGGCGGTGCCAGTCGCTTAGGGTGGCCCCGGTTAGCCCGGCTAAAAACTCATCGGCGGTGGGGTGGGCGATCGCTCGCGCCAGCAGCACCTGCCCCCCTTCTAATCGATGGCCAGGCGTTACTCGCTCCAGCCCCCGACGCACGGTTTCAACCTCAGGTAGTTCTGGCACGGTTTAGCCCTGGGCCTTAGACCCCATCACGGTGTGTCTCTGAACTATAGCAACCCATCGGGGGCTAGAGGCCAGGAAGCTCTACCCACAAAGAGCTACCCACAGAAAATAAGGCCCGTGCCGAAACACAGGCCTTAACCACCGGATGGGGTTTATTGAATTAGAACAGCCTCAACCTGATTAACCCGCCTAGGAAACCGACGGCAGCTTCCGACCGAGCCAAGGCTCTGCTCGGCGAGTCTAACTCTTGGCAGCAGCGGGCTTCTTAGCCTTAGGAGCCTCAACCTCTTGCAGTTCAGACAGGGCAAAGTTATTGGTGTTAATGCCCGAGTAATTGACCTTATCAAAGCGTACTACCGCAGGATATTTGATGCCACTCTGGTCAACGGTGGCAACGGTGCCAACTTCGCGATACCAGTAAGACTCTTTGCGGAGAATGCGAACTTTAGAACCACGTTGAACCATGAACAATACCTCTTGAGATTCAATATTAATGGCAGCTTTCCCAGGCCAGACCCTAGCTCAGGCCAATTGTACAAACTAATTGCACAAAGCCATGGCAAGCTTGGATGGTAGATCATTCCATGCCCACCAGGTTACTACGAGAGCTTCGGCATCATGGCCCCAGCGGGTTTAAGTTTTATTGCAGGCACGCCCACTGGATCCATATATTCCTAAAGATGCCCGAGAAAGCGGTTGAACTGCCCTAGAACACCTCTCCCCCTGGGCAGCAAGACAGCAAAAAAACAAGATTAATTTTTCAGTCCTAATTTTGTTTACATTTCGCAACATATGGGAATAATAGAATTACATTCCCACAAGAAACCCACCCCGTATGCTCTCTAACATTCAAACCCTGGTACAAGCCACCGATGGCCGCTACGCCTCTGACGCAGAGCTGCTGTTTTTCCAGAGCTACCTGTCTTCGGTCAGCACCCGACTGCGGGCTTACCAAAAGATTCAGGGGGCTGAACAGCAAATCATTGCCCAGGTGATGGCTAAGCTCAAGGCCCAAAAGCCCGACACATTTCTAATTGCTGGTCAAGACATGACTGCCAAGTGGCAGCGCGACACGTTGTGGGTGCTGCGCTACAGCGCCACGGCTCTGCTGCTCGACGACCCCGAGCGCTTTAAAGACAACCTGTTGACCTGGTTCCAAACGATCATGCGTGCCTTTGGTGCCCAGGAAAGCTGCAAACTCACCTACACGGCCATGCAAGCGGTGATTGCTCAATACCTCAACCCTGAAGAGCTAAAGCTGTTTTTGCCCATTCTAGAACTGAGCCGTGTCACCCTGGGTGAGGCTGTTTAGGCTACATCTAGGGGCCTAAACTTAATTCTGACCATAGTGTGGCTGAGATGATGGCGGCGTCCATCGCCTCAGCCACAGCGCTAAATTTTATCGCCCGGCAAACCGTAATAGGTCTGCCGGGCGATTTGCTGTCACGGGCTAATTAATACATTTTGTATCACTCTAGGGGGTGGCTGATCATCTGTAACGATGAAATCTCGTTGTTTGAGGGCTGAAGTTAGGGGGTAAGCGCAGCTGCCCTCACCCTAGCGCCATGTTAATCCTGCGCGGGCTTGGGCACATTACAATTATCACTGAAGACAGTCTTACAAGGCTTGTTAAACCATGATTATGACCACAGAAAACGCCCACCGTCTGCACAAAAAATTTCCTAAGAAGCATAACCACTATGCCCTGCGGGATTTCTTTCAGTTTAATGGCGACTACGGCACCATTACCGACTGGAACGACACCCGCAACGTGCTCACCAGCGAAGACTTCATCATTGGCCTGCTTGAGGGGCTGCAAGAAGAGGTCGGCGACGCCTCGGCCGCGATTATGTACACCGTGGGGCTGGAATGGGGCAAACACGACTCGCTGATATTTGAAGCCTGGTTTGAGCGCGAGTTTGGCATGAGCCCCCGCCGCGCCAACCTGATGTTTTTGCTCGAAACCTGGTGGTGGCCCTTCATTTCCCAGGGCTGGGGCCGCTGGGAGGTCGACATGAGCGATCGCAAACAGGGCTTCATGTTTATCAACGTGTTTGACTCTGCCGTGGCTCGCACCCTGGGCGACGTGGGCAAGCCCGTGTGCCATCTCTACGCCGGTCTGTTTGCGGGCTTCTTTACCGAGATGGTACGCAAGCAGCTGAGCTGCATTGAAATCCAGTGCTACTCCATGGGCGAAACCTACTGCAAGTTTTTGCTGGGAGGCCGCGAGCGCATTGACGCCGCTTCTTTCTGGATGAATGAAGGGGCCAACGCCCGCGACATTGAGAAGCGGCTGCGGGCCGGGGAGGGTGGGGAATGAGCGCCCTAGACCACCGGACTGACTCCCAGGCTGCTCAGCCCTGGCTCAAAGAGACCGTGCAGGCCTTCTTCGAAGCGGTTGCTTGGGATGGACGGGCCGCCGCCTTTCTCCCTGGGCTAGGGGCCACTGCCCGGTCAGAGTCGACCATGACCATGACCGTCGGCGACTTCTTTCAAAACATCGCCTGGGATGGTCAGCCCACCATTGGGGTGCCGATTTTGCCCCTCGAAGCCGCCCCAGCCGCCGCCGCTGACGCTGACCTAGATTTAACCCTAGACGGGTTTTCTGACCTATTTGGTTAGCCGCCCAGCTCGCCTAATCATCTCCCCAAACACCTGGAGGATTTTGCTATGACCTTTAAGCTCGATACTCTGTTTGATGAGCCTGACAAACACTATCTCGACGCCAACGACCTCAGCACCCTGAGCCAGTACGTCAGCTCAATTCCTGAGCGGATGGCGGTGTACCGCACCCTGCGCGATCAAGAAGTCGCCGTCATGCAGCCCATTGCCGACGCCCTGCAGCAGCAGGGGGGGCATGCCGAGGCTCTAGTTGAGCGCAGCGTGCGCAATGGGCTAATGGTGCTGCGCTATGCGGCCATGGCCATGCTGCTCGACGACGATGCCTTTGTGGAAGACCGGTTGCAGGGCTGGCTGCCTGAAATGGTGAAAGCCTACGAAACCCAGGCCATTGACCAGCAGCTGTTTCAACTGCTGAATCGGCAGCTGAGCAAGCTATTTAGCCCCGCCCAGGTCAACTTAATCAAGCCCAGCCTAGAGAAGGCCCAGAGCCTGATGCTTGACACCCGCGAAACCGTCACCCTGGCCGGGCTGCTCTAGAGGCTCAGTACGGGGAAGTTTCCCCTGGGGGATTGCCCCTGCCCCGCCCTTAGGCGGCGGATTTGACCACCATCATCACTACCCTGTGAGGGACGTTCACTATGGTTTCTGTTGCCGATTTACTCACCGATGGCCGGTTGCCCGGTAACTACTTTGCCCAAGACCTCTACGTGCGAGGGTCAACGGAGCTGGGGCTACTAGAAAACCGCCGCGGCGATCGCCTGCTGGCCATCCCCAACCCACTGCTCCAGGCCATTTATTCTGGGCTAGATAAAGAAACTGGCCAAGCGTCGCACCTGGTGCTCTACAACTGTGGCCGCTGGTGGGGCAAAAACTTCTACGCCCGCTTCTGCGAAGAACTGGCCGACTACTACAAGCAGCCCCTGGCCAACCTGTCGATGGCCGAATTTTTGCAGTCGTTTCAGCAGTGCTGGAAAACCCACGGCTGGGGCCAGATTCATCTGGATATTACCTACCGCGATCGCGGCTTTCTCGGCGTTGAGATCTGGCACTCGCCTTTTACCGCTGCTGCACCCCAGGGTCAAAAGCCCGCAGGCGATCTAGAGCGTGGCATCGTTGAAATTTTCTTTACCCAGCTCACCGGGCGCGAGCTACGCTGTGCACAGACCAGCTGCACCGCCAAGAGCGATGACTGCAACCGATTTATTTTGGGTCTAGAGAAGCGGCTAGCCCCGGTAGACGCCATGGTCGCCAGCGGCCAGGCTCACCAGGCGATCATGCAAACCCTCGTCCAGCAGGGGTAAATAAACGGTGGCCCCCACCCGGCAAATTCGGCGATCGCAATACTACACCCTAGGGCTGGTTGGGCACGGGCAGTTTGGCCGAGTCTACTGCGCCATTCACCGCAAAACCGGGGCGCTGGTGGCGATCAAAGACCTCCACAAAGACCGCTTCCCCACCCACAAGTTTTTGCGGGAGCTGCGGTTTTTAATCAGCCTAGAGCATCCCAGCATTGTCAGCTGCCACGCCCTAGAGCATTCCACTAGCGGGCGGCAGCTGGTACTCGACTACTGCGAGGGGGGCACCCTGCGATCGCTGCTCGAAAGCGACACCTCCCTGACCTTGCAGGAAGTCCTCGGCTTTGGCCTAGATATTCTTGCCGCCCTAGATTGCGCCCATCGCCAGGGCATCGTGCACTGCGACATCAAGCCCGAAAACATTCTCATGGAGCTGCTGCCCGGCGGCTGGGTGGCGCGGGTCTCTGACCTGGGCATCGCCCGCCTCAGCCAGGAGGCCAAACAGGCAGAAATGGGCCACACCGGCTCCCCCGCCTACATGGCCCCAGAGCGGTTTTATAATCAACACCCCCCGGCCGCCGACCTCTACGCTGTGGGCATCATTTTGTACGAGCTGCTGCTGGGCCAGCGCCCGTTTTCGGGTACGCCTATGGAGCTGATGGTGGCCCACCTCAACCGCTCCCCGGCAGTGCCAGATCGGGTGTCAGAGCCCTTTGGCCATATTCTTCGTAAGGCCCTACAAAAGCTGTTGCCCAAGCGCTACGCCACCGCCCAAGCCATGCGCGCCGATCTATTGGCCCTGTACGAAGCCTGCGAAACTGAGGGTACCCTCACCCAGCCAGCCAACCCCAGGGTGCTACCCGATATCGATCTAGCTCCTGATCTACCCCTGGTGCCACTGCCCCACCCCACCTCAGTCATGGGGCTAGTAGCGCTGCCCCATCAGGGGCACCTGCTGGTGACTTGCAGCGAGCATCGGGTGTGGTTTTACCACTGGGCACAGCAGGGTATGACCGCCCCTCAAGATAGCCAGGGCTTTACTCTGCCCGCTCCGGTGCAGGGTTTTTTGCCTACGCCCCAGGGCGGGGTGCTGGTTACCGCTGAGTCGCTGCACCTGCTATCAATCACCCACGGCCTGGGTTGTATAGCTGAGGGCACTCACCCCGACGGAGTGGCAGTTGCCCCCAACGGCCACTGGTTCGCCACAGGCCAAGCAGCCCCAGGCCAAGAATTCGTTCAGGTCTGGGTTCGACAGCTCACCATGCCGCCAGGGGCCGGGGTCACAATATCAGCTCCGGTGACGGTGGCGATTCCTGCCGAGTCGGGCGATCGCTCCCTGACCCTAATTGCCGTCGATAACCACCACGTGGTGCTAGTGGTGCGCCGAGGCAGCCGTACCCTGTTCCACGGAGTCACCCGCCGAGGCACCTATCTGGGGTCGATTTCGGCCTCGGTACCGCTCTACAATCTGGTGCCCACCAGCCACCCCTATCGCTATCTGGCCCTGGAGGAAAACTGCCCTAACTCAGTGATAATGCTCGACCTACGGCCCTTTAAGATGCTGCGCCATCGCGTTGATATCATCCCTCACTGGCTGTTTGAAACAGCGGTGGGCTACGGGCTACTCAGTCGGGAAGGAGATTTTTCGATGATCAACGACGAAGGCCGCCTACTCAACCGCATCACCGGGCTACCTCACCCTCAGGCCATGGTGCCTTGGGGGGCTGGCCCGCCCACCCAATATCTGTGGAGCGTCAATGAGGGTGAAACCAGCCGTATTTACACCGTCGGCCTATCAGACTTGGTCTCAGATCTCCTGATCTAGTCATAGAACTTAAAGGTACACTATGCTGCTGCCGTTTCTAGAGCCAGGCCCATGCTTCAATTCATGACCTTACCCAATAATGTGCTGCCTCCGGTGGCCCCCTACTCCCACGCTGTAAGGGCCGGAGATTTTTTGTTTGTCACCGGGCAGCTGGCCGAAGACCCAGCGACAGGCAAGGTCATCAAAGGTTCAATCGAAGAGCAGACCCGCCGGGTGATGGACAACCTGACGCTGGTGCTCGACCACGGGGGTAGCGGCTTTAGACGAGTGGTGATGGCACGTATTTTCGTCACCGACTTTCGCTACTACGAAACGGTGAACGCCATTTATCAGTCGTACTTTGGCAATGCGCCCCAGCCCAGCCGCACCACGGTAGGGGTAACTGCCCTAGCGGGCTATGGGGATGTGGAGATTGATTTGATTGCCTACTGCGGCGAATAGACGGGGGCTAGCGAAGGAGTCGGGTTCCTGGGCCAGTGCTCACAACCCCCGGCAACATTCAGCCAGAAATTCGCCCCCTAAAGTTCGTTTCCTAAGACCGACCTAATTCCCTACGCCCGCTGCCCACACACCAGTCGCTGCTCTGCCGTCACCTGACCATAGAGCACCTCTAGGGCAGAGATGTTGTTCCTTAAGGTGTAGCGCTGTAGCACTCGCTCCTGGGCTTTTTTGCCCAAAAGCTGGGTAATTTCAGGATGGTCGCGGAGAATCGGCAAAATAGTCTGCAACTGCGACGATACCCGCTGGGTGTCAAGCACAATGCCCGCTCCCTCGGCCAACACTTCGCCATCGGCCCCGGCATCGGTGGCGATGCAGGCGGTGCCACAGGCCATCGCCTCCAACAGCGAGAGGGAAAGCCCTTCCACAAAAGAGGGCAAAATAAACCCATCCGCCGCCCGCAAAATATCGATGCGGCGCTGCTCACTGGCCAGATAGCCCAGCCAGATGATGTCGTCATCGTCGTAAAACCGTTTGAGTGAGGCCTCTAGGGGGCCACCGCCTACGATCGCCAGCTTGCAGCCCGGCCCCATATCAGCCTGGCGCCACCCGCGCAGCAGCGCTTCTACATTCTTTTCGGGTGAAATGCGCCCCTGGTAGATAAACAGCCTGCGGGCATAGAGGTCGGCCTTAACCGCCGATGGCCCAGGAGAATAGCGGCGGATATCAACCCCATTGGGAATTACCGCCAGGGTCGCAGCGGGCACCCCCAGCTTGATCAGCAGGTCGCGCTGGAGGTCAGAGAAGACGATAACGCGATCGTAGTGAGCCAGACAGGGGGCGTAAAGCTGGTAGGTCAGGTGCTGGGTGCCGGAGGTAATGCTGCGCACCCGGCGGTCAAAGGCGGGGTGAAACGTAGCCACCAGGGGCAAATTCAAATCGGCACAAATTTCAGGTAGCCGAAAATCTAGGGGCGACAGGGTAAGCGAAGCATGGACGATGTCAGGCTGCAACCGCTTTAGGGCATCCGCCAGCAGTTTGCCCGACTTTAGAGAGGGAATAGTGAGAATCTGCGATTTGAACAAAAAGGGGATGGACACCTCCTCTGATCGCTCAGAAAGACTATCGCAGTGGTGACCGTGGGATGATTGGTCGAAGTGCAAAAAAGTAACCCGGTTACCTCGCTCCAGTAGGGCGTTGGTGATCTCCCGACCGTAGGTAACATTGCCGCAGAAGGGGGATTTTTTACCGAGCCACGCAATGTGCATGTCGTCTAACGCTATCCGTTGAACAACCAGAATCAGCGCCAGCTATAAACCGTCGCATTTGTCTATGCCACGGCACTGATTTGCAAGCCTTCCTCAGGTAAAAAATAGAACCTAGCCTTGGGCCTGGGTCTTTCGCAATGCCGTATCGGCAATATACCAGGTTACAACTCCTCCGATGCCAACCAGTGCCCCCATGCCCACAAAAACGTTGGCTAACCCGAGGCGCGCTTCAACCACGCTGGCCAGGGCAAGGGGCAGGCTAAGGGCAATATTGACCATATTATTTTGCAGGCCAAACACTTTGCCGCGCATGGCCTCAGGCGTTTTTTCTTGAATTAGGGTCTGCATAGGGATGCCCACAAAGGCACCGCACAAACCCAGGGTGGCAATCACCGCCATTGAAGCCCACAGCTGCTGGGTTGTCCAGGCTAGGGCAATCAGGCAGCCAGCCATGCCCAAGGCACCCCACAGACTCAAGAAACGCCTGGGGAATCTGGGGCCAAAGTTGCCCACCAGCACTGCCCCCAGACCCAGGCCCAGACCCCCCGCCGCCAGTAAAAAGCCAAACTGCGACGCCTTGATGGTCGGAATCATCTCGGCCAGGCGCACCGCCAGCACCGCCAGGGCGGCAAACACCGACGACAGCAGCACCAGCTGAATAATCGCCACTCTCACCTGCACCTGTTGGCCTAGATAGCGAAATCCATCCTTGATATCGGCCAAAAAATGAGACCAATCTTCGTGGGGAGGCGACAAATTTTCTTTGCCGGGATCCATGGTCATTAGGCACAGCCCGGCTACTAGATAGCTGAGGCCGACTAAGATAGCCGGGCCGTTGTTGGCCACACCCAGGGCTAGCATCAGCTTGTCGGCCAAAGCCAGCAGCGGCTCGCCTACCGCAAAGCCCACAATCACTGAGGCCATCATGGTGGTGGTGTAGAGGGAGTTGGCGGAGAGTAAATCGCTCTCGGCGACAATCAGCGGAATAATCGACTGCTCTGCTGGAGCAAAAAACTGGGTCAGGGTAGAGATCAAAAATGTCACCACCAGCAGTAGCCAGAAGGCCACAGGCAGGTCTAGCAGCGTACCCCAGCCCGCTGTGAGCCAGATGCCTAGGGGCAGCACAATCACCAGCCCGCCGCGCAGCAGGTTAGACCACACCAGCACCGGGCGCTTGCGCCAGCCATCGACAAATACTCCAGCCAGCGCCCCAAACAGCACTGCCGGAATGGTAAACGCAATCATCACTGCCGCCACCCAGCCGCTAATGCTCTGATCTGGGGTATCAAACCGGGCAGCAATAATGGCAATCATCAATACCAGGTAAACCTTGTCGGCCAGCTGAGAAAAGAGCTGCCCGGCCCACAAAATCAAAAAATTGCGGTTTTGAAAAATGGCCCTGAAGCCATTATCGGCCTCTAGGGAAGATGGCTGGGACTCTAGGGGAGCGCTGGGGCTAGAAGACTGGGCAGTGGAGTCTGGAGCGGCCTGAGCCGGAGATGGCGAGGACTCTTTTACAGGCGCTTGGGCAGATGTTGCCCCTGGCAAGTCGTTTGCCTCAGCCTTGGCGGTATCGATATCAGCGTCAAACTCGCGCAGCATGGGGTAACCAACAGACCGGGGGCTTTATACTCAACAGTTTAAACGGTAGCAAAACAGACATCAACTAAAGTTGCTGACCGGATGGGGCGTTCGAAGTAGTCTTGAGTATATTCTCGCAGAAGCCGCTCAACTCGTGACCAGAGCTGCTGGTTTTTTGCCGCAATGCCCATTTCGAGAGGCTGCGCCAACGCAGCCTTGGCCGCGATCGCCCCCCTGATCGCTACCGTCGACAAAATCTCGGGTTTGCTGAGCTGTTGCAGCAGCGCCACATCGGTGGCGGTGAGCATAGTGGGCCGTTTGTGTCCGTAGCGGCCCTGATTTTCCTTGAAATTCCTTTCCCCGGTGGCCTGCACCAGCCCGCCCGCCTCGGCGCTAAACTCAACCTGCCAGGCGGGGTCGAGCAGATCGGGCACAATCGCTCGGCGGCTGCGGGTACAGTGGTGCACCTCGGGGGCCACCCCGGCCAGGGCCAGCAGGTGGTATAGCCCGTGGCACAGAGCCGCCAGCAGCGCCTCGGGGGCGGCGGTTTCGAGCCGCTCCAGATGCTCGACAAACACCTGAAACAACTCGCCCTGGGGACAGTCGCTGAGGGCCATGAGCAGCACCACCTCGGCCAGATACTGGCTGGCGGTGAGCCGCCCCAGGTGCTGACTCAGCCCCGGAAAGGTGCGCAGGGTGTCGGCCTGGATCAGCTTGTCGAGGTGCTTGCCCTTGACCACCAGCACCTGATTAATCACGAACAGGCCGCTGCGCCCCCCCAGCCGCGACTGGTGCTTGCGCGCCCCCGGTGCCACGGCCCGCACCAGCCCCACATCAGGCGTGAGAATGGTGAGCAGGCGATCAGTCTCGCCCAGGGGCACAGCTTTTAGATTGATACCAGTAGCTTTATAGGTTTGATTCATGGGGCCACGACAGGGCTAGAGCCTTAGCATAGCGCTCACCCCAGAGCTCGGTAGTGAGAAGACAGTGGGTCGGCGATCGCGGAGGGTAACAGCTGCACCACAGGTGATGCCCCACGATCTTGCACCCTCAAGACATGGTACAAATAGACTAATTTGTTTAGGCGATGAGGGTTGAAATACAGTTTCGATTAAGATCCCGCGAAAGAATCAACTAACCTGCGCAAGCATGGCGTATCTTTTCGTCGGGCCGCCACTGTTTTTCATGAGGAGCATAGCCAGCAGGAGGATCGCTGGATTACCCTTGGGATAGACAACATCGGCATTGTGCAGGTAGTGATTCATACCTTTGAGCAAGGTAGCGATAATCTGTGCCACATTCGGATTATTTCAGCTCGAAAGGCCACCAGAGCAGAGATCTTGCAGTGCCAGGAGTCTGAAGGATGAAAGCAGAATACGATTTCTCCAGGGGTGAGCGAGGCAAGTTCTACAATGCCCAGGCAGAGTTTAAGTTGCCGATTTATCTAGAGGCTGATGTCAGCGCCATGATGGAGCGCCTGGCTGAGGAAAGTGGCCTAGAGGTACAGGCGCTGGTGAATGAGTGGCTGAGGGCTAATCTAAAACTGGTTGAAAGTTTCAGACGAGTGGGTTGAGGAGGGTTTAAGGGGAACGATTTTTCCATGGGCAATGACCCCCGTGACTACGCGGGGGGGGCGATCGCGGAGGGTAATGGCTGCACCCTAGGTGATAACCCAGGCCACGGAAGTCGATCACGAGTGACTCCATCTTTGCAGCCAGTGTCATACTAAATAGGCAAAAACCCCACGCGGCTGCAATGACTGATTTTCTCGCCCCCCTCAACTCCGCCCAACGCCAGTCTGTCGAACACTACTGCGGGCCGCTGCTGGTGGTGGCGGGGGCGGGGTCGGGCAAAACCCGGGCGCTCACCTACCGCATTGCCAACCTGGTGCTCACCCACAAGACCGACCCCGACAACATTTTGGCGGTGACCTTCACCAATAAAGCCGCCAAGGAAATGAAAGAGCGCATTGAGGTGCTGTTTGCCGAGCAGGATGCCCAGGCCCGCCACGGCAAATCGCTCTCCTCACTGCCCCAGTACGAGCAGACCAAGCTCAGGTCACAGGTCTACAAGACCATCACCAAACACCTGTGGATTGGCACTTTCCACGCCCTCTGCGCCCGCATTTTGCGGTTTGACATTGAGAAGTATCAGCATCCCGCCGGGTACCGCTGGACAAAAAATTTCTCAATTTTTGACGAGTCTGACGCCCAGGGTTTGGTCAAAACCATCGTCACCCAAACCCTAAACCTAGACGACAAAAAATTTAACCCCCGCTCGGTGCGCTTTGCCATCAGCAACGCCAAAAACCAAAACCTGACGCCGGACGAACTTGAAAAAGAGCAGCCTGACTACCGGGGCCGGGTAATTGCCGATGTCTACCGCCACTACCAAAAGGCCCTGGCCGAAAACAACGCCCTCGATTTCGACGATTTGATTCTTATGCCGGTGCATCTGTTTCAGCAGAATGAGCAGGTGCTGGCCTACTGGCATAAGCGCTTCCGCCACATTCTGGTAGATGAATACCAAGACACCAACCGCACCCAGTACGATCTGATTCGCCTGCTGGCCACCAATGGCGAGTCGATCGCCACCTACAAAAACTGGGATCATCGCTCTGTCTTCGTTGTTGGCGATGCCGATCAGAGTATCTATTCCTTTAGGGCGGCAGATTTCACCATTCTGATGAACTTTCAGGATGACTTTGGCGATGGCTTGGCCGACGACGACACCCGCACCATGGTGAAGCTGGAGGAGAACTACCGCTCCACCTCCAACATTCTCGAAGTCGCCAACCACCTGATCGAAAATAACACCGAGCGTATCGACAAGGTGCTGCGGGCCACCCGAGGCGAGGGCGAAAGCATCTACGTTTACCGGGCCGAAGATGAGACCGCCGAGGCCGACTTTGTGGTCAGCCAGATTCGCAACCTGGAGACCCAGCACCCCGAGCTGAACTGGGGGGGCTTTGCCATTCTCTACCGCACCAACGCCCAGTCGCGGGCCTTTGAGGAGGTGCTGACCCGCTACAGCATTCCCTACCAGGTGGTGGGGGGGCTGAGGTTCTACGATCGCCGCGAGATCAAAGATGTGCTGGCGTATTTGAGGGCGATCGCCAACCCCTTCGACACCGTTAGCCTCAAGCGGGTGATCAACGTGCCCCGGCGCGGCGTGGGCAAGGGCACCCTCGACAAGCTTGAGCAGGCCACCCAAACCCTGGGCGGCATTCCCCTGTGGGAGATTCTCGCTGATGACACCTCGGTCAAGACCCTGGCCGGTCGCTCGGCTAAGGGCGTGCTGGAGTTTGTCGACATCATTAAAAAATACCGCCAGGGCATCGACGAGCAAAAAGGCTCTGAGATCATCCAGGGGGTGCTCGAAGACAGCGGCTACCTGGCGGCCCTGAAGGCCGAAGGCACCGACGAAGCCGACGATCGCTTCGGCAACGTGCAGGAGCTCTACAACGCCGTGCTGCAATTTGAGGAAGAAAACGTCGATGATCCCTCCCTGCTGGCCTTCCTGTCTAACGCCTCCCTGGCCTCTGACATGGACGACAACAAAGAGGGCAAAAATGCTGTCTCGCTGATGACCCTGCACTCTTCCAAGGGGCTAGAGTTCCCGGTAGTATTCCTGGTTGGTCTAGAGCAGGGCCTCTTCCCCAACCACCGATCGCTCGAAGACCCCGCCGCCACCGAAGAAGAACGCCGCCTCTGCTACGTGGGCATTACCCGCGCCCGCGAGCGTCTATTCATCTCCCACGCCCGCGCCCGCCGCCTCTACGGCAACCGCGAACCCGCTAGCCCCTCGCTGTTTTTAAGCGAGCTGCCCCTCGATCTGGTCACCGGCAACAGCACCACGGGCCTGCCCCAAAAGTGGAGCACCCCCATCCGCGAAGCTCGCAACAAGAGCGAAGCCGCCGCTAAACCGGGCAGCGGTGCCCACGAGTCAGACTGGACCGTGGGCGATGTGGTGGTGCACAAGTCCTACGGGGCGGGGGAAGTGACCCATATTTTTGGCGCGGGCAATAAAATTTGTCTGGCTATCCACTTTCAGGGCCAGGGGCGTAAGATCATTGACCCCAAAATTTCGGCTCTGCAACGGGCAGAGTAGAAAACCGTTTTTGGGCGGTGATTGTCATCGTTGAGCATTGCCTCCCTAGGCCGACGGTGGCAGGCTATCTTGGGGGCCACTCTGGCCTGCAAGGCGGTTCTTCATCGCTTCAAGCTCACTATCCACCGCAGTCGAGCCACCCTCTAGAGCAGCAAACTGGCGCTCTAGAGGGTCGCCGCTGAGTTCTTCGAGGGCTTCAGACTGGGCTTCTAAGTCGATCACGCGCTCTTCCATGCGCTCAAAGGCTGCGATGGAGCCGCTGGTGCCAGTTTGACCCAGCATTTCTTGAATGCGCTGGGAGGCCTCGGCGGAGCGAGCGCGAGCAATGTAGAGGTCTTTTTTGGTGCGGGCATCAGAAATTTTGGCCTCTAGCCGCCGCATATTGTCTTTGAGTCCGGTGACCACATCGCGCTGCTGGTCGAGCTGGGCATCCATGGCCTGGGCCGATTGCAGATAGGTTTGGCGACGGGTTAGCGCCTGGCGGGCTAGGTCTTCTTCGCCCTTGGCAATGGCTAGCTCAGCCCGGTTGTACCACTCTTGGGCGGTCGATTTGGCCTGGGCACTCTGGCGCTCGGTGCGCTTTTGGGTGGCGATCGCCTGGGCCACCGCCTGCCGCAGCTGAATCAGGTTGCCCTGCATGTCAGCCATGGCTTGCTCAAGCACTTTTTCGGGGTCTTCAGCCTGGTTAACCGCGCTACTGAGGTTAGCCCGCAAGACTCGCCAAACCCGATCAAACAGACCCATCAGACGATCTCCCTATGGTTGCCCTGCCTCAGCATAACAGGCGGGTTCGAAGGCGTAGGTGAGTCGGTGGGTAGATGGGTGGGCGATCTAAAAGATTGCAGAACCTACGTTCTCACCCACCTCACCATTCCACCCACTCCTTTCTAGGGCGAAATCACCTGGGCCGGAATCCCCTGTCCCTGGAGCTGGTTGACTAAGCTACGGGCCGACGATTCTTGAGAAAACGCGCCCATTTGAATCCGGGTGCCGCTGGAAAAGTTGCGCACGTAGGCGTCGCCCACCACGCTCCGAGCTGACTCTAGCGACTGAGCACCGCTGTAGTCAGTCACCACGTAGTAGCTGGGTGCGGCCTGGGGCGGAGCCTGGGTAATGGGGGC
>QBMN01000209.1 GCA_003241845.1 Shackletoniella antarctica | reverse complement strand
CAGCGGCTCCCTCGGCCCCCACCCAGGTTGTGCCTGAGGTCTACCGCGATCCGCCGCCGCCTGGGGCGGCCCCAGCCGATCCGCTGCCCCCAGCAGCAGACGCGTTCACGGCGGCCCCTGAGCCCGAGCCAGCCGCCTTTGTGCAAGAAGAAGAGGTAGTCGAAATTTTTACTCGCCTGACCCGAGGCTCAGGGGATAGCGACTTTGACTCGACTGAGACCGCGTTTCCGGCGATCGCCTACCTCACCCCTGGGGGCATCAGCGAGTGGTCGCAGACCGAGCAAAACTGTTTTTTTGAGCAGATTAACGCCGATGACTACCGCCTCAAACCCAATGCTCCCTCGCTGCGATACCTCACCCGCAACGAGCAATTCATTCGCAACGAAGATGTTCCCCGCACCTTTCCGTCGCCCCAGTACGAGGTCAGCGGCCTAGCGGGGGGGTACTGCAACCGCCCGCTCTATCAGGTATTGAGAGCAGGGCAGCCCTACCTGTTTGTCTCTGTGGCGGGTATTGGGGTTGGGGCCGAGGGCCAACGGGCTTCTGGGCTAGTGATTATCTGGTCTAGCGACCCCAGGCCGTAAGTTAGTTAGGAGGTCTCCAGGAAAGAAAATACCACCAGGTAGGGGCGCAGAGCCTGCATCCTTAGGAGGCAGCAAAATCCTTGGGTATTTTCGCTGCCAGAATTGTCCTTAGTTAAACCTCATCTAAGCCCAGAAGGAAAGTTCTACCTGTGGAAACACCACAGATCTCGAGCTGAACTTGGATATCTTGAGTCACTCACCCTAGAAGGTTTTGATTTGTGGCTGAATATAAATAAGCCTCATCTAAGTCCAGAAGTGGAGTTCTGCCCGTGGGCAAACTACAGATCCTGAGCTGGACTTGGGATAGCTACATGCTGTGAACCCCCGCCACTTTTTTGTATGACCACTCACTTTCCAACGCCAGAAAAATCTAGACCTCTGTGGCAGGTGCTGCTGGCTCCCATGCTGCTGGCTTCTTTAGGCCTGCATGGCCTGGTGCTAATGCTGCCTGCGGGGTCGTCTGATCAGGCGGTGATTCCTCCCCCCGACCCCGAGCAAGACAGCGTGGCGATTACGCGGGTGCCCCCGGCGGGGGAGATCGAATCAGCCGTTCCCGGTGGTGGCGCTGTATCCGCAGCGCCCCTAGGCGCGATTCCTGGGGGCGCTGCTGGGGCACCGCTCAATGCTCTGCGATCGCCCGCAGGCGCAGTTCCCTCTGTTCAAAGGGCAGCCCCGGCAACCCCAGCCCCGGCAACCACAGCTCCAGCAACTCAGGCTCCACCGCCTGCCTCGCGATCGCAAACCCCGCCGCGATCGCCCGCCGCTCAAACTCCGCCGACTCCGGCACCCACGACCCCACCGCCAGTCGCCACGACCCCGCCGCCCGCCACCACTCCCGACTCCAGTCAGCCCTTGTTTGAGGGCGACCTGGGGGAACGGCTGCAAACCTACGTGGCCAGTCTAAACCTGTCCCAGGAACGCATCAGTCAACTGTTGACCGCCATTGGTCAGCGCCTGGTTTACTCTGACATCAATACCAGCGATGCCGACTACAGCCAAAACCTCAGCCAGTGGCAGCAGGCTGTTCGCGCCGAAACTGGCCTAACGACTCTGACGCCGGAGGCAGCTCCCACCGAGCTATCGATCACCTACTACCAGCGGGCCTGTTTGTCTGAGGAGCCTGGCACGGCCCAGGTGGGGGTGATTGTTAGCCCGGTAGGGTCTCCTCGTAGGGAGCCGGTTTTGCTGCGTAGCTCTGGCTACGGCATAGTAGACGCCAAAGCCCTGAGGACGGTAGCAGATCATCAATTCCCCAGGGGCGGCGAAGTCAAAGCCTACACAGTAACTCTGCCGGCTGAGGTTGATCATGGGGCATCGGCCTGCCTAACCGCTGACACCGTGGCTCAAGAGGCCAGGGCCAGGGGCACCTGAGCGCGATCGATCAGTGAGAATCTCGTAGCCGGTTTCGCTGACCAGCACCGTGTGCTCAAACTGGGCCGACAGGCTGCGATCAACCGTCACCACCGTCCACTGATCCTTCAGGGTGCGGGTCTGCTTCGACCCGGCGTTGAGAATCGGTTCGATCGCCAGGGTCATGCCCGGCAGCAGCTTCATATTGGGCAGCTGACGAGTGCGAAAGTTAAATACCGAGGGGGCCTCGTGCAGGTTGCGGCCTACCCCGTGGCCGGTGAAATCTTCGACTACCGAGAATCCGTAGCTGGCCACGCAGTCTTCGATCGCCCCCGCAATATCCAGCAGCGTATTCCCCGGCTTTACCTGGGCAATGCCCGCGTAGAGAGCCGCTTCCGCCGCCGTCATCAGCTGCTGGGCCACCGCCGACACCTCGCCCACCGCAATGGTGATGCAGGAGTCGCCGTGGAAGCCGTTGTAGTAGGCCCCGGTATCGACCTTGAGCAGGTCGCCCCGGCGAATCACCTGGCGCTTGCCCGGAATGCCGTGCACCACCTGGTCGTTGACCGAGGCGCAGATCGAGGCGGGGAAGCCGTGGTAGCCCTTAAAGCTCGGGGTCGCCCCCATAGCCCGAATGCGGGTTTCGGCGTGGGCGTCTAGATCCGCCGTGGTCATGCCCGGCTGCACCAGGGCCTCGATTTCTTTAAGTACTGTGGCCACAATGCGGGCCGCCTCGCGCATGATCGCCAGCTCGGCCTGGGTTTTAAGCTCGACCCCTCGCACCCGGCGGCTGCGCTTGGGGAGGGTGGCCACATCGGCCCGACCGGGAATCAGGTTTGCCAAAAAATTCATGGATGACTCGCAACGGGATCACAGGCATTTGCCCCTTTACCAGTGTAATAGCAGTCGAAGCTTTGGGATGGGACAACTTCTGAGCTGAGTGCCAAACTCAATCAAAGCCCCATGCCCAATCAACGCCTTACGGTAGAGAAGACCCACACCCTAGGGCTGATTCGGCTGGAGAACTTGTCGAGCAAAAATAGAGTGCTACTTCATTTGAGACTGTACTTTATGATGCTAAATTCTTTGACCGAGTCGCTGGCGATTGCAGGTCGCTGGATGGCCAAAATATTGGTGGGTTTGATGGCCGTGGCGCTGCTGTGGCAGGGCGCATTTGTAGCCAACCTCTCGGCCATAGCTGCCCCTACCAACCCGCTGGTTGCAGCGGCAGATTTGGGCAGCAAAGCCCAGGGCAAAGCCAGCAAAGATGCCGGACAAACCAAGGGCTTCATTCGCGATACCAGAAACACCGTCGAAAAAGCGGCTTCAGACAATGCCCGCAAGGTTGATCGCGCCACTGATGACAACAGTGCGATCGCAGACAAAGCCAAGCGCGATGCTGATCGCATCCAAGAGCGGGCTGAAAAAGACGCCAGCCGCACCCAAGATGCCGTTGACAACACCAAAAATGCCATCGAAAACACGATTGACAATATCAAAGATGCCTTTGGCAACTAGGTTTTAGGCGACCGTTGCCAGCTTAGGCGACTTCTGGAAAATAGTTTCCCAATGGTGGGCAGTGCCCACCCTACGGCGGCTACTTCGGGCTAGTCAGCATTAAAAGCCGCGAGGGGCACAGGTGAATAATCGGTGCCTTTTTCGCTGATGGCACTGACGGTTGATTCGTTAGCTGGACAAATTTGGCGGTTGACTCCGGTGATGCAGAGCCATAGCGCTAAAATGGGAAGCTGCGTTGTTGCTATCCCCAAAGCCTAGACCTATGGCCGGTTCTGCTCGTCAATATCACATCACCACCTTCGGCTGCCAGATGAACAAGGCCGACTCCGAGCGCATGGCGGGCATTCTCGACACCATGGGCCTGAGCTGGACCGACGACCCCTACGAGGCCGACGTGGTGCTCTACAACACCTGCACCATTCGCGACAACGCCGAGCAAAAGGTCTACTCGTACCTGGGTCGCCAGGCCCAGCGCAAGCACAAAAACCCCGGCCTGACGCTGATTGTGGCCGGGTGCGTGGCCCAGCAGGAGGGCGAGTCGCTGCTGCGTCGGGTGCCCGAACTCGACCTGGTGATGGGGCCACAGCACGCTAACCGCCTGCAAGATTTGCTCGAACAGGTGTTCGACGGCAACCAGGTGGTGGCCACCGAAGAAGTGGACATCATGGAAGACATCACCAAGCCCCGGCGCAACAGCACCATCACCGCCTGGGTAAATGTGATCTACGGCTGCAACGAGCGCTGCACCTACTGTGTGGTGCCGGGGGTGCGGGGCGTTGAGCAGTCTCGCACCCCAGAGGCCATCCGCGCCGAGATGGAATCACTGGGTCGCCAGGGCTTTAAAGAAGTCACCCTGCTGGGCCAAAATATCGACGCCTACGGCCGCGACCTGCCCGGCTCCACCGCCGACGGGCGGCACCAGCACACCTTCACCGACCTGCTCACCTTCGTTCACGATGTGCCGGGCATTGAGCGGATTCGCTTTGCTACCAGCCACCCCCGCTACTTCACCGAGCGGCTGATTCGCACCTGCGCTGAGCTGCCCAAGATGTGCGAACATTTCCACATTCCCTTTCAGTCGGGCGACAACGAGGTGCTGAAGGCCATGGCGCGGGGCTACACCCAGGAGAAATATCGCCGCATTATCGACACCGTGCGCCGCTACCTGCCCGATGCGGCCATTAGCGCCGATGCGATTGTTGGGTTCCCCGGCGAAACCGAGGCGCAGTTTCAGCGCACGCTAGATTTGGTCAACGACGTTGCCTTTGACCAGCTCAACACGGCGGCCTATTCGCCCCGCCCTGGCACCCCGGCGGCCCTGTGGGAAAACCAGCTGTCGGAGGAGGTCAAGAGCGATCGCCTCCAGCGGCTCAACCACTTGGTGAATACGAAGGCGGCGGAGCGATCGCAGCGCTACCAGGGCCGCATCGAAGAAGTGCTGGTCGAAGCCGCTAACCCTAAGTACCCGACCCAGGTAATGGGCCGCACTCGCGGCAACCGCCTCGCCTTTTTCCCCGGCGATTTCGCCGCCCTCAAGGGCGAGCTGGTGCAGGTCAAAATCACCGAAGTGCGCCCCTTTAGCCTGACTGGGGAGCCGATTGAGGCCCTAGCCGCTGTTAGGTAAGTGGACGCCGCTGGGTTACAAAACCCTTCATTACTGATATCCAGTTGAGCAGGACGATACGTCATAATGGTGTCACTGGATCAGGTAGGGATACTTTCTCATGCAGGTACAGCTTGAACTGCCAGACTCGGTGAATATTGACTCAGGCTATGTCAAAGAAGCGTTGATGGCTGTGCTGTATTCTACGGGTAAGTTATCGGCCCACCAGGCATGCCAAATTTTGAACATGACTCGTCGATCTTTTGACGAGATGCTGCCTCACTATGGGTTCTCGGCTTTGGTAGACAGTGACGACAATCTTGACATTGAGCTAAGTGCCTAATGGCCTTGGATGTCATCGTTAGTGACACTGGGCCGCTGATCAGCCTAGAAAAGCTTTCGGATGGTTATGGCTGGATGCAGCAGCTCTTCAGAGGCTGGACGCATTGGCAAGATACTGTACGCTGAACTTCTAGAAGCGCTTGAGCGGTAAACGCTTTCGGGTGGCGGCGATCGCAGGCTGAGGTGATCTGATTCTATTCCTGCCTAAACAAAACCCAGGGGCGATCGCCCCTGGGTTTTGTTAATCGAGAAGAAATCTAACGCTTCTCGAGGCCTTGGTTAGGTGCACCTTCGGGGCCAGTGTCGCTGCTGCCGCCTTCAGGCTGAGACTCTTCGGTGCCATCGCCTTTTTCATACATGCCGGTATGGCGCTGAGACTCGTCGATGGGGGTGTTGTAGCCGCCCTTATTGGCAGTATCTTTGTCGTTGACTTGCTGATCTTCTGGCTTAGCCATAATAAATGTCTCCCGCTTGGGTGAATACATTCACTTTAGAAGCGGGGTTAAGTTCTAGCGTCTGCCTAGGGAAAGGCATCGCCGAGGCGGCCTATCTACCCATCGATTACCCCTGACCTAGCCTAGATTATTCATGATGCTAAGAAAATGCCCGTCATTCTGGCGTAGAGACTGCCCCCGCGAAGGCGAAGGGCGAGAATCCACTGAATAATTTGGGCTAGGCGACCTGAGCCGGAGCGTAGAAAGCCAGGTGGGTGGTGCCGTATTGCTTTTGGCGCACTAGGTCGAGGCCAGCGATGGGGGCTGCCGCCCAGGCATCAGGGCGATGCTCAACGGCGATTTCGCCCGTGGGCGCTAGCAGCGTTAGGCTCACCACCCGCTCCAGCACCGGCAGATACAGCTCGCTGTCGTAGGGCGGGTCAAAGTAGATGCAGTCGAAGGGTTGCCCGTGCAGCCGCGAGAGCTGCTTCACCACATCGCCTTTGAACAGGCTGAAAGTTTGGTCGCTCTGGGCCACCTGCTGCCAGTTTTCGCGGGTGATTTTGTAGGCGTCGGGGGAATTCTCAATGCCGACGGCCTCTGCCGCGCCGCGACACAGCGCCTCGGCCCCCATGGCCCCGCTGCCCGTACAGAGGTCGAGCCAGCGGCAGTCGGCTATGCGCCCCTGCCAAATGTTAAACAGGGCCTCGCGCACCCGCGCTGCGGTGGGGCGAGTGTCGAGGCCGGGGACGGTTTTGAGGGCGCGGTTGCCGTAAATACGCAGCATAGGCTAAGCCACAGCCACGGGGATTTGGGCATTGACTAGGGCGACAAAGTTGGACAGCATCACCAGCCCGGCGGGGGCCGACTTTTCGGGGTGGTACTGCATGGCCATGAGGTGGTCGCGGGCGATCGCCGCCGTCACCGTCTGGCTGCCGTGGGTGGTTGTGGCCGCATTCACCGCTGGGTCAGCAGGTTCGGCATAGTAAGAGTGAACAAAGTACACCCAGTCGCCGTCGCTCACCCCCGGCCACAGCGGGCAGCCGGGCTGGGCCAGGGTCAGCTGGTTCCACCCCATGTGGGGAATGGCGATACCCGGCTCTTTGTAGAATTTTTTAATGCGTCCCGGAATAATCCCCAGCCCGGCTTCGACCCCTTCGTCGCTGCCGTCAAACAGCAGCTGTAGGCCCAGACAGATGCCGAGGAAGGGCTTGCCGCTGGCAATTTGCTGCTTGATCGGCTCCACTAGCCCCTTGTCTCGCAGATGCCGCATGGCCGGGTCAAAGGCCCCGTCGCCCGGCAGCACCAGGGCATCGGCGGCTTCTAAATCGGCCACCAGGTCGGTAATGTGGGGGGTAGCCCCCGCCAGCGCCAGGCCCTTGCAGGCCGAGTGCAGATTGCCCATGTCGTAGTCAATCACGGCAATATTCGCCATCCGCTCTCCTGCCCTCTGGCCTCGGGGTTCGTCCAAGACTCTATCGTACTTGAACCGTGGTTACGCCAACAGGGCCACAGCTGCGCCAAAGAAAACCTATCAGCTAGCCAAAATAGTCACAGCCCCCACTCCCCCACTC
>QBMN01000208.1 GCA_003241845.1 Shackletoniella antarctica | reverse complement strand
GGGGAAGACTCAGCCCTGGCGGGGGGTGGGGTGATGATGACTTCTTCGACGGCGGGGTCGTCCATGGGGGCGCTGTCGCCGCTGTTGCGGTTCATGCGGCTGACCCCGATGTCGGGAATGTTGCCCTGGCGGGGAATGCTGCTGAGGCCGCGAGCGTTGATCTGCACGTTGGTCTTTAGCTCGCCGCTCTCGGCCTTTTCTTCGAGGGTTTTGGCCAGTTCGAGCAGTTGTTCAAAGCCTTTAAAGAAGTCATTCATGGCAGATTTTGGGCGAAGGGCAGGGGCGCTTTCTAGGGTGCCCTGGCTTCAGGGTTCACTACCGGCGGGCAAAACGACGGAGCGGTTCCTAAGCCGTTATAAAAGTTGAGAAATAGCGCTGCGTCCCCAGCGCCCCAAGCGCTAGACAAACCCTTAGACCCTACAGCCCCAGGGCGCTGTAGCCGCCTAAAAACAGCAGCCACACCGTCACCACCAGCCAGTGTATGGCGGTTACAATCCACAGCGAACCCGACTTCCAGTATGCGGCGGTGCAGATCAGCCCTAGCAGCGCCGCCGAGAGCAAAAACACTGGGTTGGTAAAGGTGGCAAAGGCCATCGGGTAGAAGGTCATGGCGTTGAGCGGGTGCATCACCACAAACAGGCCCAGCATGGGCAGGCCCAGCCGCCAGCGCTTGCGATCGCTCATAATTTCCGTCGGGTGGGGCAGCACTAGCACCCGCCAAAAGCCCTCTTCAACCAGGGCGGGCATCACCAGCACCCGCCCCGCCAGCCGCAGCCCATCGGCCCAGGTGACCTCGGCCAGGGTGGGGGTAAGAAAATTACTCAGTAGCCCCACAGGCACCATCACCAGACCAAAGCCCACCGCCAGCCAGGTGGCCAGCAGCCAGTCTTGAGCCTGAGGTCTGGTGGTGACCGCCTGCTGCAACCGATGCAGGGTCAGCCTGAGGGTGATGTAGGCCCGAAGGCGAAGGTATTGCAAAGCTCAACTATACTAAGCAGATTGCCTACAGCGTAGCCGCCATGAAGCATGCCAACAGCGATACCCTGGCCCAACTGGCTCCCTTACTCGATCAAGTGCGTCAGCGCCTGCCCCGGCTAAAAGAGAAGGGCATCGGCCGGTTTTATGCCAAGTCGGCGGCATTGCTCCACTTCCACGACGACCCGATGGGCCTGTTTGCCGATCTAAAGGTGGGCGGCGACTGGCAGCGGTACCCAGTTAATAGCGATGCCGACTACGCTGTGCTGCTCCAGGCTCTAGATCAACGGCTGTCGGATAGCTCTGGGACAAAATAAGAGCTATGGACACTTACATTTAATCAACTGGGCCGAAACGGGCATAATAACTTAGAGATAGAGAACTCTCTATCCTTGGCAGTCCAGTAAATTACGTCTACTCACTCTGGTTAATCGAGACCCTTCACGCAGGTCAGCCCTGACGATTGTGATGCCTTCTGCTGACGAATCGGAGACCCCACCTGAGCTGGACTCTACCGTGGCCAATCTGCCCACGGCATCACCTTCGCGTCAAGACGCTGTCTACCCTGACTCTACAGCTTTCTCTATAGCCTCACAGCAGCCGTGGCAAACGCTGTTTGCAGCAGCCCTTGATGCGATGCTAATTGCTAATAACGAAGGGTACTACGTAGACGCGAATCCAGCGGCCTGCCAACTGCTAGAGCTGCCCCGGCAGGCGCTAGTGGGGCGGCGAGTGGCCGATTTTTTGCCCCCCGGTGTTGACTTTGATCTGCTATGGCTGGTTTTTTTAGCGGCGGGGCAGGGGCGCGGTGAGCAGCAGCTCCGGCTCGACAGCGGCGCGATTAAGACGGTGGAGTTTTCGGCTACTGCCCACGTTTACCCCGACCACCACCTGTCATGTTGGCGGGATATTACCGATCGCAAGCGGGCTGAAGCCGAGTGCGATGCCCTGTCGCGACAGCTCGAGCATTGGGTGATTAGCAGCGCTGAAAAATTGCAGATCACCGAGGCTGAGCTGCGATCGCAGCAGCAGCGCACCGAGAGCATTCTCAGCTCCCTAGAGTGCGTGGTGTGGTCGGTCGACCCCAAAACCCTGGCAACCATCTACGTCAACGCTGCGGCAGAGATGCTTTATGGCCATTCACCAGAGGCGTTTTTGGCCGATGGCAACCTGTGGTTTAGCTGTGTTCACCCTGAGGATCTGCCGCTGCTGCTGGGGGATGTCAACGTTTTGCCCCACGTGGGCAAAACAGATCGGGAATACCGGATCCTTCGGATCGATGGAGAAATACGCTGGGTGCGGGGTCAGGCTCGTCTGGTTTACGACGACGACGGTCAGCCCATTCGTATTGACGGAACCACCGTAGACATCAGCGATCTCAAGCGGGTGGAGTTTGCTTTAAAAGACAACCAGGCCACCCAGCAGGCGATTTTGGAAGCCATTCCCGACCTGCTGATGCGGGTCAACGGCGACGGCTACATTCTCAACCTCATCTCTGGGGGCGAAATCACCCTCTATGGCCCCATTGCCGCCGACCAGCGCCAGTCGATCTATCAGAGTTTTCCCAAGCCTTTGGCCGACCAGCGCATGCAGTATATTCAGAAGGCCCTCGCCACCGGCACCCGCCAGCGCTACGAGCACGCCCTGGAGCTAAACGGCAAGCTGCACTACGAAGAGTCGCGGGTGGTGCCCCTCAACGACACCGAGGTGCTGATCATTGTGCGCAACATTACCGAGCGCAAGCAGGCCGAGGTCACCCAGACCGAGCTAAACCAAAAGCTTCAGTTGGTCAACGCCGAGCTCAACCGGCTCGCCACCGTAGACGGCCTGACCCAAATTGCCAACCGCCGCAGTTTTGACCAGGCCCTCGACCTAGAGTGGCAGCGGGCTCGCCGCCAGCAAAAACTGCTCTCGCTGATTCTCTGCGACATTGACTACTTCAAACCCTACAACGACAACTACGGCCACCTGGCGGGTGACGACTGCCTGCGCCACGTGGCCCAGGTGCTCAGCACCGCCGTGCGCCGTTCTGGAGACCTGGCGGCCCGCTACGGGGGCGAAGAATTTGTGCTGCTGCTGCCCGACACCAGCCTGGAGGGTGCGCTCCAGGTGATCGAGTACATTCAAACCACCCTGGCCGATCGCAGTCTGCCCCACGCCTACTCTGAGGTAAGCCCGGTCTTAACCCTGAGCTTTGGCCTGGTGTGCCATTGCCCCTCGGTCAAAGAGCACTCGCCTCGAGAACTGGTACACCGGGCCGACCTGGCGCTCTACGAAGCTAAGGCCCAGGGGCGCGATCGCTACGTGATTAGCTCTACCGCAGATCGCCCCGCCAAATACCCAGGGCAGTCTCGATAAGACTGCCCTGGGTATTTGGCTGAAACACTCTTAGCTAGATTGAGCCTTAGGCCCCCTGGGGCGTCTCTTGCCAGAGCTGGGTGGTCTGGCGCAGGCTGCGGTAGTCGCCGTTGCCAATAATCAGGTGGTCGAGCACCGGCACCGCCAAAATCTGCGCCCCCTGCAACAGCTGCCGGGTGAGGGAGAGATCATCGGGGCTGGGTTCCAGATTTCCTGAAGGATGGTTGTGGGCGACAATGCAGCGCACCGCCCCGTGGCGAATCACAGACTTAAAAATTTCTCGGGGATGGGCCAGGGTTTCGGTGGCGGTGCCAATGGTGATCACCTTGGTGCCCATCAGCCGGTGACGCACATCCAGCAGCACGACGGCAAAGCGCTCCTGGGCCTGCCACATCAGCTCGTGGCTGAGGGCGGCGGCGGCGATCGCCGGATCATCCACCACGGTTTTTTCGGGCGGAACGGACTGAAGCACCCGTTTCCCTAGTTCGATGGCGGCTAATATGGTGGTGGCCTTAGCCGGGCCGATGCCAGAGATTTGCTCTAGGTCGTTGGCAGACACGTCGCGCAGATAGGTCAGCGGGTCGCGCTGGTTCTGCCCCATCTCCTGCAAAATTAGCTGGCCTAGACCCACCGCCGACAGCTTGCCCGGCCCCTGGCCCGTGCCCAGCAGAATGGCGAGTAGTTCAGCGGTAGAGAGGCTCTTCGCCCCGTAGGATAGCAGCCGTTCTCGCGGGCGCTCGCCCGACGGCATGTCCAACATGCGGACGTGATAGGTCATAGTGGCACCTCTGACAGCTGGGCCAGAGGCCCATTGCTAGTAAGCCCAAAGCCTTTCCCCTAAAAACCTTTCCCCCCCAAAAAACCTCTTAATCTGCCCCGATTCTGCCCATGACACCGCCATCCCCCGACACCATTGCCGCTGCCCGCCAGAGACTGAGCCAGTTTAGCCGCCTCGCCACCCCGCCTCGCCTCAGCGCCGCCGAGGCTGCCCAGGTGCGAGACGATATTCGCAGCTTTAATCAGTGGTCTGACTACCAGACCCTGGGCATCTGCGCCGACACCCTGGGCGAAGGCCAACAATCCCTAGAGTCGTTTTTGGTAGCCCTCGGGGTTTCTGTCAGCCTCGACTTACCCGTCCGCGACGGAGCAATATACCTCAAATTCAACACCCTCAAGGGGGCCTGGTATTTGGATGACTACAGCGGCGGATCGCGGGGCGTGCTGATTACCTTTCACACCTCAGAACCCGAGCTGGCCGAGCTGTCGGGCACCTACGGGCCATTCCCCTTCGATCTATTCGCTGACCTTCAATAATTCAATAATTGATTCACCAGCCCAAGGGCTACTAGCCAAAGCAGTAAGGGACGCGCAAGAAAATAGGCGTTGTTGAATGACAGCATGAATCTGGGTACGGGCGCACAGCTGTGCGCCCCTGCGAGGAACATTGCGGTTTGAATTTATACCCGTACTCGGCAACGCCAGAAAATAGCGTACCCATTGCCATCTTTCCCATTGGTGCATTGCTTCGCGTTGGCGGAGCCTCGCCTTAGCGTTATGCACCCTACAGCGATCAACGCTTCCGGTACCTTATTTAGACGCACGTCCCTAAGTGCTGTTGGTATAGCGCTCACTCGCCCACCCACCTACCCATCCACTCACTCACTCACCCGCCCATCCACTCTCCCTACCAGCCCCCAGCCCCCCATTCACGGCTGTTCTCCGGGGCCGAAGCAATGGGAATCGCGCGGGGAATATCCTGCATCACCTGCACCTGAATCACCTGGTTAGGCTCAATCACAATGTGCTGAGGTGAGGTGCCCACCATGGTGGTTGCCCCGACTATGGCACCGCCGATCAGGCCAATGCCGCTCAGGCCCGTGACCAACAGCAGCGCCAGTGCCCCTAGCCCAGCCCCAGCAGCCACGCGGGGGGCGCTAATCTCTGGGGTGCCGATGATGTAGTCAGAGGTAGTCGAGAACGCGACCTGCTGACCAGCGGGGGCGATCAGCATTTTGCTCACCCACTGCTGGCCGTGGGGGGTCGACTCAAACTGGCCGATCAGCTGACTGCCCGCCGGGGCCACAACACCGTTGGTGATGGGGTCGCGAATGTCTTGGGCCAGCAG
Organism: Shackletoniella antarctica; assembly: GCA_003241845.1. Lineage (GTDB taxonomy): Bacteria > Cyanobacteriota > Cyanobacteriia > Phormidesmidales > Phormidesmidaceae > Nodosilinea > Nodosilinea antarctica. The sequence continues at coordinate 1,955 of QBMN01000208.1, read as the reverse complement.
CAGCACCTGGTTTTGGCTAGAGCTGGTGTTGAGATTGAGGGCCTCGTTGCCCACGTAGCGCAGCTCTAAGACCGTACCCGCTGCTATCAGCGTGTCGGGAGAGTAGAGCCGCTCTGCCGGGGCTGGGTTGATGGCGTCGGGGTAGGCGGCCTGACCGCCGTTGGGCAGTGGGGTGCCAAAGAGAATCGTCTGGCCCGCTGCCGCCACCATCACGGTGTTCTCAGGCGGTAAAACATTGCCCTGGGCGGTGGTGTTAGGGGCGGTGGGCACCGCCAGCAGGTTGGGGTCGTTTAGCTCCACGGGCACCGTGGCTACCGGCGGCGGTTCTTGGCCAATGACGTTGGGGCCGATGTTATTAGGAATACTGAGTTGCCCAGGGGCGAACACCTCCGGCTGGGGCAGCGCTGGTGGGTCGGTCGCAATCACCGCTGCCGACCCGCTGGCCGCAGGAGCGTTAGCGGGCGGCGGTTCAGCGGCGATCGCAAGTGCGATCGCACTGTCACTGGCCTGGGCTGTAGCTGCGGGCGGGTCGGCGGCGATCGCCTCAGAAACCTGCCCTTGGGCTGTGGTTGCAGGCCGTTCTGCCGCTGGCAGCTCAGGGGGCGTGACCGCAATGGGTATGCCGCTAGTTTCAGAGTCGATGGTGGCTATGGCCTCTGAACCAGAGGCTGTAGCCACGGGCGCGGCTGGCGCAGAGAGGGCCGTGGCTAGCGGCGGCGGCTCCAGGGTCAGCACGGATGCTGTGCCGGCGGGCGGCGCGGCTGGGGGCAACGTCCCCACCTCTGCTGGTTGGACCGCCGTGGCCGGTGGCTCTAAGGATGGAGCCGTTAGCTGGGGCGCGATCGCCACGGGGCCAACCGCTGCGTCTAGCTCGGCCAGGCTGGGTACCGACACTTGCTCCCCCGGCTGCCCCAGGTTAAAAGGGTCTACGGGCAAGGTCTCGGGCAGGTTAGTCAGATTATTGACATCGCTGGGCAGCATCAGGTTTGCCGCCGAGGTGCTCAGTCGCCCGGTGCCAGCTTCTGGAAAGCCAAGCCTCGGGTCATTGCCGGGTATCATCGGCAGTTCCACAATCATGCTGGGGGTTATTGCCACAGAAGGCGTGACAGAAGGCGTGACAGAAGGCGTGACAGAAGGCGTGACAGAAGGCGTGACAGAGGGCATGGCGGAGGGCGTGACCAGGGCGGTCAGCACCCAGCGGGTTTGGTCACCCGCCGCGATGGCCACCAGACTAGCCCCCTCAGCGGCGAGCACGGTATCGGGGGCCAGCCCTAGCACCACAACGGTGTCGGCATTGACCTGGCTAAGGCTCACCTGGCTGACGGCACCACTGTAGGCCTGCTGGGTGGCCACCGACCCCACCTGGGTCTGGGGAATGGTCAGCACAATGCGGGCCGGGTCACGCTCTACGGAGTATTGGGGGGTGACGCCGCTGGGCAGGGTCAGGGTCAACCGCTGGCTGGCTGGGTCAAACTGCCAGGCGGCCAGGGTGCCAGCCTGGGCGGCAGGGCAGATAATTAGCAGCGTCGATGCCATTAGCCCAGCGCCCGCCCATCCTCCCAGCCGATGGCCCCCAGTGGTATGGCCAGAGGTTTGACCAGAGGTTTGGCCAGCGGTTCGACTCGATGAAAAAACTTGGGTGGGGTATGCCATGGGTGTGTTTCCCTCTGGTGCGGTGTGAGTAGCGGTGTTTGCAGGGGCTAGCCTTTTGTCAGCAAACGCTAGATGCAGCGTCAGAACCTCGTCGAGCTAGCCTAAATACAGCATGGGCCTGGAGCATAATTAAGGATACGCACAATTTTTAGAATTGCAAGGGGCAGTAGGGGCACATCGCATGCGCCCGGTTGAATCAGGGCCGGTTGAATCAGGGCCGGTTGAATCAGGGCCGGTTGAATCAGAGGTAGACAAGCAGGATTTGGTATGAGTGGGTGGGAAGGGGGCGTGAGGGGTGAGGA
>QBMN01000207.1 GCA_003241845.1 Shackletoniella antarctica | reverse complement strand
CTCCTCATCTTCCCCATCCCCCCAATCTGGGGCTAGAGCCACCGGGCTACCCACCATGGGCGATGTCGGCGGCCTCTCTGCCACCCTGCAAGAGCTGCGCGAGCTGGTGGAAATTCCGCTCAAGCGGCCCGACGTGCTGGCCAAGCTCGGTCTAGAACCCACTCGCGGCGTGCTGCTGGTTGGCCCCCCCGGCACCGGCAAAACCCTGACGGCCCGCTCGCTGGCCGAAGACCTGGGGGTCAACTACATTGCGATCGTCGGCCCCGAGGTGATGGGTAAATACTACGGCGAGGCCGAGCAGCGCCTGCGGGCGATTTTTGAAAAGGCAAAAAAGGTCGCCCCCTGCCTGGTGTTTATCGACGAAATCGACAGCCTCGCCCCCGATCGCAGCAAGGTCGAGGGCGAAGTCGAGAAGCGCCTGGTCGCCACCCTGCTGGGCCTGATGGACGGGTTTGCTCAGACTAAGGGCGTGATCGTGCTGGCCGCCACCAACCGCCCCGACCACCTTGACCCCGCCCTACGCCGCCCTGGTCGCTTTGATCGCGAGGTGCAGTTTCGCGTGCCCGATCGCGCCGGACGGCTAGAGATTCTCCAGATTCAAACCCGCGAGATGCCGCTGGATGGGGTGGAGTTGGCGGAGATCGCCGATCTGTCGGTGGGCATGGTGGGGGCCGACCTTAAGGCCCTGTGCCAAAAAGCCGCCTACTTTGCCCTGCGCCGCCAGGTGCCGGATCTAGCTGGCCCCGTGCCCGACACCATGACCCTGGTGCACGACGATTTTCTCCAGGCGATTAAAGAGATCAAGCCCTCGGTGCTGCGCTCGGTGGAGGTGGAGTCGCCGGCGATCGCCTGGGACGATATCGGCGGGCTGGAATCGGTCAAACAGATCCTGCAAGAATCGGTCGAGGGGGCACTGCTCTACCCCGAACTCTACGCCCAAACCGGGGCTCAAGCGCCGCGCGGCCTGCTGCTCTGGGGGCCTCCTGGCACCGGCAAAACCCTATTGGCCAAGGCCGTCGCCGCCCAGGCGCGGGCCAACTTCATCGCCGTCAACGGCCCAGAACTGCTCAGCCGCTGGGTGGGTGCCGCTGAACAGGCCGTGCGCGAACTGTTTGCCAAGGCCCGTCAGGCCGCCCCCTGTGTGGTGTTTATCGACGAGATCGATACCCTGGTGCCCGCGCGGGGGCAGTACCAGGGCGATTCTGGAGTGAGCGATCGCGTTGTCGGCCAGCTTTTGACCGAACTCGACGGCCTCCAGGACTGCACCAACGTGCTGCTGATTGGGGCCACCAACCGCCCCAGCGCCCTCGACCCCGCTATTCTGCGGGCTGGCCGGATTGATTTACAACTGGAGATTGGCCTGCCGGATGCCGCTGGACGGCTGGCGATTTTGCAGGTGCACAACAGTGATCGCCCCCTAGAGGCCGTCGACCTCAGCGCCTGGGCCAGCTGCACCGACGGCTGGAACGGGGCCGACCTGGCCCTGCTCAGCAACCAGGCGGCCCTCGAAGCCGTGCGCGAATACCGCGCCCAGGGCCAGGCCGACCCCAGCCAAATCCGTATCGTTACGCACCACTGGGAGCAGGCCCACCAGGCCATTCTTAGCCAGCGCACCTCGGTGGCCAACCGGGGCTAACCCGAGCTGGGATAACCCTGACAGACGAGAAAATCGGCTCGTTTTCCCCTCCCAGGGAGGGGCCAGGGGTAAGTCTGCCTGGGCGATCGCTATAGGAACGCAGGCGGTGGTCAGGTCAACGATTTTGGCACCGCCCAGAGCAGGGTGAGGGCGCGGGCCGCCATCAACCCCACCAGGGCCAGCCACAGCAGGTGAGCGCTGCCCAACGATTGGGCCACCAAGGCCAGGGGCAAGAACCCCACCCCCGCCGCCAGCACCGTCGCGTTTCGCAGCACCCGGCCAGCGGTGAGGCCGAGAAAGTAGCCGTCGAGCATGTAGGCGATCGCCCCCAGCCCCAGCACCGGCACCAGCCACAGCACATAGGTCTGCACCGCAGCAATCACCCCTGGGTGAATGGTCAGCAGGCCAAACAGCGGCTGAGGGAATAGCACAAAGGCGAGGGCAAAGGTTAGGGCCAGGGCGATGCTGGTGAATCCCCCCAGGGTTAGTAGACGGCGCAGGTGGGTGCGATCGCCGCTGCCGTAATACCGCCCCGCAAAGCTCTCGGTAGCAAAGGCAATGCCGTCGATAAAGTAGGCCGACAGCGTCACCACTTGCAGCAGCAGGGTATTGGCCGCCAGGGTTTGGGTGCCCAGGGCGGCGCTGAAATTGGTGAACAGGGCAAAGCTCAGCACCAGGGCAAAGGTGCGCACCAAAATATCGCGATTCAGCAAAAATAACCCCTTGATCGCCTGAGGGTTCCACCCCTGGGGCAGCACCGCTCGGAGGTTTTGCCAGCCGCCTTCTCGGATCAACAACCCTGCCCCGACGATTAGCGTCAGGTACTGGCTCAGGGCGGTGCCCCACCCGGCCCCGGCGCTGGCCAACCCCATCTGGTTGATGAAAATGTAGTTAAACACCACGTTGCTGCCGTTGCCCACCATCGACAGGGCAATCACCCGGCGACCTTTTTCGCGGCCCAAAAACCAGCCCATCAGCACCAGATTCAGCAGCACCGCCGGGGCATCCCAAATGCGGGCGTTGTAGAACTCAATGCCCGCCGCCCTCACCTCCGGTTCGCCGCTGAGCAGCCCAAAGCCGATTTCGCGAATGGGGACTTGTAGCAGCAGAATGAGCAGGCCAAAGGTGAGGGCGATCGCCCCGTTACGCAGCAAGATCAGCCATAGATCCTCCACGTCGCCGCGCCCCCGCGCCTGGGCGGTGGTGCCCGTGGTGCCCATACGCAAAAAGCCAAAGCTCCAGTAGGCCACGTTAAAAATTACCGTCGCCAGGGCCACCCCGCCCAGGTGGCGAATGTCATCCAGATGGCCGAGAAAGGCCGTGTCTACTAGGGCCGCCAGGGGCACCATCAGATTCGAGATCATGTTGGCCGCCGCCAGCTTGAGAAAGCTGGGCAGAAAGGCGGGCGGCTGGGCGGCGATCGGGGTGCCTGTTGTGTTTTTGGTCATGGGTAAGCCGCGATTTCTTGCCTACGCTATAGGTCAACCATGACATATCGGGTTCTGATGAAAAGATAGCGATGGCCGTAGGGACAATTCTGGCAACAAAAATACCCAAGATTTTTGCTGCCTATTCAAGGACGCAGGCTCTGCGCCCCTACCTGAGGGTATCTTCTTTCCTGGAGACCTCCTAACGGCATTCGGTGATCAGTCCACGCTAATTTTTAACCACTAGCTGCGGTTAAAGAACTCCACCTGGGGCAGTCGGGCGTCATTCACCATCCCCAGACCCTGGAACCCCCAGCGGCTGATCAGAGGCTTGAGATTGGAGGCGGTGACGGTTTCTACCGCAAACTTGTCGCTGAGGTCGGGGGCATGGGCGTTGAGGTAGCTGAGGGCGTCGTAGTCGGCGGCAAACACTAGCAAAAACCCTGCTGGGGGCGGCTGGTTGGGGTCGCCTTGGCCGTGGGGGCGGGCTACCAGGTAGCTGCCGTCAGCGCGCGATCGCAGTAGATAGTAGAGCTGAGATATCATGCGTCTAGTTCATCTCTGACAGGCGAATGCGGGGGTCAACAAAGCTGAGGGCCAGGTCGGCGATCAGGTTGCCGACAATCAGCATCACCGCCCCCATCATCAGGCTAGCCATCACCAGGTAGAGGTCTTGGGCCTGCACCGCTTCGAGAATCAACTTGCCCAGCCCCGGCCAGTTGAAGTAGGTTTCGGTGATGAATGCGCCCCCCAGCAGGCTGGCAAACTCAAAACCCAGCAGGGTAATCAGCGGGTTCACCGCGTTGCGCAGGGCGTGGACATAGATCACCCGATTTTCTGACAGCCCCTTGGCCCGTGCGGTTTGAACGTAGTTTTGCCGCAGCACGTCAAGCAGCTGACCTCGGGTAATGCGCTGCAGCCCGGCAAAGCTGGTAATGCTCAGCGCCAGGGTAGGCAAAATGAGGTGCCAGCCGACATCGAGCATGCGGCCAAACCAGTTGAGATCGTCGTGGATGATGCTGGTGCGCCCGCCGATGGGGAACAGCGGGGCCACACTCTGGGCAAAAAACAACAGCAGCAGGCCCGTGACGATGGTGGGCATGCCCTGGCCCATGTAGCTCAGCACCCGCAGGGCTTTGTCGAGAAACCGGTTTTGGTTGACGGCCCCAATCACGCCCAGGGGTAGAGCAATTAGCCAGGTGACAATGATCGCCGCGAAGGAGAGCAGCAGCGTATTGGGCACCCGTTCCCACAGCAGATCGGTCACCGGGCGCTGGTAGGCAAAGCTGAGGCCAAAGTTGCCGCGAAAGATCGCCTGATAGAGCCAGTTGAGGTATTGCCGCCAGACCGGCTGGTCGAGGCCAAACTGGGCTTCGAGCTGGGCCAGGGTCTCAGGCGAAAACTGCGGGCTTTGGCGATACTGGTCGAGAAAGTTGCCTGGGGCCAGCTGAATCACAAAAAAGCTCAGGGCCGAGGCCAGCAGCAGCGTCAGGGCGGCCTGCAAAATGCGCTTCACAACGTAGAGCACGGTTTCGCTGGTGGCAAAGGCCACCAGGCGATCCCAAGGGCTGGTTTGCAGGCGTCGGGAAGTAGAAGACTGAGCCATCCTAGACGATCAGAAATAAGGGGACAGAGGTAAGCGTTATCTGTGGTGATTCTAAACCAATCGCGCCTTGCCCTTGGGGCGTTTGCCTGCCGAGGCGCTGCAATCTGTTAACTCCAGCTGTAATTATCGCCGCCATACTAAGTTCAGCCTTTGTAATTTTCTTACCGGCAGAACTCTGCTTGATCGCGACCATTTAGGGGCTGGCGTTGAAATAAGATACCGAGGTTAGCAGAAGACCCATGATGGATTCCCGCCTGCGCGGGAATGACGCTGGGATATTATTTAATTGCTGATCCCTTGGCTGCGGGTAGAGGTGACCGACGCCGTTGCGGTAACTGAAACCGCGCTGCAAGCGGCGGTTGTGCAGAAGAAGATGAGATTGCCGGACGATGGGCTGCCTCTGGTGACGGGCCTTAGCGTCAAGCAGTACGCTGCCGAAATTGCCAAGTGCCTGGCCACCCAGGTGTAGCCGCAGAAGGGTAGATCTGCCCACAGGGAAAAACCGGTTTCTGCCCCTGTGCCCCATCAGTCCTACAAAATTCATAGCAAATTAGAGTTTCGTTAATTCAGCATTAACGAAGGATTGACTATGCCCCACGCGCTACTCAAAACAGCTCTCTTTTTAGGTATCGGCCTGCTGGGCCTCAGCCCCCTGGCCGCCGCCGCCCTGCGCCCCAGCGTTGCCGACCCTGAGGGCACTGCCCTAGCCCAGGTAGAGCCAAACCAAGACAACCTGCATTTGCAGTGCCCTGGCTCGATCTTGGTAAACGACATCAGCTACACGGTCTTTTTTACCCGTGAGGCCGGGTTCTCGCGCATTGTGCTGCGCCGGCGCAGCACGGGCCAGCAAATTGCCGAAACCTTTCTCAGCTACGATCGCAATAACAGTAAAGGTCAGGCCATTTGGCGCGGCGCGGTCAATGATGCGGCTAATGTAACCCTGGTGCACCTCGCGAACCGCCCAGCCCAGCCTGGCGACCAGGTCTCGGTCGGCTATGACGGTCAGTGGGGCCGGGGCACCTGCGCGCGATCGCAGCCCTAACCCAGCGCAAAAAAAGCCCCAGCTGTCCAAAGCTGGGGTCATTCAGTAAATGGCTGATTCAACGATTTGATTTAAAGTTTTGATTTAAAGGTTGGATCTATGGAAATGAAAACAGTGCGAACTCTGCCTAGAAACTGATTTTGCCCGAGGGCCTAGCCCCCAAAACTTCATCAGTAATTTCTGACATGATTAACACCATATAAAGAATATATTAGCTCACTTGCCACTGCCGTTACAGAGACTACGGTTGCGTAAATCCATAAAGTAGCGTTGCACAGCTACGGCCTCCCGACTCTGGGGTCTTCTGGCCGCAGGCTGCCTAGAAATCAGCTGCTTCACAGCAACGCCCGCAGAGGCGCAATCTTAGGACAATTCTGGCAACGAAAATACCCAAGGATTTTGCTGCCTCCTAAGGACGCAGGCTCTGCGCCCATACCTGGTGGTATTTTCTTTCCTGGAGACCTCCTTAACGGATTTCTCGGGCAGCATTGTAGGTCTTCTCGTTGGCTGCTACCGACTTGTGCAGATCGACCACCGGGCGAGGGTAATCAACCCCAAGGGTGACCCCAAACCGCTTTTGCTCCCCTGGCTGAAGCTGCCAGGGGGCGTGCACCTTAGCGGCGGGTATATCTTTTAGCTCCGGCAGCCATTGCTTCACGTAGCGGCCATCGGGGTCATAGTCCTTTGACTGCTTAGGAATGTTGAAGTAGCGAAAGCCCCGCGCGTCGTTGCCCACCCCGGCGGTGTAGTTCCAGTTGCCGTAGTTGCTGCACGGGTCGTAGTCGACCAGCAGTGACTCAAACCACTCGGCCCCCATGCGCCAGTCGATACCCAGGTTTTTGGTCAAAAAGCTGGCCACATTTTGCCGCCCCCGGTTTGACATAAACCCAGAGCAGGTCAGCTCCCGCATATTCGCATCCACCAATGGGAATCCTGTCCGCCCTTCGCGCCAGGTGTCGAAGCGCGGCCAGTCCTGCTGCCAGTCGATTAGCAACCCCCGCAGCCCAGAGGGATAAAACACCTTGTCGCCGTGCTTGGCGCAGATCAAGCGAAAGTAGTCGCGCCACAGCAGCTCAAACACCAGCCAGTAGGTCGAGTCATTGCGAATGCGATCGGCCTCGTAGGCTTGCACCGTCTCGTACACCCGCCGGGGCGAGAGGCAGCCCAGCGCCAGCCAGGCCGACAGCTTAGACGAATAGTCGGCTCCCACCATGCCGTTGCGGGTTTGCTTGTAGGTTTTGAGGCAGTCGGCTTCCCAGACGTAGTGGTTGAGGCGGGCTATGCCAGCGGTTTCGCCTCCTTCAAAGGTGAGCACCGCGCGGCTGTCTCTAGCAGGTGCCTCCAGACCAAAATCTGCCAGGCTGGGCAGAGGGCCTGCTGTCGTCTGGGGCAGAGGCGGCATTTTTGTTGGCCTAGGCAGGGCCACATCTACCGTGCTGTGCTGCTCGACCTGTTTGCGAAATTGGGTAAACACCTCCGGCAGGCGGTTAAGGCCAAAGGGCAGGTTGTCAGGATGGTAGAGGGTGGCCCCCCAGTAGACTACGGTGGCGCAGCCCAGGGCACCGAGGGCTGCTTCTACGGCTTGCTCCACCCGCAGTTCTTCGGCGGTGACTTCTTCATGCCAGTAGACGGTTTTGATCTGGTGGGCCTTGACCAGCTCTGGAATAATGTCTTCTGGCTGGCCCACTCGCACAACTAGGTCACTGCCCAGGGCGCGCAGAGACTGGCGCAAATCGGCCACGCTCTCTAGTAAAAACTGCGCCCGGTAGGCTCCGGTTTTGGCAAAGCCAAAAGCTGTCTGACCAAACTGGCGCGGGTCAAAACAGTAGAGCGGCAAAATTGGCTGCCCGGCCCGCAGTGCCTCATCGAGGGGCTGGTGGTCGTGGAGGCGGAGGTCGTTGCGAAACCAGACGAGGGTGGGCAT
>QBMN01000206.1 GCA_003241845.1 Shackletoniella antarctica | reverse complement strand
CTTAAAAAAAACTGGAATTTATCGGTCTGATGGCAGGGGGGAGTGAACCTTTACGATTGTGGAGTGATTATGCTTATCAGCGCTTGGAGCATAAGCAAGAATCACTAAAGGACGATACTACAGCTCCTACTCTTCTCAGGTGGATCGGTGACGATCGCAGAGATGAGTAGGAGCATTATTTTATTGCTGGTTACACGTTCGAACAAGTTAATCAAACGCACACACATTATTGATCAGTGTTTGTTCAAAAGTATTCGCAGGAGATGTAAGAGAACTCGCTGCGGGGTCGTTATAACTGAGTGGTTCTCCTGAAGAGAAATATGCGTTGTAAAGGTCTAATTTATAGCCGTTAGCTTCACAATCAACTGTATACAGAAGGTACTCTGGTTTGTTTGTTAATAACCCAGTGATCAACCGGATACTTCTATAATCGTCGTTCTCCCAAAATCTGGTACCATCATTCGCTGTCCAGGGATGGTACAAATATCTGTCATAAGCAACATAGGTATCTTCACGCCCTGGATAAGGAACCCATCCACCCGAAGCCCAAATGGTGACAGTTTCATTACTGCCATATGGTTTTAAGGAGGCTATATTCCTTACTATTGAGCCTAAATTAGATTCACTATCTAAAGAAGAACTGACTGTTACACCATAGAAGGTTGAATTTTGATTAGTGCCTAGCTGAGCATAGGAGGGGGTAGCGCTGCTTGAGATGCAAAGCACAGCAGTACCAAGCACTAAAAAGAGTTTGAGCATATTGAGCCTAGCGGGTGCTTTTGCTCAAGCCTTCCCCAAGACTCCGATGGATCAGAGAAAAAATAATAATCTTTGCATAATCAATATTTTCGCTCTCAAAACTACACAATTTCTTTTTGACCGAAGAATGCGATCGCCTGGGATGTGGCGATTCCCGCTGGTCTGCACCATTACCGCCAGGGCCACCTGGGCAAGGTGGCCCTGGCGGTAATGGTGCAGTCAGGCCACAAATTAGAGCAAAAAGAATTTGTCACCTGGGCTGACCTGGCGGGCTATCCGATCATTCTGCCCGATCGTGATCGCCAGCCGATTATCTACGACCACTACCGGCGCTATACCGCTGAGGCGGGCTTTGAACCAGTAATTGCGAGCGATGTTTCTACCATGTCCGACGCCCTGGCGATGGTGGCAGGCGGCGTCGGCGTCGGCAATGCTCCAGTGGTGCCGGGGCTAAGCTATCCGGGGGTCTCTATTTTGCGACAGGAGCCGCTGTTTGAGTTTAACTACGAACTGGTCTGGACCCACGCACTGCCGGCGATCAAGAGCCTGCTCAAACTGTGCCAGCAGCCGTGCTCTAAAAAAACCGCTTAAGGGCAATTATGGCAATGAAAATACCCAAGTATTTTGCTGCCTCCTAAGGACGCAGGCTCTGCGCCCCTACCCGGTGGTATTTTTTCCTGGAGACCACCTAAAACTGGCGCAGAAACCGCAGGTCGCTGGTGTACAGGCGGCGAATGTCGTCGATCTGGTGCTGCACCATAGCCAGGCGCTCGACCCCCAACCCCGCCGCAAAGCCGCTGTAGACCTCGGGGTCATAGCCCACAGATTTCAGCACGTTGGGGTCGATCATGCCGCAGCCAAGAATCTCCAACCACTTGCCCTGCCACTCCACATCCACCTCGGCAGATGGCTCGGTGAAGGGGAAAAAGCTGGGCCGAAACCGCACCGGAATTTCGCCGTAGAGGGCTTCGAGAAAGACCTTGATGGTGCCCCGCAGGTCGGTGAAGGTAATGTCGGTATCCACCGCAAAGAACTCGATCTGATGAAACACGGCGGCGTGGGTGGCATCGACGGTGTCGCGGCGATAGCAGCGGCCAATGGCCACCGCCCGCAGGGGCGGCTCATGGCTCTGCATATAGCGAATCTGGGTGTTGGAGGTGTGGGTGCGCATCATGTGGCCGTTGGGCAAATACAGGGTGTCCTGCATGTCGCGGGCGGGGTGGTCGGGCAAAAAATTGAGCGCTTCGAAGTTGTAGTAGTCGGTCTCGATCTCGGGGCCGTCGGCGACGGTATAGCCCAGGCCCACAAAAATATCGACGATGCGGTCAATAATGCTGTTGATCGGGTGAATGCGGCCCTGGGGTTGAAAGACGCCCGGCATGGTCACATCGAGGGTTTCGGTGGCCAGCTGGGCTTCGATTTTGGCAGCCTCTAGGGCAGTTTTGCCCTGCTCTAGCTGGGTCTGAATCAGCTCTTTGACCTCGTTGGCCAGAGCGCCAATGCGGGGTCGCTCTTCGGCAGAGAGTTTGCCCATACCCCCCAGCACCTTAGAGAGCTGGCCTTTCTTGCCCAGGTAGCCAATCCGCAGCTGCTCTAGCTCGTCGAGGCTGGCGGCAGCGGCGATCGCCCCGGTGGCCGCCGCTTTCATGGCCATCAGGTCGGTTTCGAGGGAGGTGGGTGCGACGGTCATTCTGGGTGTATGGTGCAACAACAATCGAGCTGAGATGAGAAACCTATGGCAGAGCCGGGGGAAGCTCGGTATCCATAGTCATCAGTCATCCTCAAGCTTTGACTATTTTAGTGTGATGGGGGAACAGTCATGAACATTCTAGTCAGCAACGACGACGGCATTTTTGCCCTGGGCATGCGCACCCTGGCGAATAGCCTGGCGGCGGCGGGCCACCGGGTAACGGTGGTGTGCCCCGACCGCGAGCGATCGGCCACGGGCCACGGCCTCACCATGGATCAGCCGATTCGGGCCGAGGTGATTGAGTCGATATTTAAAGGCGATATCCAGGCCTGGAGCTGCTCGGGCACCCCCGCCGACTGCGTCAAGCTGGCCCTGGGGGCGCTGATGGCGACCCTGCCCGACGTGGTGGTGTCGGGCATTAACCACGGCGCTAACCTGGGCACCGATGTGGTCTATTCGGGCACGGTGTCGGCGGCGATGGAGGGGGTGATGGAGGGGATTCCGGCGATCGCCGTCAGCTTAGCCAGCTTTACCCAACAGAGCTTTGATCCCGCCGCTGAGTTTATTTGCGATCTGCTGGCCGACGGCGATCGCTTTCCCCTTGGTGCCCCCATGCTGCTCAACGTCAACGTGCCAGCAGCGGTGGAGATCAAAGGGGCCAAAATCACCCGCCAGGGCATTCGCCGCTACTTTGACCAGTTTGAAAAGCGCATTGACCCCCGGGGCAAGACCTACTACTGGCTGGCCGGGGAGGCGATTCAGGAAATCGAAGACCCTCTGCCCAACCAGGGGTGGCCCCTAGAGCTGAAACAATCCCTGGCGGCTATACCCACCGATGTGCAGGCGATTCGCGATCGCTACATTTCAGTCACTCCGTTGCAGTACAATCTCACCGCCGTCGGTGACCTGCTCGATCTCGCCGGGGGGCAGCGGCCCCTGCTGCCCGAATAGCCGCCAGGGAAATTTACCCCGCCCGCAGAAACGTATCAAAAACATCACTCTTAGCGGGATCTCGACGCAGTTCGGGGCAAACTAGACCATAGGACTAAGCGGTAGCGGCCTAATTTTCCTCCGGTGGGGTGGTTCGCCCACCCTGACCATTTTGATCAGAGTTCACTACTATTAGAGATATCTATGAAAACTATCCATAACATAACTCAAGGCAAATAAGGCTCTACCCTGAGGCTGATCCCAAGGTCAGGTCAGGATCTGTGGTTTTCCTACAGGCAGCAATCCACCTCTAGACTTAAATGAAGTCTATTGGTCTTTAGCCCAAGATTCTATGCTTTCCCAACCCCGAGAGATTCATGGCTGAGCTTACCGAACAGTTTTTAGTCCGGTTCTGGGGCGTGCGCGGCAGCATTGCCTGCCCAGGGTCACCGACGGTGCGCTACGGCGGCAATACCTCCTGTTTGGAGATGCTGGTGGGCGGGCATCGACTGATCTTTGACGGCGGCACCGGCCTGCGGGAGCTGGGGCTATCGCTGCTAGACAAAACGCCAGTAGAGGCCAATCTCTTCTTTACCCACTCCCACTGGGATCACATCCAGGGGTTTCCGTTCTTTGTGCCGGCCTTTGTGCGGGGCAACCGGTTTAATATCTACGGGGCGATCGCCCCCAACGGCTCCACCATTGAGCAGCGGCTCAACGACCAAATGCTGCACCCCAACTTTCCGGTGCCGTTGCAGGTGATGGGGGCCGATCTCAAGTTTTGCGATATAGAAGTCGGCGAAACCCTTCACATTGGCGACATCACCGTTGAGAATGCTCTACTCAACCACCCCGGCGAATCGGTGGGCTATCGGGTGACCTGGCAAAATCACGTCGCCGCCTACATTACCGACACCGAGCACTACTCCGACCACCTAGACGACAACGTCCTGTGGCTGGCCCGCAATGCCGACGTCATGATCTACGACTCCACCTACACCGACGCCGAGTACCACGACCCCAAATCGAGCAAGGTGAGCTGGGGCCACTCCACCTGGCAGGAGGCGGTCAAAGTGGCCAAAGCTGCCGGGGTCAAGACCCTGGTGATTTTCCACCACGACCCCGCCCACGACGATGACTTTATGGATCAGGTGGCCGCTGACACCACAGCGGTTTTCCCCGGGGCGGTGGTGGCCAAAGAGGGCATGGTGATTGACCTAACAGCCTCTACACCAACCCGGCTGCCGTCGAAGGTGGGTGGGGCTTAGGCTCCTAAGCCTGGCATCGGCCAGAATTCTTCCTCAGGCAGGCTGGGGTTTGCAGCCTGTGTAAAGATATAAAGCGTGTGGATCACGTCTTCTCTTACAACAGCCATTACCCCAACGGCCATTGCCCTGGGGAACTTTGACGGTGTTCATCTCGGCCACCAGGCCGTGATCGAGCCGGTGGTGCCCCAGGGGTTGGGGTCTGGGCGGGTAGAAGCTTTAAGGGGGTTTAGCGATCGCCACGGCAGCCGGGGCGGCTCTAGCGGTAAATCCATAGAACGGTCAGAACGGGCCGCGACCCCAATGCCCACGGTGATGACCTTCTTTCCCCATCCCCAAGAATTTTTTTCGGGTCGACAGCGGCCGCTGCTGGCCCCGCTACCTGAAAAAGCGGCCCAAATTAGCCGCCTGGGTATTGGCCAACTGGTGCTGCTGCCCTTCAACCAAGAGCTGGTCGACCTCTCGCCCGCAGATTTTGTTGAAACCCTGCTGGTTAAGCATCTGCGGGTACAGCAAATCAGCGTCGGCCAAGACTTTTGCTTTGGCAAGGGCCGTCGGGGTACCGTAAACGACCTCAGCACCCTGGCGGCCCGCCACGGGGTGCAGGTACACATTGCCCCCCTCGCTTGTCTGGGCCGCGATCGCATCAGCAGCTCCCGCATTCGCCAGGCGCTAGAACACACCGACCTAGCAACCGCTAGGGCGCTGCTGGGCCGACCCTACAGCTTGGTGGGTCGCGTGGTGCAGGGCGATCAGCTGGGTCGCACCATGGGCTTTCCTACCGCCAACCTGCACCTGCCCGCCGACAAGTTTTTGCCCCGCCCTGGGGTATACAGCGTCTGGGTGGAGGGGGCAGCCCAAACCCCCTACCCCCTGGTGCAGGGGGTGATGAACCTGGGCACCCGGCCAACGGTGAGGGGCGTGGCCCTGACCGCCGAGGTGCATCTGCTCAACTGGCAGGGCGATCTCTACGGCAAAACCCTAGAGGTGTCTCTGCACAGCTTTCTCCGGCCCGAGCAAAAATTTGACTCCCTCGACGCCCTCAAGGCCCAAATTCAGCGCGATTGCCAGCAGGCGCTGGCAGAACTGGCTCGGGCATCGGTAGTCACTTGAGGGGCGATCGGGGCATGATAGGCCTACATGCACTTAGCCAAGTTCAGGTTTGGGGGTTTGCCCAAGGGAAACCATGGCTGCCGCTCTGGGCTTGGCATAACAGGGGTCAACGGAATGCGAGAGCGGGTAGAAGCGCTAGTTCAAAATTTAGATAAAACCATCGTCGGCAAGGCAGATTCCATTCGGCTGGTGCTGGTGGCGCTGTTTTCAGGCGGACACGCCCTGCTCGAAGATGTGCCGGGGGTGGGCAAAACGCTGCTGGCCAAGTCCCTAGCCCGCTGCATCGACGGCAAGTTTCAGCGCATTCAGTGCACCCCTGACCTGCTGCCCACCGACGTCACTGGCACCAATATTTGGAACCCCAGCAGCGGCGAGTTTCAGTTTATGCCGGGGCCGGTGTTTGCCAATATTCTGCTGGCCGATGAGATCAACCGGGCCACCCCCCGCACCCAGTCGTCGCTGCTGGAGGTGATGGAAGAGCGCCAGGTGACCCTAGATGGCCAGTCGCGCCTAGTGCCCTCTCCGTTTTTTGTGATCGCCACCCAAAACCCAGTGGAATACCAGGGCACCTTCCCGCTGCCCGAGGCCCAGATGGACCGCTTTGCCCTCTCCTTTAGCCTCGGCTACCCGACCGAAACTGAAGAGCTGAACATGCTACAGCGGCTAGCTGGCGGGGCGGCCCCCCAAGACATCCAGCCCTGCATCACCCTGGATGAGGTGATGGCCCTGCGGGCCGAGTGCGCCCAGGTGACGATAGAAGCCTCGCTACAGCAGTATATTCTCAACATTGTGCGGGCAACGCGCACCCACAGCGACATTACCCTGGGGGTGAGCCCGCGCGGCTCGGTGGCATTTTACCGGGCAATTCAGGCGCTGGCCTACCTAGAGGGACGCAGCTACGCCATCCCCGATGACGCTAAACAGCTGGCTCCCCACGTGCTGGCCCACCGTCTGATCCCGGCGGGGCACCATCGGCCCCAGCGGCTGGTGGCCGACCTGCTAGAGACCACCCCAATTCCCTAAGGGGACCGCTAAAATCGGCGCTGTCATGGGGCAGAAAATTCCCCCGGCAATGGTAGTTTTTATAGCCAAACAGCCCATAATAGGGGCGGTGAACTGAAGGATCGCAATCCCCCATGCCAAGAACGCCCAGTGAGTACATTGTTCACATGCTGTTTGATGGCGGCCACCACGAAGAGGTGCGCTTCTCCTCTATCCAAGACTTCCAAAAGTGGTACAGCGGCGAGCTGATGCCCAAGGCCACCTCCGATGAGTTCATCACGGTGCCCCTGCCTAAGGTCAATCCGGGAGAATACATGGTGATTCGCCCCTCCCGCGTCGCCGCAATTCGGGTGGAGCCGGTGTTTAGCTCTAGCGTTGAGCGGTATTGATGGGGCGTCAGGCTTGGCTCAACCCGCCCAGACTGGCAGTGGGTTTAGGGACGATCATCGCTCTGGCCCTGCCCAGTGCTCGGCTGTCGGCGGCTGAGGTCACCAGTTTTGAAGGGTCGTCCAGGGCCGCATTGCCGACGGCACCTGCGGCCCCAGCGGTACCGCTGCGCCCCGCTGGTGAGGTGAGCGACTCTGTGTGGCCCCAGCTGACGCTGCCAGAAAATCGCGGGGCGCTGACCCAGGCGATTAACCACAGCCTGACCTACCTGGCCACCCCCAAGGCGGCGGCAGATTATCAAGATTATTTGGTGCCGGGGGTGACGCGCGATCGCGTCTACCGCAGCCTGCAACGCCTGCGACAGCTGGTGGCCAACAGCCCTAATGACCAGGCTTTCCAATCTGCCCTGCGCCGCGAGTTTGTGCTGTACGAATCGGTGGGGTCTGACGGCGAGGGCACCGTCGCCTACACCGGCTACTTTGAACCTCAGTACCGGGCCAGTGCGGTGCCCACCGCTGAGTATCGCTATCCGCTATATCGCCGCCCTCCCACCCTGGAGACC
>QBMN01000205.1 GCA_003241845.1 Shackletoniella antarctica | reverse complement strand
TTCGAGCACCACATCAACCTCAACCGTAGGATTGCCCCGCGAATCGAGGATCTGTCTGCCGTGAACCGATGTTATTGCAACCATGACATTTCTCCATTGGTGATTCGATGAGCCGCTGCCACCCCGCCATAGGTGCCAAATTCAGACGGTGAGCAGGCCTGTAGTATCCTACCGAGTAACCCTTGCTTAAAGTAAAGAAAGCAACGGTTTGGGGAAATGTAGCAAGTTTAACCATTACTGCCTGGGCCTAATGGCGATGGGTGTCGCAGCCATGGTCGTCTGGGGAAGATTGGGCGATCGCAAGACTGCCCTGGCACCGGGGGCAGAGGCCAAAGAACTCTAGGGTATGGTAGAAAATCTTGAACTCGTGGGCCTTGTGCAGCTGCTGCTCTAGGTCGTGCACCGGGCATTGGTCGATGGCGATGGTGCTGCCGCACTGGAGGCAGGTGAGGTGGTGGCGATCTTCCTGGGGCAGGCTGTAGAGGGCTTCGCCCGAGGGCAGGGTGCGCATTTGCACCGCCCCTTCGAGCTTGAGGGCATCGAGGGAGCGGTAGACCGTGGCTAGCCCTGTGGTGTTGCCGTCTTGCCTCATTTCGACGTAGAGGTCTTGGGCCGAGATCGGCTTGCTTAACCCCTTGAGAACGGTCAGAACTTTGTCTTGGCTGCGGGTGCGTCGTACCATGCTGGCTCACTTGCTATACCAAGTCCAGCTCGGGAACGGTCGTTTCCCCACAGACAGCACGTCACTGCCGGGCTTGGATTTGGGTTGGTGTGTCTCAATTTTATCAACCAGCCGATAGGGTAGGATGTTGATTGCCGATGAATACCTAATTTTCAGCCGCCAACGGAGTCAGCCGTGCCCCACTACAGTGCTCGCATCTACGTCACTCTGCGTCCCTCGGTGCTCGACCCCGCAGGGACGGCGGTGCAGTCGGGCCTGGCCCACATGGGCTACAACAATGTCGGCCCCATTCGCATTGGTAAATATATTGAGCTGACCCTGGAGGCGGAGGATGAAGCTGTCGCCAGGCAGCAGCTCGATCGCATGTGCGACCAGCTGTTGGCAAACCCGGTAATCGAGAATTATCGGGTTGAGCTGCAAGCGCTGGCGACGGCGTAGCGATAGCCTGTCTGTGAGTTACGTGAAGTGCCGGGCAGACACATGGGTCTGCCCCTACTATCCACCCCCCTCCCCATCCACTCTTCACCCCCATGAAATTTGCCGTCATCGTCTTCCCCGGAGCCAACTGCGATCGCGATGTGGCCTATGTCACCCGCGATATTCTCGCTCAGCCCACCCGCATGGTTTGGCACGAAGACAGCGACCTGGGCGATATCGATGTGGTGGTTGTGCCGGGGGGCTTTAGCTATGGCGATTATTTAAGGTGTGGGGCAATCGCCCGTTTCTCGCCCGCCATGCAGGCGACGGTGGCCCACGCTAGGGCGGGCAAGCCGGTGCTGGGCATCTGCAACGGGTTTCAGATCTTGACCGAGGTGGGGCTGCTGCCGGGGGCGCTGGTGCGCAATCGAGACATGCGGTTTATCTGCGATCGCGTCCCCCTCAAAGTCGAGCGCACCGACCTGCTGTGGACTGCTGGGTATGCTGCGGGCCAGGTGATCACCCTGCCCATTGCCCACGGCGAGGGCTGCTACTACGCAGACGAGGCCACCCTGGCGGAGCTAGAGGCTAATAGTCAAATTGTCTTCCGCTACAGCAGCCTAGATGGGTCTGTGGATGAGGCCTCTAATCCAAATGGCTCCCTGGGCAACATTGCGGGTATCTGCAACCAGCAGGGCAATGTACTGGGTCTGATGCCTCACCCCGAGCGGGCCGCCGACCCGGTGCTGGGCGGGGTCGATGGGCTGCCCCTGTTCCAAAGCCTGGTGCAGGCGCTGGTGTCGGCCTAGACAGGCTTCGCCATTGCTTTAAACAGTGCTGACGATCAATGCATAAACTTCACTAAACCCTCCGTCACGGCAGCGCTGTTGCCTGCACTAACCCTTAAGGAACCAGGCACGGGCTTGGGTGCGTCATTGGGTTGACGGCCTGAGGCCGTGCTTAGGTACTCTGTGTTTGAGTAGCTTTCGGCGTTTCTAACTATCAGAAACCCAGTTATGCCGCCTTGGCCCCTGGCCAACGGCTGGAGGAGACCCCATGCCCGACTGCGATGAATGGCTCGGTAGCGCCCTCGGCTACCGCTCCACGGTGTATGAATATTGCCAGCTTGCCCTGCGCCCTAGTCTTGACCGAGCCGCCGCCGATCGCATGGGCGAGATCTTGCAGCGGGCCGAAGCAGAGCCGCTGCTGAACCTGCTGATCGACGAAGCCGATGGTCTGGTCAACCGGTTGCAGCCCTGCCTCTGCGACCAGCACCTGCACCAGCAGCAGCAGCGCCTGCAAATCGTGATCGATGCCCTCTGGGTAGACGAGCTGTTGTCCGCCTGCGGGCGCGGAGAATAGACTAAACCCTAGATTGGCTAGCTTTGCCCTGCTGCCGCCGATCTGGGCAATCTGTGGCAGGCTGAGATCACTCTGCTGGCACACCGAGGCTCCATGGCAATGTCTGCATCTTCATCGGGTATCCCCAGCCGCTGGCTGGTGCAGGTGTGTCGGCATCGGTCGTGCGATCGCGGCGGCTCTGAAGCGGTGCTAGCCGCGTTTCGCCAGCACCAAAGCCCAAGCATCTTAGTGGCCGAAAGCGACTGCATGGGCCAGTGCAGTGCCGGGCCGACGGTTAAAGTCATGCCCGGCAATACCTGGTACTGCCGGGTCACGTCAGAAGATGTGCCGCGCATTGTAGAGCAGCATTTGGGGAAAGGGGAGCTGGTGTGCGATCGACTCCACCCCCGCTTTCATCCGCCCGCCTAGCTCTAACGCTGCGCCTGGGCCATGGCCTCTGCCGGGGGGCGCACCACGCGCCGGGCCAGGCCCAGTTTCTCTAGCACCACAATGGCGTACCAGGTGACATCGATCTCCCACCAGCGCCAGCCCGCCGGGGCCACGTTAGGAAAGGCGTGGTGGTTGTTGTGCCAGCCTTCGCCGTAGGTGAGCAGCGCCGTCCACCACAGATTGCCCGAGTTATCTTCGATATGAAAGCGGCGCTTGCCCCACATGTGGGTCGCCGAGTTGATCAGCCAGGTGGAGTGCCACAGCAGTGCAATGCGCAGAAAGCCGCCGTAGATCACAAAGGGCCAGCCGCCGAGGGCAAAGAGGGCGATCGCAACCGGCACTTGCAAAAATAGAAAGTAGCGGTCAAGCCAGCGATAGTAGGGGTCGCGGGCAATATCCGGAGCATAGCGACGGTAAATCTGCCCGTTGAACACCGCCGGGTTGCGGTAGACCATCCACAGCATGTGGCTCCACCAAAACCCTCGACTGGCGGCGTAGGGGTCTTTTTCGGCATCTTCGGTGTAGAGGTGGTGCTGGCGATGGCCCGCCACCCAAAAGATTGGCCCCCCCTGAAGCGCCATCGCGCCAATGGTCGCCAGCACGTACTCTAGCCAGCGGGGCACCTGCAAACTGCGGTGGGTCAGCAGTCGGTGATAGCCCAGGCAAATGCCAATGCTGCCAAACAGCCAGTGCAGCGCCACCATCACCCCCAGCGCCGACCACGAAAAGAACCAGGGGGCCAGCAGGGCCACGCCGTGGATGGCGGCCAAAAAGCCCACCAGCGTCCAGTCTAGGTCGGCAATTCCCAGTTTTTGTGGGGCTTGTTTAATGGTTGTTGTCATAGCAAATCCTTTTTGCTCGGTAAGGTTGCAGCCGTTGGCCCAGGCAACTACCCAGACCACGCTGACAGCTCTTGCAAGACTCTCTTACATGCTCTAGCGGAATGGATGGAGTCATTGCAAGTGCTGCTTGCAAAACAACCCTAGCAAACTTCTCTGGTAAAATGCAAGTGTTGCTTTCTTTTTGCCATGGCAGCTCAGCGCATATCAGCTCGGCAGCGGCTTGTAGATGCTGCATTTCAGCTTTTTTCTAGTCAAGGGGTGGGCACCACCACCACCCGCCAGGTGGCCGATCTGGCTGGGGTCAACGAGGTCACGCTGTTTCGTCAGTTTGGTAGCAAGCATGGCTTGCTTGCGGCAGTGATGACCGAGGCCGAGGCGCTGACTGGGCCGGGTCAGCGCTTTGATCGGGTGGTCCTGGGGCAGGCCCCCAGCGACCAGGCGCTCAAAGAGTTTCTTGACCAATGCCTAGACACCCTGAACCAGCGCTCAGAACTGGTGCGATCGGTGATCGGCGAGGCGGGGCAATTTTCTGCCGAAAACAGTCAATCTCTAGGGCGGGGGCTGCAAACCATCCGTGACTTCATGGCCGAAGCTCTAGAGGCGCTCCTGGGCCTGGGAGAATCTCCCCATCCTCGCCCTGAGGAGGTGGCGGGAATGGTAATGGCGCTGCTGCTCGGCTATACCGCCATTGCTAGCGCTACCGAAGGGGCGTCAGAAGGCACTACAGAAAGCACCACAGAAAGCACCACAGAAGGCACCACAGAAGACGGTGGCCTGTCTCACTCTTCACGACTCTGGCCTAGCCGAACGGCTTTTGTCGATAGCCTGGCGGGCTGGCTGCTCAACCTGCGGCCCCAGACCGCTGACCTCGGCAACTCCCTAGAGCCGCCCGGCCTAGCCACTGCCCCCAAGACAGACGGTTGGATCGATCTGCCCGCCCCAGTGGTGCACCAGATTATGCAGGCGGCCCGCAAGGCTGGCAACCAGACCTACGCCCTGATCTATGTGCTGCTGGGGGCCGGGGTGGCGGCGGCAGAGGTGCCGCTGTTGACCCGCGCCAGCGCCATCTACGACAGCAGCCAGCACATTTTGCTGGTTGGCCCCCAGCACCGCCAGGTGCCTCTCAACCAGTGGATTATGGGTCAGCGCTACGGCACTTACGCCAAAAACCCCCTCACCCGCTGGCTGAAGGGCCGCAGCGATGACTCGCCCGCCCTGTTTTTTGGGTCAGACAACCAGCCCATTACCCCCTATCGGGTGCGGCAGCTGTGGGCCGAGGTCACCGCCGATGTTGCCTCGCCTACGGGGCAGCCCCCTAGTGTTGAGCAGGCCCGCGCCACCTGGTGCGTTGAGATGCTGCTGAAGGGGTTGAGCCGTCAAGAGCTAAGCCTGCTGAGCGGGCTGTCGGTAGAGCAGCTCGACCCGCTGGTGCAAAAGGCTCAGGCGCGATCGGCCCTGGCCCAGGCGCTGAGGCTCGATCAACAGCCAGGCGCTGCCGCTGGCAAGGCCAAGGCCGGGGATGCGCCTATTGTGGTCGAAGACTGATGTCGTATTTGCTTTTAGGGACGTGCGCCTAAATAAAGTACCGGAAGTGTTGATCACTGTAGGGTGCATAACGCTAAGGCGAGGCTCCGCCAACGCGAAGCAATGCACCAATAGGAAAGATTGCAACTGGTACCTTATTTTCTTGCGTGTTCATTACCGCCTCGTCTTACCAGCAGGGGGTTGAGTTGGGGTAAAAGACCCTGGACCTGCCCCAGCGGCGATGTCCAAAAGTGATCACCAGGGTAGCGTGGGCGGTTCATCCGGCAGGACTTGGAGGGCAACTTTGGTGTCGTAGCGGGTAAACCCGCGCGACTCGTAGTTTTTGTAGGCGTTGGGGCCGTCGAGGCTACAGGTGTGTACCCACACGCGGCTGGCTGTTATGGCCCAGGCTCGCTGTACCCCCACTGTTAGCAGGTGGCCACCAATGCCCTGGCCGATAAACTGGGGCAGCAGGCCAAAGTAGATGATTTCCACATCCCCGGATGGATGTTGCCCGAGTTCTACGTAGCCCGCTGGAGTGCCTGCGAGGTAGGCCACCCAGGTTTCTATCTCGGGCTGGTTTAGGTAGGTGAGCCAGCGATCGCGGCTCCAGGTCAGTCTTTCGTACCAGCACCACAGGCCCCCTACGCTGGCGTAGAGAAAGCGGCTAAACTCTGGGCAGGCCACCTGAGCCTGGCGAATATCGAGGTCAGCATGCTCGATAAGTTTGGGCCGCAGCCGGGCCGGGCTGAGCATCTGTAAATACCAGGTGGTCACTTCAATTGGCATCAGTGCAGCAAATCTCCCTTAAAGACAGTGACGGCCTGGCCGCTGAGGCGAACGCGATCGCCCTCGTCTTGCACTTTGACCACGCCGCCCCGCGCCGACGACTGGTGAGCAAGAAACGTCGCTTTGCCCAGCTTTTCTCGCCAGTAGGGGCTGAGGCAGCAGTGGGCCGACCCGGTCACCGGGTCTTCGTTGATGCCGATGGCAGGGGCAAAAAAGCGCGAGACAAAATCGTAGGGCGCGTCGCCTGGGCTAGTAACAATCACCCCGTGGACGGGCAACTGTCCGAGGGCGACAAAATCGGGCTGTAGATCTTGCACCGCCGCCGCCGACTCAAGCTCCACCAGGTAGCCCAGGGAATTTTCAACTACGGCTCGGGGGGTTGCGCCCAGAGCTGCGGCCAGACCGGCGGGCTCATCTATAGGCTGGGATGGGTTGGTCGGAAAATTTAGCTCAATCCAGTCGCCCAGGCGGCGGGCGGTGAGCACCCCGCTGCGGGTGTAGAACCTGGCCGACTGCTCGTCGCTCAGGTGACCTTCGCTCCAGAGCACATGACAGGTGGCCAGGGTGGCATGGCCGCAGAGGTCAACCTCGACGGTGGGGGTAAACCAGCGCAGCCGGTAGCCGTCGGCCTCGGGGTAGAAAAAGGCTGTCTCTGAGAGGTTCATCTCCTGGGCAACCTGCTGCATCCAGCGATCGGGGCGGGCCTCAGACAGCGCGCACACCGCCGCTGGGTTGCCGCCGTAGGCCTTGTCGGTAAAGGCATCAACCTGGGTAAGTGCGATCGTCATGGGGCTAAACCTGGGGCTAAAACAACTAACTACTCGATAACGACTGCCGAATTTGGTCGGTGGTCGTAAAGCATCGGTCGAGGGGAAATGACAAGCAGGGTCAGCGTCATTAATTTAGCGCTAGAAGGCAGGTGAAAGAGCCCCCAGCTGAATTTTGGCCAAAAGCCTCTGATTCTGATTAGGTTGCGAAGCTGGTCTAGCATGGTTACACCTCGCCCAAGAAAAAAGCTCAGACCTGAAACTGATCTATCAGACTGATCTATCAGATTTAGCCTGCTGACGCTTACCTTCGGTGGGAGGGCTGAGCTTTTTCTGCTAAGCAAAATTTACAGGTTTGTGTAGCCAGGGCAAGCCCTTTCCTAGCCATCGGGCTACTGGTAGTAGCGCTGGTCTGCCCACACCCGCAGCGCTTGTTCTGAGCTAAAAGTATGGCGCTGTCGGCTGACAGGATCATAGGCGATGAAGAGGGTATTACCCCTGCGATCGCGCCTTAGCCTTACCCGGGGATCGGTTGAGCCGCAGAAATAGGCCAGCAGGGCAGTACCCACGGGGCCAAGACGAGCCTTAACCCCCACCCAGGCCCGACCAAGGGAATAATCGGTCTGAATCGGTTGCTCGGGCGATTCTGGAATTAGCTCTAGCTGAGCGTACAAACTATTGGGTTTCACAGGGCTTTTCTCCAAAAGGCAAGGGGCTAACGAAGCGCAAATCAATGGCCACAGTTGAATGCGCTGTAGATGAATTTTCTTCAATCTCCCCCTACCCGAACAGAGGCAGTTGACGTAAATTGTATTGGTCACAGTTTGCTTTTTTATAACTGTTCGGGTAGTTTGGCCGCGAAACTGTTCCGGCTTAGTGCAAAAGGCAACCTCAGGAATTCAAAATCTCCCTGCCCCTCACCCACCTACTCACCCCCTC
>QBMN01000204.1 GCA_003241845.1 Shackletoniella antarctica | reverse complement strand
CCACGTCCCGCTCGGAACCGTCCCTTGGTCTCTACGCCCTACCTTTTAGATATCGATTGAACGACCCCTTGGCCGAAACGATGATAGAGGCCGACTATTCTTGGCATAGCCTCCTTGCGTGCATTGCTTCGCGAATGCACCCTACTTCTCCATCAGGGAGAAGAGGTTGGGGGATGAGGGGGCCAAACTTGCAAAAGCGAGGGTGTCGCCGCACTGATTTACCCCCGCAGCATACCCTAGCGGCTATCATCTAAGGGTTCAAGACCCAGCCCCCCATGACTTTATTTACCCTGCGCTCTGCCACCAAAGACTTTGGCATCAAAGAAATTCTGCGCGATGCCAGCTTTAGCCTCGATGAGGGCGACAAGGTGGGCCTGATTGGCACCAACGGCTCGGGCAAATCGACCCTGCTGAAGATGATCGCCGGGCTAGAGCCCTTCGACGGCGGCGACTTTTGGGTCAACCCTGGGGCCAAGATCGTCTACCTGCCCCAGCAGCCCGACTTTGAGGCCGACCACACCGTGCTCGAACAGGTCTTTGCCGACGCGGGTGAGCAGATGGCGCTGATTCGCGAGTACGAAGATATTTCTCACCACATGGCCCAGGGCACGGGCGACGCCGATGCTCTGATGGCCCAGCTCTCGGCGGTGACCGAAAAAATTGCCGCCGCCGATGCCTGGGATCTAGAAACTAACGCCAAGGCGATTCTCAGTCGGCTGGGCATCGATGACTTTGAGGCCAAGGTGGGCGATCTGTCGGGGGGCTATAGAAAGCGGGTGGCGATCGCCGCTGCCCTGCTGGCCGACCCCGACGCCCTGCTGATGGACGAGCCCACCAACCATCTCGACGCCGAATCGGTGGAGTGGCTGCAAAGCTATCTGAGCGGCTTTCGCGGCGCGCTACTGCTGATCACCCACGATCGCTACTTTCTCGACCAGGTGACCAACCGCATTCTCGAGATCGACCGGGGCGACCTCTACGGCTATGCGGGCAACTACGCCTACTACCTAGAGAAAAAGTCATTGGCCGAAGCCGCCGACCAGAGTAGCCAAAAGAAGCACGCCGGGGTGCTGCGCCGCGAGCTGGAATGGCTGAAACGCGGCCCCAAGGCCCGCAGCACCAAGCAAAAGGCCCGGATTGATCGCATCGGCGATATGCAAAACCGCGATTTCAAAGAAACCATCGGCAAGGTGGATATTTCGACCGTGGGTCGCCGCATCGGCAAGAAGGTGATCGAGCTAGAGAATGTCTCTAAATGCTACGAAGATCGGCTGCTGTTTAAAGACTTCACCCACGACTTTGCCCCCGACGATCGCATCGGCATCATTGGCCCCAACGGCGTCGGCAAATCAACCCTGATGAACGTGATCACCGGGCGGCTAGAGCCAGATACGGGCACCGTCGAGATTGGCTCCACCATCCACGTGGGCTACTTCGACCAGCACTCTGAAGATCTGTTTGCCAACCCCAGCCAGCGGGTGATCGAATACCTCAAAGAAACTGCCGAGCTGGTCACCACCAACGACGGCAGCGTGATCACCGCCTCCCAAATGCTGGAGCGGTTTTTGTTTACCTCAAACCAGCAGTATGCCCCCCTCGAAAAGCTCTCCGGCGGCGAGCGGCGGCGGCTGTTTTTGCTGCGGGTGCTGCTGGCCGCCCCAAACCTGCTGATTCTCGACGAGCCCACCAACGACCTCGACGTGCAAACCCTGGGCGTGCTCGAAGAGTACCTGGAGGAGTTTAACGGCTGCGTGATTGTGGTCTCCCACGATCGCTACTTTCTCGACCGCACCGTCAACGCCATCTTTGCCTTTGAGGGCAACGGCGTGCTGCGCAACTATCCGGGCAACTACTCGGTCTATTTAGACCACAAAAAAGCAGCCCTAGAGACTGAGAAAAATCGGGTTAAACAGGCGGCCTCTGGCAAATCTCCAGCGGCTGGCCCCGCTGCCGCACCTGCGATCGAGCCAGCCCCGGCCACATCCAAAAAACTCTCCTACAAAGAAAAGCGAGAACATGGGCAGCTAGAGACCCAAATTCCGGCGATGGAGGTCGAGAAAAAGGCTCTAGAAAAACAGCTCTACGACAACCCGCCCAGCGACCACGGCCAGGTGAGCAAACTCTCAAAGCGCCTGGGGGAGTTGACGGCTGCGATCGACGCCTCTACCGAGCGCTGGATGGAGCTGGCCGAGCGTGTAGAGGAGGCTTGAGGTCAAGGTTACCCATACCCTGCACGTTCCTAAAAGCGATTTTTGGAGACGTTAAACCTCGTCTAACTTGAAACCTGGAGTTTCCCTCACCCTAAATCCCTCTCCCTGGGGAGAGGGACTTTGAAGGATTTTCCGGCTCCCCTCGCCCCCTGGGAGAGGGGCTGGGGGTGAGGGCTAAAACTACGGTTCTCAAAGTGGACTTGGTTTATCAATGTCTCCACCTCACAGTTCATAGGAACGACGCCATAGAAACGACTCCCCACCTAAGCAGGGAGCCGGAAAAGAGGATCTTGACATCGACAGGTCATAAACCCCACCTGCCTTAAAAACAGGTTAGAGATTAAGCGGTGCGTCTATCCCAAAACTAGTGAGTTCACCGATGAGGGATAGACACAGCTACCTAGTCTGCGCTAGTTACCTTGGACAGGGTCAGCGCCAGGTACAGCCCGGTTGTTGGGCCCCTGAGAGTTGGGAGACTGAATGGTGTTGCTAGGGCTAGTCTGTTGACCACTCGCAGGAGTCATCATGTTGCTATTAGGAACAACGGAGCCACCGTTGGGAACGGCCCGGTTGTTGGGACCCTGAGAGTCGGGGGACTGAATGGTGTTGCTAGGGCTAGTCTGCTGACCACTCGCAGGAGTCATCATGTTGCTATTAGGAGCAACGGAGCCACCGTTGGGAACGGCCCGGTTGTTGGGCCCCTGAGAGTCGGGAGACTGAATGGTGTTGCTAGGGCGGATATTGTCTTGGTTGGGGACGTTCATGTTGCTGGGGGAGGTCTGCTGGCCACCCATGGGCTGCATCATAGTCCCATTGGAGTCAGCACCAGGTGTGGCGCGGTTGTTAGGCCCCGAATCATCAGGCGATTGAATGCCTCCGACCGAGGTGTCATCGGGGGAGGTCATCATCCCACCGGTAGAGCTATTGGCCTGATTGCCCCGTACTGAGGTCGGTACCGGTAGAGGAATAGCGCGGTTGTTAGGCCCCGAATCATCAGGCGATAGAACACCAGTGGATAGGCTATTACTGCGGTATTCAAACCGGCTCTCTCTAGCTGGATTGTGTTCCTTGCTGTTAGGGGTGTCATTCAAGGCACGGCTGGTTTGGGCGTAGGCTGTTGATCCTACAGCCAAGGCCATAGTTGCAGACAAAGATAGTAAAAGGAAGTTTTTCATTGCGTCTCCTTGGGATTTTATCAATCAAGTGCTAAGCAGCAAATACATGTCTTTCATAAATTAAAAACTGAGTGAGTATCAGCGCCAAAGTAATGAAGTGCTAGCTGAAATCAATCGACTGCGACTTGACTGTGTTTTGCTGCATTCCCCTAACGTAACGACAATTCAGTCGCCTACAATCGACCGATAGTTGTAGATTTGTCGCCTTGGATACATCTCAATAGACATAGAAAATGACTGACCTGCCCTCAAACTCACGACCTGGGCAGATTAGGTCGGATAAAGTCGGCATCGGAGTTAATTGCAACGTGATTATCCCCCATGCTGGAACAGCATGAGGGATGGCATCAAAGGGTAGAACAGCTAACCTGACTCTGCGGTGACCCTAGTGCAGAGAACTGGCCGGGTCAGCAATATACTTAAAGTCAGGCTCAGAGTTCCAGGGGCCGCGCTCGTCTTTACCGCTGTCGTCAGTGGAGAAATTGTAGTAAAGCTCTACAGTTTCATCGGGTTGAATATTGCCAAACATGGGGTCGGTGAGTTTACCCATGGCATCTAGGGCATTCATGAACATCTTGGTGTGGGAAATTTCTCGGGTTAGCAGATGCGTTAGGGTTTTTTTAGTGCCCTCGTCGGTGGCTAGTTTGATCAGCGATTCATAGGTCTGACGGGCACCGGCCTCAGAGGCAATATTGGCCCTCAAATCTCTAACGACATCTCCACCTTCGTTGAGGTAGCTGGCCGTCCAGTTGTTGCCCTGGCTGTCAAGAAAGTGAGGCCCCATGCCGCGCACGGCAAAAAGAGTGCTGTTGTAGGCCTCAGTTTGATCGACATTTTTGGTGTGAATTTCGATTAGCTTGCCGACCATTTCTAGGTGGCCAAACTCTTCTACGGCGATATCTTGCAGCATGTCTTTGATGCCTGCATCTTCAATGTGAAACGATTGTACCCAGTACTGTAGAGCGGCTGAGAGTTCTCCAGTGGCACCGCCAAACTGCTCTAGCAAAAGCTGAGCAAATACAGGATTAGCTTCATTCACCTGCACAGTGTGAACAGGATCTTTCTTGTGAAAAAACATAGTTAATCTCTAGTGCCCTTTGGCTTTGGGTTACGTATTACATGATGACTGTCCCTAGACGGCCTATGCTCTGTAAATAGATAGACTTGGCCAATCAAAAAAGACTCAATCCAAACCCATCAATCCCAGCCTAGATGCGCCCTTTGAGAGAGGCTAAACCGCCGCAAGCTCCACCCATGGATGAATAACAGATCAGGGGGAAATCCTTACTATAAAAACATAGTGAGCTAACCTGGTCAAACCTAGGCTTTTAGATTTGACCAGGTTAGGTTGCTTAATAGAGTCGAATACTATCGAATACTGTTGTTTAAGAGTCTGTCATATGAAAAGCAATTCCTTAGTTAACTGGATGGGGGGTAGCCTGCTTGCCCTAAGTCTGGCTATTCTGCCTTCTGCACTCCCCGCCTCTGCTCAAACCACGGCCCCCACTGATACGACTACGACAACACCTGATACATTCAACACCGTTAATACCGATAATACCGACGATGGGTTTGACTGGGGTTGGTTAGGTCTTCTGGGTTTGATTGGTCTGGCAGGGCTGAAGGGGCGCGATCGCGATACCACCACCACCTATGCTGATCGCACAACTACCGCTCCGGCTAGCAATAACCCCCGCTACTAGAGCAATTGTCTGTAGCGCCATGAAACCTGAACCCTCTAGGGGGAAGCACCTGTTTGGTGTTTCCCCTTTTTTAGTCGCTTTTTTAGGTGACTTCTAGAAAATAGTTTCCCAATGGTGGGCAGTGCCCACCATGCGGCGGCTACAGTCGCCGAATTAAAGCTGGTATCTTCTTTCCTGGAAACCTCCTTAGTCGCTTAATTGTTGCTGCCCCGCCAGGGCCGGGGCCCTGGGCTCGGTCAAAAAAATGCCCCCAGTGCCTCGCGCGGCACTGGGGGCGAAAAACAGCCAACTAAATAAGCTTGACCGCTAGCTGGTCACAACGGGTTGGCCCAGGGCCTGCTGAGCGCGGCGAAGGTCGTCTTGGCTACCGGCAACCATGAGCCGAAACTGGCGCGGCACATCGGCATTGCCTTTGATTTTTTGACTTGCAGGCTGGCTGGCCCGCAGCCCCTTGGCCACGAGAGCGCCAAAAACACTACCGGCGATCGCGCTGCCGACCACCACAAACCTGCTGGCGGCAGAGTGGGGATAGTCACCCGTGAGCAAAAAAGAGCCAATGATGGTGGCAATGAGCCCCACTATGCCGCCCAAAAACAGCCCCATCCAGAAGCCGGCTTGGCCACCTGTAGTGGTACCCTGAGCTGCTACCTGAATGCTAGGGGAAACCTGATCGTCAATAAATATTTGCTGCCCGTTCAGCCCCGATGTCTGAACAGTTTGTTTTGCCTGGTTGGCCTCTTGGCGGGTACTGAATACCGCAACCAGTTTTCGAGTTTGCATCATCTGAGCGGTCATATAAAGACAATCCTTATCGTGAAGGTTATAGCCCAGGTTAGGGGAAGCAAATGGTTTTTGTTTCCCCTAACCTGGGTTCCAACCTCTATGGTGACTATCCTTACGCGGGCCATGCTCTGTTGAGAGATAGACTTCTCTAAATCGATCAGTTGGCAAAGGGCAAAGCCCCTGACCCACCGATAACAAACCCCTGCTTAACTGTACAAATCAGGGCTAAATTATTAGCCCAGGGTTTCGCCCAAAAAGGTCATCAGGGCGCGCCACGACCGGCGATCGGCCAGGCCGTCGTAGCGATTGGCATCGCTCCACAGGGTAAAGGCGTGGTCAACGCCGCCGTAGATTTCCATATCAAAGTCAACCCCGGCCTCGTCTAGCTCGGCGGCGAACTGGGCCACGTCGGCCATGGGGGCCGAGCCATCGTCAGAGCCATGCAGCACCAAAATGCGGCCCTGGGTCTGGCTGTAGTCTTGCCCCTCGGGGGTTTCAAAGCTGCCGTGGAAGGGCACAAAGCCATCCACAGCCATGCCGGCACGGGCCATCTCAAGCACGGCGGCTCCGCCGAAGCAGTAGCCGATGGCCACCACCCGATCGCCGTCTACCCCCGCCTGGGCCTGGGCCTGGGTGAGGCCCGCCATGAGGCGCGATCGCATAGTCGTGCGATCGGCGTAGAGGGCACGGCTCTGCGCCCGAGACTCATCGGGGCTGGTGGGCCGCACCCCCTGGCCGTAGAGGTCTACGGCAAAGGCCGCGTAGCCCTGCTCCGCCAGCATCTGGGTGCGGCGCTTTTCGTAGTCATCCAGACCGTTCCAGTCGTGCACCAGCAGCACCAGGGGCTGGGTTTGGCCAAAGTTTTGGTTAACGGCAAAGTAGCCCTCAAAGGCTTGCCCATCGATGGTGTACACCACCGGCTCGGCCACAATGTTGGCCTTAGCCGACGGCGCTAGGCCCAGGGCCATGCCCACCGCCACCACGGCGGCCAGCATTACCCACAAAAGTTTCTTTACCACTGCAATCTCCTAAATTCACCTACGCGGTCAGATACCTGGCTAGGCCAAGGGTTCTAGGCCACAACTCCCTGCCCAAAATTCTCTATTGAGAGAATTTTGGGGCCTGGTAGCCCTTCACTGGGGGAGCTTGTGCGGGGATGAGGCCGCAGCGGGTGATCTCACCAGGCCAAAGATGCCCCCAGGCCAAAGAGGCCCTAGCCCCTGATATCGTAAAGAAGTTTGAAGTTCCTCGCAAAATTGCGCCTCTATCTACGGAATGGCTATGGAATGGACCGCTGACGCCGAAGCCCGACTCAAAGAGATTCCTTTCTTTGTGCGCCCTGCCGCCCGCAAAAAGATTGAGAAATTTGCCCAAGCCCAGGGCGCAAGCCAAATCACCGTAGAGGTGTACGAAGCGGCCAAGCAGCAGTTTGGCTAGGGGTCGCTACTGGTTTCACTCGCCGGTTAGGCGGTTGAGGTAGCGCTCGATCAGCAAAATTGCCACGATATCGTCGATTGGGCGAGAAATTTTGCGCAGCGACTGGGGAATTAGCCCCACCAGGCCCGAGGGCGGGTACATCTGCCAGTAGCGATCGCGGGCTTCTAGGGTTGAGTAGCGCTCGTCTACCAGCATGATGCGCGGCGGGTCGGGGAGCTGGCCGAGGGCATCTTTCCAGCCCTGGGATGCGGTTTGGTCGCCCAGCACAATCATTGAAATGGGGAACCGCTGGCGCAGGGCGGCAATTTCTGCCATCACATCGGTGGCGGCGACCACCTGCTGGTAGCACAGCGCCCGGTCTAGCCCCATAATGGCCAGGCCACATTTTTGCCGTCCGGGGTCAAAGCCCAAAATTACCGGCTGAGACAGGGGGGGCGGGGTAGGCT
>QBMN01000203.1:7512-7874 GCA_003241845.1 Shackletoniella antarctica | reverse complement strand
CCCTGGGAAGTGGGCGGGGCAGACCGATGTGTCTGCCCTGGGAAGTGGGCGGGGCTGGCCCCTGGGGGTATGATATTGAATCGGTTGAATGCATGTGCCGGTAAGCAGCGGTGCATGGCTTCGCTAATGCACCCTACGAGTTTCCTCCAACGCTATGACTTCGACCTATCGCATTACCCTGCTGCCCGGTGACGGCATTGGCCCTGAGATTATGGCGGTGGCGGTGGATGTGCTCAAAAACGTGGGCAGCCAGATGGATTTGGCCTTTGAGTTTGAGGAGGCACTGATCGGCGGGGCGGCGATTGATCAGACGGGGGGGCCGCTGCCGGAGGCGACGCTGAAGACCTGTAAGGCCAGCGGGG
>QBMN01000203.1:0-7502 GCA_003241845.1 Shackletoniella antarctica | reverse complement strand
CGAGGCGGTGCTGCTGGCGGCGATCGGCGGCTATAGGTGGGATGCGCTGCCCCGGCACCAGCGGCCAGAAACCGGGCTGCTGGGTCTGCGGGCGGGGCTAGAGCTGTTTGCCAACCTGCGCCCGGCCACCATTTTGCCCCAGCTGATCGATGCCTCGTCGCTGAAGCGAGAGGTGGTCGAGGGCGTAGACATCATGGTGGTGCGAGAATTAACGGGCGGCATTTACTTTGGCAGCCCCAAGGGGGTGTTTGAGACTGAGACGGGGCAAAAGCGGGGGGTCAACACCATGGCCTACACCGATGGCGAGATCGATCGCATCGGCAGAGTCGCCTTTGAGACGGCCCAAAAGCGGCGGGGGCAGCTGTGCTCGGTGGATAAGGCCAATGTGCTGGAGGTGTCGCAGCTGTGGCGCGATCGCATCACCACCCTTGCCGCCGACTACCCCGATGTCACGCTTACCCACATGTATGTAGACAACGCCGCCATGCAGCTGATCCGCTGGCCCAAGCAGTTTGACACCATTGTCACCGGCAACCTGTTTGGCGATATTTTGTCGGATGCGGCAGCGATGCTTACCGGCAGCATTGGCATGCTGCCCTCCGCCAGCCTGGGGGCCAGTGGGCCAGGGGTCTACGAACCCGTTCACGGGTCGGCCCCCGACATCGCCGGGCAAGACCAGGCCAACCCCCTGGCCCAGGTGCTGAGCGCCGCCATGATGCTGCGCTACGCCCTAGACCAGCCCGCCGCCGCCGACCACATTGAGCAAGCCGTGACAAAAGTCTTAGATCAGGGTTATCGAACTGGCGATATCATGTCTGAAAACATGACCCAGGTGGGTTGCAAAGCCATGGGCGACGCCCTGCTGCGCGCCCTGGCGTAAAGTTCTCTCTAGACGACCGTTTAGAGTTTGCCGCCCCTGGAAAGATCGATTAGAGTCTGTCAAATAAGCACACAGGTGAGCCGTGTACGGTCTACAGCAACCCCCTTCCATGAGCCAATCGCCTGCCCAGCCACCGGATTCTAGAGCCCTGCCCTGGGCGCTGAACCCGGCCCTGCTGAAGTCGGCTCGCCAGATCTATCGCACCTACTACGAGGTGCACCCCGAAGATGTGCAGCGCCCCATCGGCATTGCCATTAGCACCAAGACCCATCGCGGCAAGCTGATTTTTGGCGATCGCCCCGTGCTGTTGCCCAACGAGAGCTTTGTGCCCATTAGCCAGATCGAGCCGGGGCTGCACTAGGTGCGGGGCGCGGTGATGAGCTGGTAGCTTGCCTGTTGTCTCTTTAGCTTTTCCCACCGCGATTCTCTCTGTTGCTGCGGGCAAACTGGGTTGGCGTAACCCGGTAGAGCCATGGATGCCAGCGCTTCTCTTGACAAAGCAACCCTTGACCTATCGGTGGTGATCTGCACCTACAACGGTGAGCATCGCCTACCAAAGGTGCTCGACTGCCTGCTGGCCCAGCTCGGCACCGAGCACCTGGCCTGGGAAGTGATTGTCGTTGACAACAACAGCACCGACGGCACGGCCCAGGTGGTCGCAGCCTACCAGCAGCGGTGGCCCCAGCATATTCCCCTGCGCTACGCCTTTGAGGCTCGTCAGGGGGCGGCCTACGCCCGTCAGCAGGCCATCCACCTGGCCCGCGGCCCCCTGGTGGGCTTTTTAGACGACGACAACCATCCGGCCCTGGGGTGGGTGGTGGCCGCCTGTCGGTTTGGCCAGGCCCATCCCCAGGCGGGGGCCTACGGCAGCCGCATTCAGGGCGAGTTTGAAACCCCACCCCCGCCCCACTTCGAGCGCATCGGGGCGATGCTGGCGCTGACAGAACGCGGCGCAGAGCCGCTGATCTACGCCCCTGGGAAGAAAATTTTGCCCCCAGCCGCTGGGCTGGTGGTGCGGCGACGGGCCTGGCTTGACAGCGTGCCCGAGACGCTGTCGCTGGCCGATGCGATCGGCTTTAGGGCCGTCGGTGAAGACCTGGAGGTAGTGCTCTACATGCAGCGTCACGGCTGGGAAATTTGGTACAACCCGGCCATGCGAGTACAGCACGACATTCCGGCCAGTCGATTTGAGCGGGGCTACCTGCTGAAATTATTTCAGGGCATTGGCCTGAGCCGTCACCGCACCCGCATGCTCAGTGTCACCGCCTGGCGGCGACCTTTAATCACGCCCGTCTATATGGCCAATGACCTGCGCAAAATCTTGCGCCACCTGGTCAAGTATCGAGGCCAGGTGGTGAGCGATACCGTCACCGCCTGTGAGATGACGATGTATGTCTACAGTTTGGTTAGCCCCTTCTACATGACCCAGCGCCTGTGGCGACAGCGGCGACAGCGGTGGCGGCAGCCCTAGGTGATGGCTATATCGCCCTGAAAATAGGTGCCCGCAATTGGGCCTGCAATGCGACAATATGGCAAATTAGCGCCTGGGCAGATGGCTAAGCGATCGCCCCTGCCCAGGCCCCTGCCCCACCCTTGAGAGATAAACCTATGCGTTCTGACCTACAACGCGCCCTCGATACCCGCAGCGCCCTCAAAATTATTAGCGGCCTCACCAATTTTGACCCCCAGCGGGTGGTGGCCGTGGTGAAAGCCGCCGACCAGGGCGGTGCCACCTTTGTCGATATTGCCGCCGATGCCGACCTGGTGCGCCTGGCTAGGGCCGCAACCAATCTGCCCATCTGCGTTTCTGCGGTCGAGGCCGAGGCTTTTCTCGCCCCCGTAGCGGCTGGGGCCGACCTAATCGAAATCGGCAACTTCGACGCGTTTTATGCCCAGGGTCGCCGGTTTGAGGCCCCCGAGGTGCTCGAACTCACCCGCCGCACCCGCGCCCTGCTGCCTGAGATCACCCTGTCGGTGACGGTGCCCCACATTTTGGCGCTTGACGAGCAGGTCAGCCTAGCCGAAGCCCTGGTAGAAGCTGGGGCCGATATCATTCAAACCGAGGGGGGCACCAGCAGCCAGCCCGTTCACCCCGGCACCCTGGGGCTGATTGAGAAGGCGACCCCCACCCTAGCGGCAGCCCACGCGATCGCCCGCGCGGTGACTGTGCCGGTGCTCTGTGCCTCGGGCCTGTCAGATGTGACGGCTCCGATGGCGATCGCCGCTGGGGCCGCTGGCGTCGGCATTGGCTCTGCCGTCAACAAGCTAGACAATGCTCTGGCGATGGTGGCGGTGGTGCGTCAGCTGGCCGAGAGCATCCAGGCGGCGCGGGTTGGCGTTGAAACAAGATATCAACGTTAGCAGAAGACCCATTATGGATTCCCGCCCCACGCCTTCGCGGGGGCAGGCACTGCGCGGGAATGAAGCTGGGATGTTCTTTAATTGCTGATCCCTTAGAACGGAATGGCAACAGAGATCTCCTATTACCAACCATTGCCCCCAAAATCGGTAGGTGCCCTTTAGCGCGGATCGACCGAGGGAGCCCGCTCGACTAGGCGAATTTGGTTTTGTCGTTCTACCACGGTCATCAGCGGCAGCGGTCTATCGGCTGGCCCTTCAACAACTCGCCCCTCAGGATCAAACTGCGACCCGTGGCAGGGACAGATAAAGCGGTTTTGATCGCCTTGCCACTCGACGGTGCAGCCCCTGTGGGGGCAGATGGGCCGAATGCCGTAGGTTGCGATCGCAGGCCCGGTCTGAATAACTAGATAACTGGTTTCCGCATCGGGCAACCCTCGCACGGGCACGGGTTCTCCGGGGGTGGTTGTGGGCAAAAACGTATTGACCGCAATGGGTTCCTCGGCTTCATCTAGGGCCTGGAAGCCGGGTAAGTAGTCGAGGCAGCGAGAATTTTGAGGAAACATCGAGCAGAGATATTCCAGATCAGGCTCTCGGCTGGCGGCTGTTTCAGGCCGCACCAGGCCCAGGGCGATCGCCCCTAGACCACCGCCCGCCAAATATCGAATCAGGCGTCTGCGGCGACGGGAGAAAGGGGCAGTTTTGGCCCGTGGAGTCGGCGAATTAGTCATAGGATTAAACATCTGTGGATTTACCCCCAGAGGCCCTGCTGGTTTAATGTCAGGCTAACGAATCGGTGTCAGTTCGACAAAAGTCAGATTGGGGAGATTGAGCGGGTCAAAAGGCAGATTTGTAACGGTATTGAGCCTACTATCTGGAATTCTTCGGCTGAGGCCTGCACCCAAATGGCTTCTTACTATATGCTTTGTCTGTAGCTAGCTGGCATGATTTATCACCACAATGGGCAGACTCTCCACCCACGTTCTCGATACGGCCCTGGGTAAGCCCGCCGCCTCGCTGCGGCTAACAGTGTGGGCCATTAGCAGCGAAGCCGACATTAAAACGGCCCTGAAAACAGTTGAAACCAACGGCGATGGCCGTACCGACGAGCCACTGCTAGAGGGCGACGAGCTGCAAAAGGGCACCTACGAGATCACCTTTGATGTGGCGGCCTATTTTGCCCAAACGGGTGCAGCCCTGTCTGAGCCACCCTTTCTAGACCAAATTCCGGTTCGCTTTACGATCGCTGACCCCAGCGGCAACTTTCATGTGCCCCTGCTGGTGTCGCCCTGGGCCTACAGCACCTACCGGGGCAGCTAGATTTGAGTCAGCGGAGATGTCGGGGCTAGGGCCGAGGTCATAACAACGCGATCGCGCCCCTCGGCCTTAGCTTGATACAGAGCTGCATCGGCAGCGCGCAGCAGATCTTCAGGCTGCAACTGCCAATTAGGAACCGTGCTAGCTAGGCCAAAGCTCAGGCTAACGTAGGGGCCGACAGCCGATTGCGAGTGGGCTATGGCGCAGGCCCGTAGGGTGCTGCGAATGCGATTTAGCAGATGCAGCGCCCCCTCTAAATCGATTTTAGGCAGAATCAGGGTAAACTCTTCGCCGCCGTAGCGACTGGCCAGGTCTGCCGGGCGCCGAATCTCTTTATCGAGCACGCCTGCAATCTCCCGCAGACACCGATCGCCCGTAATGTGGCCGTAGGTATCGTTGTAGGCTTTAAAGTAGTCAACATCACAGAGCACTACCACCAGCGGGGTTTGCTCTCGGCGGCCGAGCTTCCATTCGTAGGCCAGCTTTTCATCAAAGGCGCGCCGGTTAGAAATGCCGGTCAGACCATCCTGAGTCGCTATCTGCTGAAGAATCTGATTGTCAGTCTCAAGCTGCTGCTCTTTTAACCGCTCCTGGGCCAGCAGGGCGCTGAGCTGTAACGACTGCTGGCGGGCGTGCAGCAGCGACTCAACCCGCAGCAGCAGCTCGGTCTGGTCAACGGGTATGGTGATCACATCGTCGACCTGCTGGCGTTGGGATGCCGTCATGCGGGCCAGGTGCGGGCGCTTTATCAGCAGCAAAAAGGGCAGAAATACCGGGCTGGCTGCCGCTCGCTGCTCGGCAATCTGCTCAGCACAGCGGCCCAAAAACGCGGCATCAAAAATGCATAGATCAAATGCTTGAGTCCACTTTATCGCCGCCGCTGGCAAGTCTTGCAGGCTATAGAAACGACTCAGTAGGGCGGCTAGCAGCTGGCGATTTTGCTGGTGGTCTATCCCTAGAAAAATGCGAGACTGCCATCGATCGTCGGGTTCGGGGGAAGGCTTGACCAGGTCAGGTAGAACATCATGGCTCATTTTCTTGGGACTTAATGAATTCAGGCACTCCACTTAAGATGCCCCGCAGCTGAGTCAATGGACGACCCACCTTGATGCCGTAACGAGAAATTTCAAACTCCCGTAGAGTCTTCTCAAAGTCGCTGAGGCGTTTTTTCAAAATGCCAATGGCCCGCCGCATCTGCCCGCGAATTTCTAAGTACCGCAGAAAAATAATGTTGTCGGCCAGATAGGACACCCCCAGCTCCGTCACTTTAAAGTCGCCGGTAATCGACGCGACCTCGTTGATGAGCAGGGTCGTGACGCCCCGCCCCTTCAGGTACTGGCAGAGGGTATGAACATTGCGAATCAGGTGGTCTTCTCGAAACGACAGCTTATAGCCCAGCACGCTGTCGATCATAATGATTTGGGCACCAGCTTTTTCGACCTCCAGGCGCACCTGGTGGGAAAACTCGTCGGGGGAGTATACCAGCGGGTCAACTTTAATCACCGATAGCGTGCCTCGTTCTACCATCGCCCGCACCGGAATATTGATACCCTCACAGCGGCTGAGCAAAGTATCTACGGATTCCTCAAACAGATAGACCACAGAGCGATCGCCTCGACCCGCCGCTTCTTTAATGAATTGCAGCCCCACCGTGGTTTTGCCTACGCCGCTGGGGCCAGAAATAATTGTCACGGTACCGGTTTCGATGCCGCCATTGAGCATCTCGTCGATTTCGGGAATGCCAGCCGGGCAGAGACGGATTGGGGCTTTGACCACACTATCTTCCCCAGCGACCAGATGGGGGTACACTACCAAACCGCGATCGCCGATGCGCATGGCGTGGTAGCCCTTGCGAAACCCGCTGCCCCGCAGCTTAGACACCTGAATGCGCCGCCCCTGCTCGTGCATATCCAGGGTAATGATGCCGTCGCTCATAAACTGCAAATCTTCATCGGGAGCCTCCTGGCTGCTCTCTGAGGTAAACAGCACCGTCGCCCCCTGGTGCAGCAAGAAGCGCAAAAACCCCACCACCCGTCGGCGAAATTGGTAGGTGTCGGCAGCCAGGTAGCGCAGCTGAGTCATCGAGTCGATAAATACCCGCTGCGGCTTGAGCGCGCTGACCTGCTCGATAATGCGCTCCGTTAGCGGGTCTTGCTCTACTTGGGCCGCCGCAAAAATGTCGTAGCCCTGGTTTTGCACAAAAAAGTCGGCATCAGGGCTGAGATCTAAGACCTTTACTGCCTCCACCGGGAAGCCCGAAACCGCCCCGTTGCGCTTGAGCTGGGCCTGCGACTCGCCCAGGGTGATAAACAGTCGAGGCGTGCCATCTTCCAGGTTGGTGGTGAGAAAATGCCAGCCCAGGGTGGTTTTGCCGCAGCCCGGCCCCCCCCGAGCCAAATAGGCCTGACTAGGGGGAAACCCACCGCCTAAGACTTCATCTAAGCCTTCAATTCCCGATGAAAGACGCTGGTTGTTGGGCATTTTTGGCGGATTGCTCGTTTGGCTAACGCAAACGCGGAACATTTCTTCGAGGATGTTGTCCAGCGCTCGTCAAAGAACTGCTTAGGCCCCCATCCTGCCATTAAACCGCCGCGCCGCGCCCTATCAGCAAGAAAACAGCAAGAAACCGTTAGCGTTGGGGCCGCTGAATAATGCTTTCCATCACCCGCTGCTTGGTTTTGGGGTTGATGCCAATCAGCCGCACGTAGTCGTTGGCGTAGTCGCCCAGGCAGCGCTCTAGGGCCACGCTGGCGGTGGCGGCATCTTGGCTGGGAATGGTGGGGCCGCTCTGCCAGGCGTTGGTCTGAAAGCGGCGCTGATCGACATGCTCTAGGCCCAGCCGATAGCCCTGGGCCAGGATTGAGTTGACCTGGTTGAGGATCTCGGCGGGGAGAGAGGTGGGGACAGGTGTAGGTGGGTAGGTGGGTAGAGGGGTAGGGGCGTGGGT
>QBMN01000202.1 GCA_003241845.1 Shackletoniella antarctica | reverse complement strand
TCCTACCCCCTAACCCCCTAACTCCTGCCCAACTATGGATTCTGCGACCACCGTACCGGCCAGCCTCGAAGAGGCGATCGCCCAGGCCCGCACTGCCACCCAGGCCGCCATCCAGGCCGGACTGCCGCGAATGATGGTAGAGCTGGTCTACTCCGAGCTGAAGGGCATGCCCGTAGCCGAGCAGTTTTACCCCGCCCTGCAAGAGCTGGGCCTCACCTTCAAAATCTACTTTCCCGATGCCGGGTCGGCAGCCCTGGCCCGCCGCGACTGGGGAAACCCCGACTTTGTGGTGCGCGGCATTGGCGAGCTCCACAGCGAGATGACCCCCGACGACCAGGTCTATCTCTTTGTCGAACCCTCCTCGGTGGAGGTCAACCAGGTAGAAGAGATGTGCGCCGAGGCCGGGGATAAGTTTGTGATCATGCTCAACCCCAAGCTCGAAGACGTCGCCACCATCGGCATTGGCTACGCCGGGCGGCAGCTGCGCGATCGCTTTCTCAGCACCCTAGAGCCGATATACTACCTGCGGCCCCGCGATGGAGCCGTAGTGCTGCGGTGTTACCCCCACCCCTGGCAGGTGTGGCAAGAAACCGAAGCCGGCTACCAGCTTTTGGCCGAGGTGCCCCAAAAGCCCTCCGGCGAAGCCCTAGACCGCATTTTAATGGGTGAAACTACCGCCGACCCTGCGGCCCCTGGTGCTGCACCTAAGGGCAAACGAGGCGGTTTTCTCAGCGAGCTTCAGAGCTTTCTTCGCGCCCTCACCCAATAGGCAGAGGGCCTCGTCATCCCCCAGGCAGATCTGCCCAGAATAACCCTCAAGAAATACTGTTTTGAGCCTTGGGCTAGGGTTATACTGCCTGCATCGCTCTACTCGCTCTGGGCCGCCTCGAAGTCTAAAGGCAGGTTTCCCCGGCCGTCGTCTGGGTTTCCTTACAAACTCGAGCATCTGGGTTAAACGGTTCGAGGTGCCTCCTAACTGGGTTATCCAGCCTGAGTAGCTGAGTGGTCTTGCTTACGGGTCTTAGGCCCGTCGGGTTTTCCCGAAGAGATCAATCGCCGACATTAAGTCGGTACAGGTTTTAAATAGCTACCAATTCAAATTTTTAATTTTCAAAACCCTAAGCTGACGTTGTTTTACGACCAGTGAGTCACCCCAGCCCATGCGAATTCTCAAAACCCAGACTCTACGAGGGCCAAACTACTGGAGCATCCGGTATCCCAACCTGATTTTGATGCGGCTAGACCTAGAAGGCCTGGCCGATCGCCCCTCCGACCAAATCCCTGGGTTTTACGAAGCGCTGGCCGAAACCCTCCCCAGCCTGATCGAGCATTTCTGCTCGCCGGGGCACCGGGGCGGTTTCTTGAGCCGGGTGCGCCAGGGCACCTACATGGGCCACATCATCGAGCATGTTGCCCTAGAGCTGCAAACCATGGCGGGTATGCCCGTGGGCTTTGGCCGCACCCGTTCTGTGGTCGAGCCTGGGGTCTACCAGGTGGTGTTTGAATACCAAAATGAGCAGGCCGGGCGCTATGCGGCGCGGGCGGCGGTGCGGCTCTGCAACAGCCTGGTCGAAACCGGCCACTACTCCAAGGCAGAGCTAGAGCAAGACCTAGCTGACCTCACTGAGTTTCGCCTCGATGCCGCCCTGGGGCCAAGCACCGAAGCCATTGTGCGCGGGGCCGAGGCCCAAGATATTCCCTGGATGCAGCTCTCTAGCCGAGCCATGATTCAGCTGGGCTATGGCCGCTACCAGCAGCGTATCCAGGCCACCCTGAGCAGCAAAACCAGCATTTTGTCGGTAGAACTGGCCTCTGATAAAGAGGGCACCAAGCAAATTTTGCGCAACGCCGGGGTACCCGTGCCCCGGGGCACCGTAATTAACTACCTCGATGAGCTAGAAAGCACCATTGAAGATGTGGGCGGCTACCCCATTGTGATCAAGCCCCTAGATGGCAATCACGGGCGCGGCATCACCATTGACATCGACAGCTACCAGGCCGCAGAAGAAGCCTACGAGGTCGCCAAGGAAGTCTCTCAGGGGGTGATTGTCGAGCGTTTTTACCAGGGGTTTGACCACCGGGTGCTGGTGATCAACGGTCGGGTGATTGCCGTGGCCGAGCGGGTGCCCGCCCA
This sequence comes from Shackletoniella antarctica, assembly GCA_003241845.1. Classification (GTDB taxonomy): domain Bacteria; phylum Cyanobacteriota; class Cyanobacteriia; order Phormidesmidales; family Phormidesmidaceae; genus Nodosilinea; species Nodosilinea antarctica. Next base: position 5,903 of record QBMN01000202.1, on the reverse strand, counting down.
CGTGGTCGGCGACGGCCAGTCGACCATTGAGCAATTGATCGAAGTCACCAACCAAGACCCCCGCCGGGGCGTCGGCCACGACAACCTGCTCACCCGCATTGAGGTTGATCGCACCACCTGGCAGCTGCTCGATCGCAAGGGCTACACCCTCGACACGGTGCTGCCCAAGGGCGAAATGTGCTACCTGCGGGCCACCGCCAATATCAGCACCGGCGGCATCGCCATTGATCGCACCGACGACATCCACCCCGACAATATCTGGGTGGCCCAGCGGATTGCTAAAACCATCGGCCTAGACATCGCCGGTATTGACATCGTCACCACCGATATTTCTAAGCCCCTGCGCGAGGTCGATGGCGTCATCGTTGAGGTCAACGCTGCCCCAGGGCTGCGCATGCACGTCTGCCCCAGCGTCGGCATCGCCCGCAACGTAGCTGAGCCAATTTTGTCGATGCTGTTTCCCCCCGGCACCCCGACCCGCATCCCTGTAGTGGCGATTACCGGCACCAACGGCAAAACCACCACCAGCCGCCTGATTGCCCACATCTTTAAGCAGACCGGGCAAATGGTGGGCTACACCACCACCGACGGCATCTACATCGGCGACAACATGGTCGAGCCGGGCGACACCACCGGCCCCCAGAGCGCCCAGGTGATTTTGCAAGACCCCACGGTAGAGGTGGCGGTGCTAGAAACGGCTCGGGGCGGCATTCTGCGATCGGGCTTGGCCTTTAAAGACTGCGACATTGGCGTGGTGCTCAACGTGGCCGCCGACCACATGGGCCTGGGCGACATCGAAACCCTCGAAGACATGGCCCACCTCAAGAGCGTGATCGCCGAAACCGTTCGCCCCAGCGGCTATACGGTGCTCAATGCCGACGACCCGCTGGTCGCCGCCATGGCCCAGCGGGTCAAGAGCCAGGTGGCCTATTTTTCTATGAACCCCCACAATGACCTGGTGCGCAAGCATGCCCAGGGCGGCGGTCTGGCGGCAATCTACGAACAGGGCTATCTGTCGATCCTCAAGGGCGACTGGCTGCTGCGCATTGAGCAGGCTGAGAAGGTGCCCCTGACCATGGGTGGCCTAGCCCCCTTTCAGATTGCCAACGCTCTGGCGGCCAGTCTGGCGGCCTTTGCCCAGGGGGTTGACATTGGCTATATCCGCCAGGCGCTGCATACCTTTGAGGCCTCTACCGACCAGACCCCAGGCCGCATGAACTTGTTTAACCTGGGTCGATTCCATGCCCTGGTCGACTACGCCCACAACCCGGCCAGCTATGAGGCCCTAGGGGGCTTTGTGAAAAACTGGCCGGGCAAGCGCATTGGCGTGGTGGGCGGGCCGGGCGATCGCCGCGATGACGACTTCATTACCCTGGGCAGGCTGGCGGCCAAAATGTTTGACGACATTGTGGTTAAAGAAGACGATGACACGCGCGGTCGGGATCGGGGCGATGCCGCGAAATGGATTGTCCACGGTATTGAAGAGGCCGCTGGCGTTTCTACCTACCAGACCATTCTGGATGAGACCGAGGCCGTCAACGCTGCCCTAGATGCAGCCCCCGACGATAGCCTGGTGGTGATTTTGCCCGAGAGCGTGACCCGCGCCATCGCCCTGATTCAGGCCCGCAACCCTCTACCCAAGGTCGGTATAGGGCTAAACGGCACCGCTGAGGCGGCGGCCCAGTCTGCCGACGAGTACGCCGAGGTTCACCCCTAAACTGCACGGGCCAATCCCACGGGCCAATCCAATATAAAGCCCCCCAGCGACTGGTCGCTGGGGGGCTTTATATTGGGAACCTAGAGCGCCAGCAGACGGTTGACGAATTCGGCCTCCAGAGACTTTTCCTCGAGATCGCGGGCAATCGCTAAACCCTGGCTAAACGCTCGGCGGGCAGTGTCTAGCTGTTCTGTTTGCAGGTAGTAGTCGCCCAGCCAGCGGTAGGTAAGAGCGGTTTCCACGTCAGCGGCTACGCCAGCGCCACTGAGGGTCAGCGCAGCGCGCTGGTCGAGGTAGCCCTTAGCGATCGCCAGGTCGCCCCGGCCCAGGTAAACCCCCAGCAGACCGTCTAGGGCACGAATTTGTAGGGGAATGTCGCCCGCCTCTACCCCCGACCGCAGCGCCACCCGGTAGGCCCCGATCGCATTCGACTCGCGGCCCAGGGCCACATACACATCCCCCAGGTTGTTAGAGGAGTGGGCTTCTCCCAGGTAGTCGCTGGCCAAAATGCGGTAGTTGGTGGCGGCTTCTAGCAGGCGCGCCGCCGCCTCTAGCTCACCCCGCTGGGTTGCCACCCGCCCCAGGTTGCTGAGAGAGACCCCAAGGGCCTGGGCATCGCCGGTGGTGCGGGCAATTTGAAAGGCTTCTTCAAAGTGAGTTTGCCCCTCGTTTAAGCGACCCTGGTTGACGTAGAGGTTGCCGAGATTGTTGAGGCCGTAGACCTGGCCGAGCCGGTCATCGTTGTCGCGGGCTGTGCCCAGGCGCAGCACAAAGGCTCGCTCGGCCTCGGGGTAGCGCCCCAGGCTGCCAAAGGCTGCCCCCATCGACCCGTAGGCCCGCCCGGCGGATTGGGTATCGCCCAGCAGTCGATAAATCTCAGCAGCTTCGGCCCAAGCCACGGTGGCCGCAGCCAGGTCGCCATCGGCCTGCTGCTGGTTGCCCAACTGCATCCAGCCGTCGGCCACATCTCGCGACTGCCCTCGGGTGGCATTGTTGGGCCGCAGATCGAGCTGTTCTTCTAAATTGGCGGCTGAGGCCGACATGGTCTGCCCCAGCAAAAATGCCAGGGTCAGTAACCCAAGCCCCAGGCGGTGTCTATGGTTCATTGCCGTTGGCCCTCCCCAGGCATAGTTCCTGTATGATTCTGCAACAGGATCAGTCTGCACAGTTAACTTACCCATTCACCTAATTTGCCCATTCACCGCCGGGCTCGCTAGCGGTGCCCACCAGGTCAAACCCAGCCAGGGCGGCCCCATCTAGGTCGGGGACGTTGAGTAGACCCTCTAGATCGTCGGGCAGAGGATCTGGCCGCAGGGAACCGCCATCTAAATAGATCTGACGAATATCTTCGGGTAGGGACGCTTCTAGGTGCTGAAAGGCCTGGCCCAGCTTTTGGCGTACCTCTGCCGCCGTCAGCGATTCGCCCTCGGCCTGAAGGTAAGCGGCAATGCGATTTTCGCTCCAGCGGAAGGTGAGAGCCATGACTGTAATCAGGCGTTCTACGGCGGGCAGGCGGTCGAGGGCCTGCTCCACGTAGCACCACAGGGGTGGGGTGGCCTGGTCGAGAGCATAGTGAATCGACTCAACCTCGGGCACCACTGCCTGGTTAATGCACAGGGCGGTAATGTTGATCAGCCAGTTTTGTAGGGTAAACGCTCCTGGCCCTTCGCCCGCGATGGTTTCGGGGCAGTCTACGCCGCCCAGCTCGTGGAGAATGTGCCGCCAGGTGAGGGCAAAAAGATACTCTGCCTGCACGGGCGATCGCGCTGAGTGGCGAATCAGGCTGTAGACCATGGGGCTGTAGCGGCAGAAGATGGCGGTGAAATATCGCCCCGCATCACCGTGGCGCTGAAACAGCTGCACCAGCTCGCGATCGCTGTGGTGATGCAGCGACTGCACCAGCCGGTGGTCGCACTCAGGAAAGTCAGGAATATGGGCTGTGCTAGACATAGGTTGAGCCGTGGAGAACATCGACCGGGGAACACCCTGGCCGGAGGTAAGCTCGCCGCCCTCGGGGTTAAAGCCACCGTAAGCCTTGGGCGACCTGAGGAGCCTGAGGAGATCATGGGCGATCTCGGGGCGACCTGGGTAAATCAGCCTTTAATATACCTACCTTGGCGATTTTGGCGACTTAATTTTTTGAAATCTAAATTTTGAAATCCAAGGATTTTGCCGCTGCCCTGGCTACCATTGCCCGCCGATCGCACCGCAGATGGCCAAAGCACCCTTACTATCCGGCCACAAGAGTTCATCAGGAGTTCATTGCAGAATTGATACACTAAGTACGGGCGACCTCGAAATGGGGTCTGCGCTCATCCCTATAGTCGGCTTAATTATTTTTGTGGGGGCCTATGTTGTTTGACCAATCGCTGCTCTACCCTGCCCCGGTGGCCCTGATGGGGCTGCCCCTCGACAGCATTATGTCGACCCAGGGAATTATGGTCATGCTGCTGGTGGCCTACGCCGGGGCGATGTGGATGTTTCTCAAAAGCGCCCCTAAGGTCTACACGGTGATGGTCTCTGATCTAGAGGTGGCCCGCCGCTTCTACGAGGGCATGCTCAATCTGTCGGCGGCGGAGGTGCCCCTGCACTACTACTACAACTACGAGCAAACCCTGGGCACCGCCGGGCTTGACCCCATGTACCTGGGCGGCGCCAGCCTGGCTAACGCTGGGTCAATGTCTACCCCTGAGGGGCTGTGGTACCAGCTGCGCAAAAATACTCAGCTGCACGTGGTGGGTGGGGCTAGTTTGGGCGATCGCAACCAGCAGCGCCACGTCTGCTTTGACCACAGCTGCCTAGAGTACATTCTCATGCGGGTGCAGCTCAGCGCTGTGAAGCACAAAATTCGCAACGAAAAGCCCCTCAATTTTTTAGTCAGAGATTACGACAACCAGGTGATTGAGATGGCCGAAATCGACGGTTAGCACTCGACGGCATAGATATGCCCAGACTGTCTCAGCTCAGGCCTGGGATAGACCTTGCAGCAAGTTAATGCCCACCGCGTCACGGCGCACGGCGATCGCCAGGCCCGATTTAAAGCAGGGGCGCGAAAAGCCAATAGATTCATCGCGCCGGGCGGGAGTGGCCATAAACCATCTGGCGTAACCTGGTTACCCCCTGGGTGGCCATTAAAACAAGGGTATCGTGGCGTCTATCGTCGCGCCAAAGAAGGCGTCGTTAAACCGCACCCTAGGCTCAGACGAGCGGCCAAAGCTAACCCCGCCGTAGATGCTCAAGCGCACCGCAGGGCTGAGGCGGTAGACCAACTGCCCTAGCACCTGCTGAAAGGCATCGTAGCGGTCTTGGGCGGTATAGTCGATCAGGTTGATCTGGTAGCTCAACCCCGCCTGAAACTGGGGGGTGATGTCGTAGCCCAGATACCCTCCCGCAGACTGAAGCAAACGGCTAAAGTCGTTGGTTACCGGGCCGCTGAAGGTCTCTGTGCGCGACTGGGCACCGTTGAACTGCACGAGGTAGTAAGAGTCGAGCACCAGCTGGGGGGTGATAGGGTCGCGGCGACCTAGGGTAAGGCCCAAGGCGGTGTTTTTGAAAAACCGCCCGCGATTACCGCCGGGCCGAAACAACTCTTGGTAGGTCAACGCCAGCTGCCCGTAGCTGCGCGGGGTTATACCCTGGCGGACACCCACCCGAAAGCGCAGGTCGTCATAGTTGAGGGCTGACTGGCTGCTGTAGCGCTGTAGCCCCAGGTCGGCGGTGCCGATAAACACCGTCTGAGGGCCAAGGGAGGGGTACACAGCAAAGCCCAGGGAAGGGCGCAGAAACGTATCGCCGGTCAGCCCGCCCACGTTATTGACCGCAAATAAAACGTTATCGCTGCTGGCGATCGCCAGCCGAGCCGTCAAAAACCCAATCTTGGGGCGAGGCTGCTGGGCCACCTGGGCGGGGATTTCGGGCTGCGCACGAATCCGTAAAATACCCAGGTCAGTATCTTCCACCGGGCTGCGCACCTGAATCACCCCTAGCTCGGGATCTGGATTTGGATCTGAATCATCATCCTGATCGGCTGAATCACTATCGCTATCGGCATCAGCCTGGGCCAGTTCATGGCTGTAGCGCTGGGGGCTGGTAGACCTGGTTGACCCAGCTACCGCTGAGGTGGCCGCCGGTGGCGAGACCAGAGCAGCGGCGGTGGTCAGATAGGTGCTCTGGGTCAGGGCCAGGT